>JAGQWR010000094.1 GCA_020437105.1 Saprospiraceae bacterium
AAACACAAAATCTCGACTGGGTAAAAATACCTGAAGGTACATGCGAAAATGTTGGAGCTTCAATAGCAATAAATGAAGAGGGCGATATTTATACAATTGGATACTTTTGCGATACATTATATTTTGATACAAATAGCAATACAACCAGCCTGGTCAGTGAGGGGTCTTATGATATTTACATTCAAAAACTAAGCTCAGAAGGAAATTTGATTTGGGTTAAAAGCATAGGAGGAATTAGTTATCAAAAAGGAAATTCAATAGCAGTTGATGGATCAAATAGTGTTTATTCTACGGGTGTTTATACTGGAATGACAGATTTTGACCCAAATGCAGGAACCAGTTATTTGATGGGAGGGGAAAATATTTTCACACAGAAACTTGATGGGTCCGGAAATTTGATTTGGGTTAAGGGCAGTGGTGGGCTTAGCCACGATGAAGGTACTTCGATTACAGTTGATGATTTTGGTAATGTTTATTCTACCGGTTTTTTTTCGATAACGGCAGTCTTTGATCCGAATGATGACGCTTTCGATCTGACCAGTGCAGGATCAAAAGATATTTTTGTCCAAAAACTGGATTCAGATGGGAATATAATTTGGGTACGGGGGATGGGAGGTCCAAATTCAGATATTGGTAATTCCATTGCTATCGATGATTTTGGTAATGTGTATAGCACTGGATATTTTTCGACAATTTCAGATTTTGACCCTTCGGAAGGGAATAGTTTTTTATTAACATCCAATGGTTACTGGGATATTTTCGTACAAAAACTGGATTCAGAAGGAGAATTGGTTTGGGCTTTGGGATTTGGGGATACAGGAGATGATGTAGGAAATTCAATAGCAGTTGATAATACGGGCAATATCTATATTACGGGCAGGTTTAACGGAACCGTAGATTTTGATCCAGGTGATGATACATTTTTTTTAGTAAGCGAAGGAGAAGATATTTTTATCCAAAAATTGGATCCGAACGGAAATCTGGTATGGGCGAAAAGGATTGGAGGTGCTAATAATGATATTGGATATTCTATTACAACAGATGGTGAAAATAATATTTATACTACGGGACATTTTTCAGGAACCGTAGATTTTGATCCCAATGCTGAAACATATTACTTAGATGGTGAAGGGGAGGATATTTTTATCCAAAAAATGGATTCGGATGGAAATTTTATTTGGGCAAGAAAAATTGGTGGATCAGGAAGCGGAGAAGGACTATCTATTCAGGTAGATGAGATAAATAATGTTTATATCACAGGTTATTTTACAGGAACGTTAGATTTCGATCCAAATGAAAACGTTGTTAATTTTACTTCTACAGATGGAGGACTTGATGATATATTCATATTAAAATTAACTGAAGAATCGAATGTTGGATCATCAAACATTCCACAATCAAAAATTAAATTATACCCCAACCCAAATAGCGGTCAGTTTAATTTAGAAATACCTGAAGTAGTAGAAAATACCCGGTTTGAAATAGTTGATAACCTGGGTTTGAAGGTTTATGAAGGTTTCCTAAACAAATCTATAAGCACGATTGACCTTTCAGGGTTGCCAAATGGAGTTTACCATATTACTGTAACAAGAGATAACAAAAGAAAATACAAGGCAAGTTTTTTAGTGGTAGATTAAGAACGTGATTGGGATTCACACTTCGTCGAATTAGCAGCAAATTTTATCCACCTCTTTGTTATTTTTCTTGGCCGGATAGCCCCGCCCTTTGGTCGGGATTTGCAATCCGCATCCTTCGATTGTTATCGGAGCGAAAAAATTCCCCTGCCCACTCCTTAGATCGCTGGCAGGCAGGTCGAACAGAACATTTGTTTACTGCTGCATCCAAAAGCAATTCCCAAACACGTTCTTTGTATTTCTGGTAACTATAAAAGATTATTTCCGGGGATAGTCAGGAAATACCCTGTTCCGGATAATCATCTTTTCCCATCTTATTCATACCGTTCTGGTGAAAATTATTATTTATTATTCCTTTTTGAGGCATCATACCCATCACTTGTTTGTTTCCCGGTATCATCATGTCCAACAGGTCCGTCATCAGCCTCATGGTCCGTGGCAATAGTTAGCATGATTTCTTTCCTTTGGCTTTCAATTGCAATGAGTTGTGCTGTACTTTGGAGTTGCTGACATGCCGGAAGAAATCCGGTAAATACGAGTAGATTGGCCATCAGATTAGTATTCTTCTGGGGGTATGAATTTTAAAAAATCATCCTTCCAGGATGATCAGATTTTAGCTGTAGCGTGTTGTACAATTCGGTCTATGAGTTGCAGTATTCACATATTGTAACCGGGAATCAGGGATTCATCGATTTCTAGTATTTATTTCATGGTTTTCCGGTATTTTTCGGGAAAATGGTTTCTTATTTAGGTGAAAGAAGCGGGAGGAGCTTGCAGGCTCCTGCTGTATGCGGTTTCAAATAAAAACAATATGAATAAGGAATTTATACCAAAATTATTTTCAATACTTAAAGAAGGTGTTAGCCGGAAGCAACTGCAAAAGGATCTGGTCTCAGGCGTAATTGTTGGAATCGTGGCCCTGCCATTAGCCATCGCCTTCGCCATTGCTTCTGGAGTTTCCCCTGAAAAAGGATTAGTTACAGCAATTATAGCGGGGGTGATAATATCTGTTTTTGGAGGAAGTCGGGTGCAGATCGGAGGTCCAACAGGGGCTTTTATTGTTATTGTTTATGGAATTGTTCAGCAATATGGTATGAACGGGTTAACCATAGCCACTTTCATGGCAGGGTTTATCATCATAGGTTTTGGTATCGCCCGATTGGGGAATCTCCTGAAATTTATTCCTTACTCGCTTATCGTAGGTTTCACTAGTGGAATTGCCCTTATCATTTTTTCGTCGCAGGTAAATGATTTTTTGGGACTTCACCTTGCTAAAGTGCCGGCTGATTTTATAGAGAAATGGGAATTGTACTTTCAATCATTTGCCAAACTGAATCCCTATGCCATTGCGATTAGTTTATTGACCATACTCACAATCATCTATTTTCCAAAAATAACGAATAAAATTCCAGGCTCCATTGTTGCTATTTTACTATCTACCATTGCTGTAGCTGTTTATGGTATTCCGGTAGATACAATTGAAAGTAACTTCGGCGAAATACCTAATCATTTAAGCTTGCCAACATTGCCACATGTTGACTTTAAAACCATTCAATCTCTCATACAGCCAGCTTTTGCTATCGCCTTATTGGGTGCAATAGAATCGCTGCTTTCGGCAGTAGTTTCTGACGGAATGATCGGTGGTAAGCATCGTTCTAATATGGAACTAATTGCACAAGGAGGGGCAAATATAGTGTCCTCCATATTCGGCGGACTTCCTGCTACAGGGGCTATCGCAAGAACTGCCACCAATGTGAAAAACGGCGGAAGAACTCCGATTGCCGGCATTATGCATGCCTTGGTATTATTGTCTATAATGCTTCTTTTTGCGCCTTATGCCAAGTTAATCCCGATGCCTTGTCTTGCAGGAATATTGGTTGTTGTAGCTTATAATATGAGTGAATGGCGCCAATTCAGGTCACTTTTAAGAGGCAACAGAATTGATATCATCATATTGCTGACCACCTTTTTGCTGACGGTAATTTTTGATTTGATCATTGCAATAGAAGTCGGAATAGTGCTTTCGAGTTTTATGTTTATGAAGCGGATGAGCGAGTCAGTAAATATTCAAACCGTTACTCCTGATGAAAGGAATGGAGAAAATTTATTTGATAATGAACTTAAGGATTTATCCAAAGATGTTTTATTGTATGAAATCAACGGACCCTTGTTTTTTGGGGCAGCCAGGCAGTTTCAGGAAACCATCCTGAATACGAATATTAAGCCTAGGGCAATTATTATACGGATGCGCTATGTGCCATTGATTGATGCAACTGGGTTTCAAAGTCTGAAAGAAATAATCAAATCCTATAATGCCAGAAATATCGATGTTATCTTATCAGGAGTCAGCGAGCTGCTGTTGGTGGAATTAGAAAAAAATGGCTTATTTTCTTTCTTAGATAAGGCGTTTGTTTTTGAGGATATTAATCATGCGATAATAAAATCAAATGAGTCTGCTTCTGAATAATCCAATATACCCGGCACAAAGTGGTTTGGGCTAAATAAAAAGAAGTATTTTCCACAGTCCAGAAATTTAAGGTCGGTAGAGAAGGTAATTCCTCTTTGTGTTCTTTGATATTTTATAAAAACCGGATGATACCATTTTTCAATTTGACATAGTGTGGTACTAAATGGAGTTGATCGCCTTTTTTCGTAGCAACGGCCAGAGGCGTTCTATCAGGTTTAAATGAGGCGGGTAGGCAGGTAGAAAAACAATACTCCGGCAGGATTTCTTCCAAAAAGGGGCACTGCCTTAATCTAACGACAACGATAAAACCGATCCTTTTTCTGGATCCCTTATAACTCATTTATATCTTTTTTGCTTCCTTCAAGTTCCACATCAAAAAATACGATTTTTACTTAAACCAATTCGCTAGTGGTATATATTTTGAGGTAATTCGATGGCTACAAAATTTGTTTTGGCAGTCTTTTTTTTTTTGATCTCAAACAATGACTCTCTGTAAAAACGCTCGTAGATCCTACTCTTTTCTCTCCAAAAAACTTCCGAAGGTGGTATTAAAAAAAGGAATGTATAAATTGTGCGTTAAACAAAGCAAGCGTTTTACCTTAACAATAACCTTAAGATCGTCTTATTTGATACGACTCCAATCTGGTTTAAACTAAAATTATTTTCAAAAATTAACCCATAAGTGCAGATGAGAAAATTAATATTCATATCATTCCTTTCGATTATTATTAGTGCAAATTTGAACGGACAGGATCCACATCGGTTTGATGAAGATATTGAACGATTTTCCGAATTATCAGCGCCTGAAGGAGCTAAGCTGGTGATTTTTACAGGGAGTTCAAGTATTCGTTTTTGGGAAGACCTGGATAAAGATTGCCATGAAATGGAAGTTTTAAATACTGGTTTTGGCGGATCGCACATGTCTGATCTATTCTATTTTCTGGACCAGACTGTTTTGAGATTTCATCCAATGGAAGTGTATATTTATGAAGGAGATAATGATATAGCTGCAGCAAAAGCTCCTGAAGCTATCCTGGAAACAGCGAAGCAGATTGTACATAAAATACTTGCAACGGATGCGGATATAAAGATTCATTTTATTTGCGCAAAACCCAGTCCATCCCGCTGGGAATACAAAGATCAATATCTGGTTTTCAATTCTTTACTAAAGGATTATTGTGATAGCCACCCACAACTTTTCTATATAGATGTTTGGAATCCCATGCTAGATGTGCATAAGCGTCCGACTCCGGATATCTTTAGTTCGGATAGTTTGCACATGAACCGGCAAGGCTATTTGCTGTGGAAAGATATTATCTGCAAAGAATCGGATTGAAAAAGGATTATTAGGTATAGTCTTTAAAAGTTGATAAGAGGGAATATTAATTTGGTTCAAACCCCGTTAGCAATTATGTACTATTTGAGCTTGATGTTGCTGTTCATTTTTTTATCCTGTAATGGTCGAAAAGCACCGCAATTATCAGAAAATAATCAGGCTGTTTTAGAACACAAGAGTACTAAAAACTACGAACTCAGTGATGCTGTGCGGTGTGGGTTTTTAGATTCAGATGGAATCATGTGGTTTGGCACCAACAAGGAAGGGGTCTATCGCTACGATGGAACTTCTTTTGTCAACTTTTCTATGCAGGATGGGCTTTGCAGTAATTATATTTCCTGTATCACAGCAGACAATGCCGGTAACTTATGGTTTGGAACGGATGCAGGACTCTGTCGATATGATAAAAAGACCTTTACTCATATAGCTATTCCCTGGGATGAAAACGAGAACCTATGGGGCCCGGGCCTGAACGCTAATCTGGTTTTAAGTTTACTGAATGACAAAAAGGGGAACATCTGGTTTGGCACCTGGGGGAGTGGCGCTTATCGTTTTGACCCTTTGGAACAGAAAGATTCCGGTGCTTATGAGTTTACCGGTTTTTTGCAGAATGAAGGAGCGGTATATGACGACAGCCTGCCTCGAAATGTTATCCAATGCATCCTGGAGGATACGGAAGGAAATATTTGGCTCACGTCGATGAGTCACGACGGCGTCAATCGGTATGACGGGTCAACCTTTACGCATTTTATGCCATCCGACGGACTGAGTGATGATATGGTTTTTTCCTGTTTTCAGGATAAGACAGGCAACCTTTGGTTTGGGAGTCTGGGAAACAGGAACGGTTGTTTAGATCGGTATGACGGGAACATTTTTACACATTTCAATGAAGACGATGGCTTATGCAGCAATAATGTTATCTGTATATACGAAGACAGCACCGGAAAGTTTTGGTTGGGAAGTGGGAGAGGAGAGCTCTGTATTTTCAATCCAAATGCTTCCAATGAAAAAGGTGAGCAAACCTTTACTCCTTTTACAACACTGGATGGACGCAGCTTTGAGGGAATTAGATTCATCACGGAAGATGGATTGGGAGACATCTGGTTTGGGGGGAGTTTTGGAAGCTTGTTTCGTTATGATGGAACTACAATAACTGATTTCACACAAAAGTAAATCCTTACCCACTTCCGTTTAGGTGTATTTCACCAGTTCTTGAATTGCTGAAAGGACATTATCTTAGAGCGCGTTCAGAAAATCAAGAATTTCATACATGTCATTTTCAGTATCTGCCGGACATTCCAAAACAGCTGAAGCGGCTGAATTAATTTTGCGGGAGGGGGGCAATGCGGTTGACGCAGCCATCGCAGCATTCCTGATGAGTTGGGTGGCAGAGCCTTGCATGTCTTCTGCAGGTGGCGGTGGTTTTGCCTTGGTGCAAATGGCTGGTACGAAACCTCTCTTACTGGATTTTTTCTGTCAGACACCAGGTAAAAAGAGACGCTTGGCAGAGTCTGACTTTTATCCAACGACTGTTGACTTTGGAGATACCCGGGAAGTTTTTCATATCGGGATGGGCTCGACCGGGGTACCCGGCGCGGTGAATGGATTGTTTGAATTATATGAACAGCATGGAAGCCTGCCCTTAAAAGAGCTTTTTCAGCCTGCTATTCAGGCTGCCGGGGAGGGGGTTTCCGTCAATAGTTTTCAGGCATTGGATTTCCAGTTGCTGGAGCCAATTTTGGCTGTTGATCCAAAAGCGCAAGCTGTTTTTTTCCCGGAAGGACGGCTAATTCAACGGGGCGAAGTGCTTTACATGCCCAAACAAGCCGACTTTTTGGAGTATTTATGGCGCGCCGGAAAACGGGCTTTTTATGAAGGTGAAATTGCCCAAAAGATTGTAGTGGATTATGCCAGTGGGGGTGGCCACCTGGAGGCATCTGATTTCAAACAATACCAATCCATTTGGCGAAAGCCGCTGGTGCAGGATTATAAAAACTATCAGATTTATACCAACCCGCTTCCCAGTCTGGGAGGTGTGCGGATCGGCTGGTTTTTGGAACAATTGAGCCGGGTAACAGCCAGGCCTGAATTACGTGGTGCAGCACATTTACAGACCCTTGTTTCAGCATTTGATTTTGTGAGAGCCCAGGAAAAAACGGTCGGAACCGGATTACATGGAAGCACCACTCATTTTAGTATAATTGATCACAAGGGGAATGCTGTAAGCCTGACAGCTTCAAATGGTGAAGGATGCGGTTATTTTATTGACGGCACAGATGTACAGTTAAACAACATGCTTGGAGAAGCAGCCCTCCTGCCTGCCGGTTTTCATTCCTGGGAACCCAATACGCGTCTGTCTTCTCTAATGGCTCCTACTATGATCTTTAAAAAGGAGGACTTAAAATTGAGTCTGGTAACAGGCAGTAGTGGTGCAGGCCGAATCCCTTATTCTATTGCGCAGGTGATCTATTACTTTCTGGACTTTGGTTTGGATATTGACCAGGCCGTTAATGAGGCCAGAATGCACTGGCAGGAAAACTGTTGGAACCTGGAACCAGGATTTAAATTTGATCCGGAGCGTCTATTCGCGGAAGCGGAATATAAGGTATGGAAACAATCCTCCCTCTATTTTGGCGGGGTCAACTCCGTTAGTTTTTTAAATGGAATTACACGGGCAGGCGTTGACCGGCGGCGCGAAGGGGCAGGAGTCGATATAGACTGAAAATCGGTATCCCTTCCGGATACCGAAAACATCGAAACCTTAGCGCCCAATTTGGCTATAAATGCCTATATTGTAGATGCCCTGTATGACAAAACAGAGGCGGTTGGCCATTCTGCTTTGGTTCATTGAACCCTTCAGTATATTATTTGGTTTTTTTCTTAATTGGAACTTGTAAATAAAAAAATAGATTCTATCTTTGCCACTCCAAAAAAGGAGGCGGTCATTCATTGCGCCAAATTTAGGAGGAAAAAGGATTCCGTAGCTCAGTTGGTAGAGCACTTGACTTTTAATCAAGGGGTCCCGGGTTCGAGCCCCGGCGGAATCACAAAGGCCTTGCACCCCTTTTTGGTGTAAGGTTTTTTTAATACAGGCTTATTGCCTCTTGGGTCCCATAGTACAACGGATAGTATGTAGGTTTCCGGAACCTAAGATCCAAGTTCGATTCTTGGTGGGACCACTAAAAAAGCCGGATAAATCCAATTGGATTTGTCCGGCTTTTTTGTTTTGCGGTACTTTTGAGTTTAAGCAAACTCCTCAAGTACTGTTTTTAGCGTGTGTTTGGATTGCATACCTGACTGACGCCATTTAATCTCCCCATTGCGAAAGACAATAAAAGTAGGCACCCCACGCACCTGATAGGCTTGTGCCGCTGCCGGATTCTTATCGACATCAACTTTAATCACCCGCGCCTTTTCGCCGATTTCCCCAACCAGTTCTTTTAAAACAGGCGCCATTGCTTTGCATGGGCCACACCAGGTTGCTGTAAAATCTACTAAAACAGGTGTATCAGATTGAATTATCTCTTTAAAGCTCTGATTATTAGACATTAGATTTCATTTTTTTAAAGAATTCAACAAAAGCCAGGCGAATAAGTAACAACCATGGCAGTCCATGAAATAACAAATCCAACCAATCCATAGTTGACATACCGACACCACCGCCGAATACCCATCTGAGTTTGCCCCAAATATGGGGCTCTGGCACAAAAGGAGCCAAGCCAAGGGTGAGGCAGAGTATGCCAATTAATTTCCAGTCATTTAATATTTGCATCTTGTCGTTTTCTAGTCTGTAAGCTTACCAATCATACAGCTAACGTACGAGGTTGCCTTTTGGCGAAAGTTCGAAGTTCCCTGTTCCGGATAGCCGATTGTACTTAGTTTATGTATTAAAGACTCCCGATCAACCTGGTCGTCACATTCTATGATCAGTTCGCTTTTTTCCAGCTCAATCACAATGTCAGTAACACCGGATATAGGGCGAATGTTTTTTGAAATGGTGTTTGCACACCCAGCACATTTCAGATTGTCAACTATTATTTTTTCAAATTTCATAGTATCATTTTATACTACAAAATTGTTTGTTTTTTCAATGGGGGAAAGTGACATGGATCACTTAGAAGACATGAATTTGGTTCACCTGAAATAGGGAATGGAGACTAAATAGTCAAAATTACACGTTCAGCTACTCTTTTGAAAGTAGCCTGTAAGCTTCCTCGTTCAGTTTAGCGGCTTTTTCAAAATAAGGGTCGGCATCTTGTTTTCGACCTGCTTCCCGTGCCAGCATTTTAAAATAATTTGCAATCCCCAACATGCGTTGGGGATCTCCTTCCCGGTAAAGTTCTTCCACTGAAAAACCGGCTGGTACGAGGTAGTGAACCATGTCGTATTTGTCGAGGTGCTGTGCCCGCAAATGGTCAATTTGATAAACACGCTCTGCTTCTTCCAGTATTTTAAATCCATCCAGAAGCCAGACCTGAGCGCGCGTATCTGTAGCTGTTAGCACCGATTTTCCATCTGGTAGAAAGTGGATGAATTTTATTGGCCCGGGCAGGGAGTTTCGTAGTTCATAGTTTAATTCGCCCGTCTCGCTATCCCAAATTCGAGCCGTACCGTCGCCGCCTGATGTAATGATTTTTGAACCATCCGGCGAAAATTGAATAGCATAAATATAATTTTGATGCCCGACCAGATTTAAAAGCACCTGCCCGGTGGAAACGTCCCAAATTCGGGCTATCCGATCCGCACAGGCGGTGGCTATTTTGGTGCCGTCCGGTGAAAATTCTACATCTAATACAAAGTGCTTATGTGGAAGACTCCGTAGGTATCGCCCATCTTTATAATTCCAAATTCGAACAGTCTGATCCAGGGAAGCGGTTGCCAAAAGGTTTCCTTTAGGGGCAAACTCGGCGTCCATTATACGGTCAAAATGCCCTTCAAATTGGATAGTGGCTTTATGGGTTTTCAAATCCCAAAGTCTGCCGATATATTGGTCTCCAATATTTATTGGATTATCCAATCCGGCAACGAAGGCCAATGTACCATCCGGCGAGAAGCGGGTAACGGAAATACTTTCTTCCGGGTTTCGGATGCTGTCTATGAGCGTGTGATTTTGGATGTCCCAGATAAGGATCATTCCATCAACACCTCCTGTGATCAATTTTTTGCCATCCCTGGAATAATCTACGGATCTTACTGAATTTGAATGTCCGGAAAGACTGAATTCCATTGTTTTTGCCTCGATATTCCAGGAAAAGACCTGATTGTCGCTCGAGCTCGTTACCAGACTTTTTCCATCCGGGGAAATATCGGTATCATATATATGTCCGCTATGTAACGATTGAATGGAGCCGAACTGGCCGGATTCAATGTCAAAAATCCAGGGGAGCATTTTACTCCAACCTACCAACAGATGTTGGCCATCTGCGAGAAATTGCAGACTATGTCCGATTTGTAAATTAATAGCCTTGGTGCTCCAAATTAATTCTCCGTGATACCAATCATAGACCATGATTGCTCCTTCCGCATCTGCTACTGCTAATAAACTCCCGTCAGGCGAAAAATCCAGGTCGATTATTTCAAAACTACCGGTGTTAAAGTAAATGTCCTCTGTACTTTTGTCCCTGGAAAGGATACCCAGGTCTCCCGCTTTTGTACCGTAGGCTACAATTCTGTCGTTTGGTGCAAATTCGGCACAGCTGATGGTATCGGTTTCCAGACTAAATTCAAAGGAAGCGGCCAGGGTTGACAGATCCCAGATTTTTAATTCACCAACCTGATTCGTGGTGACCAATTCAAGGTTGTGGTTAGCAAAATCCATACTCGTAATCAGCTCTGTACCGGAATTGAGCTCAAAAGATTGGCCCGAAATCAAATCCCATAAAACCACCTGCCCATCGGCGTGGGAACTGCCAAAGTAAATACCAATGGAGGAAAATGCCGCATCCTGTACCGGACTAACATGCACGGTATGGAAGATTTCTTTGGAAGAAAGCAGGTCCCAAATGCCGGTAGTGCCATTATCACTTCCCAAAATAACCTTTGTGCCATCCGGTGAAAAGGAAATACTGGAGGCAGCTCCTTCCAGTGCCTGGAATTCCCTATAAATTTGAGTACTTGACTGGTCATAAACCGTCACTTTTCCTTCGGATGAAACGGTAGCAAGCAGGGACTCATTAGGGGACAAGGCAGCAGCAAGTATTTCATTGCGCTGAGAAGCCAGCGGAAAGTGCCGGGACTTCTGTCTGAGGTCCCAAATCAGGCAGGAGCCATCCTTTGAAGCAGTGATTAAGGTATTATTGTCGAGTGAAAAGCGTGCGTCAAAAACCATATCCAAATGCCCGTTTAATTCCAGTAGGGGGGATTTGGTAATGATATCCCAAACAATAACGACCCCATCTGCTCCGGTAGAAACTAATTTAGAGCCATCGGGAGAAAAGTCAATTGAAAGAACCTTATCCTGGTGTTTTTGCAGTTGAAAATAAACCTGATTATTGGTCAAATCAATGACGATGATGGAGTTGTTCCAGGTGGAAATAGCCACCATTCGGTTGTCCGGGCTATAGGCCGCATCTGTAAAACGCGTATAACCATCACTGGGAATGGTATGCCGCAATTCAAAGTTTGTAGTATTGTAAAAAAAGATATTGCCGATTTGATCGGCAATAAGCATATCACTGCCATCCCGGGTAAATTCGATGCTGCAGATTGCGCGATTGGTATCCCAGATGGTGTCGATAACCGCATTTGTTTCCAGGTCGATTACAAGGGTTTTGCCATCATACCCGGCAGAAACAAAAATAGAATTGGTTGGAAAAAAAGCAATATCTGTTGCTGGTCCCAGGTGCAATTGTTGGAGCCAATCTACTTCCAAATCTGTTTCAAGTTCAAAAATGCGTACGACTCCTTCCTGATCTGAACTGGCGATGTACTTGGAATTTGGCGAAAACACAACAGAGAGAATGTCATTGTTATGTGGCCCAAACTTTTGTGTAAGCTTGTATGTTTTGGCGTCGTAAATTCGCAACAAACCGTCCTCTCCACCAGTGGCAATCCATTTTCCGTCTTTTGACCAGTCAACAGTATAAACTTCTCCTTCCTCTGCCGAAAGGCTGAAGTGCCAGGGCGTCTGATCGTGGTAGTAACGATTGATGAGTTCTTGTAAGGCTTCCGGGTTTTCAGGATCTATGCGGTAGGCATATTCTGCCAGGCGAAATCCAACGGTTCGGTCAGTTGCCGTTTCGGCTTTATAGGTGAGTTCGTCAGACAGTGCCCGCAATGCTTGTTTTCGCGCTTTTTTTTCTGCCTCCTGTTCTCTGCGGAGTGCCCGTTCTGCTTTTTTCCGATTGTTTTCCGCCTCCAGGCGAAGCTTATTGATTTGGTTAAAGACTTCCAGGATTTCGAGATCAATTTGTGTCTCCTCATTTGGGTTGCAGACTTTGGCTGCATTGTATTTTCGAATGGCGGTTTCGTAGGAACCGTCGTTTACAGCAGCTCTCGCCTCCGAAAGTAAACGTTGAAATTCCGGACAAGGAGACTGTCCGGTTACCATAATTGGTAAGCTAAGCAGTAAAGTGAAAAAAAGGATTTGGTATTTCACGGTGGATTAGTTTTCGAGCCCTTTTTGGGCCGCATTTAAAAGCCGTCTGGCTTCCTGATTTCCGCTATCTGCCTTCAGGGCTTCTTTTAATACCTGCGCGGCCATTTCATTTTCATCAGCCAGCAGATAGGTTTTAGCATCCTGTATCAGTTTTTGGGCTTCCACTTTTTTTCGGGCCTCCTGGGCTTCCATAAATCGTTCCAGTGATTGTTCTGCCCATATCTGAGCCTCGGTGCTTTTTTTATATTGTACGCCGGCAAAAATGGTGAGCAGGGTAGCGATCAGCGACAGTCCAATCGCCAGACGGGAATTTCGGCGGGCTTTGATCGAATTGGCCTCTGCTCGTTCGCGAAGTTGTTTTTCATTTAATGCACGCTGTCTTTCTGCTTCGGCATTTGCCCGAAGTTCGGCCAATTCGGCCTCCCGAATACGAATCTCTTCGGCCTCCCTTTTTTGTCTTTCCGCTTTTAAACGACTGATCTTAGCTTTTAACACCGGGGCAACCAGCGTGTCGTGGCTCAATTCATAGGTATAGCCACCCCGCATACTGGGTTCAGAACGAATCAAATGGGTGTCAAGCAATTGGTGGAGCAGGGTCGGACTAATATTGTATGCCTTTCGTAATTGGCCCTCGTACAGACTTAGTCGTCTTTCTTCTTCTTCGAATATAAGTCCTTCTTCCAATAGTTTTCTGGCCGCCAGGCGATCTTCCGGATCCGGAATTTCTTCAATCTTGTTTTGATAATAATTTTCCAGAATCAGCTCCGGGTTGTTTATATCGGCAAGTTCAATGAGGCGTTTTCCGTTTTTGATGACCAGTTGCTCTTCAACATATTCGCATAGAATCTGCAACTGGAATGACTCAATGGCCTCTGATCCCTTATTGCTCAAAAATTCAACCATGCTTTCCACAGCTTCATCCGAATAATCGAAGGTAGGAGATGAAAAGGCACCTTTTTCGTAGGCCGGGGAAAGGATTGCAGCTTCGGCCTGTTCCTCCCGCAGTGGTTTTAACTCATATAATACATCCAGGAGTCGATGTAAGTAAGGCTGCAATTGGCTGAGCAGGCTCATTCGATCTGATCGAATGGCCATGATAATCTTTAGGGATATTGGTTGGTGCAGTGCGTTTAATTCTGCCTCGGAAAAACTGGCACTATTGGTTTCCAACTCCAATTCCAGTGCTTTTCGAAAACGGTCGGGAATGGTGGTATAGAGTAATTCTGAAAGTGCTTCGCCCAGCTGCCCAATGGCATTTTCTGAATAGGTGAACAACTCCTCAAATTGGTCAAAAATCAATAAAAAGCCGTTTCCGCCCTCCCCATTGAGTTGTTTGGATTTGAGTGCATACCACAGACTGTCGTCGGCTTCCGGCCGAATCCGGTTTAGCAGGGGATTCTCACTTTTAAGAATAGCCCTGGTATCTTCCAGGGGCGAATTGGAATTGCCTTTCTCTAAGGCGCCAAAGCGAATCAGGATAGGGACGTACTGTTCTTTTTCCTGAATAAGCGGCACCAAACCCGCATTAAGTAGCGAGCTTTTTCCAAGTCCGGACTTAGAAAATAAAACAATGAGCTTTTCCAGTAACACCAGTTGGTGGAGCTCCCGGATGTTTTCTTTCCGGCCAAAGAAAATATTTTCCTGGTCAGTTGTAAATGGTCTGGCACCCGGATATCGACGTTTTTTTTGTGCCATCACATCTGTTTAAGCATAGCTAATAAATCTTCTGATAGCTCTGCCTCTTTGGCCATCCGATCATCTTCTGTCAGTGCACCGCGACGGGCGCGGAGCTGAAATTTGCGGTAGCGACCGGCGATAATTGTGGCATCATCTTCGAAGGCAGTTTGTTCGGCCATTTCCTGAAAGAGGTCAAGGGCTTCTTCCAGATCACCATCGCGAATACTGATTTTGATCTTTTGAATTTCGGAGTCAAAGCTTTCTTCTTCTTTCCGGATCAGATCGGCCTTTACTGCCTCCTGGTGCAACTTGCCGACAAACTGCGACAGGTTATCGGAGATGAAGTTGATCTTAAATTGTTCGGTGCAGAAAACTTCCATTTCCGGGTTGCTTCCCTGATTGGCAGCATATCTGGTAAAGGAATATTGTTGTTTATGAATTTCAAATTCCCGCAATAGTAGCTGCATATACCAATGGTCAAATTCCAACCCGAGAAAGATGAAATTTTTGGCTTCCAGCAATTTGAGCTTGAGTGCGTTGGGCATACTCTTGCCGGCAAAAATGGATTTGAAATACTCAAAAAGATCATCGTGGGTGAGGATCATGGATTCCTCACTTTCCACCGAGCCGAAGATGTTGTAGATCAAGGGTCTGTTGGCGGTGGGTTGTTTGTATTCTGTATTGGGGCGATCCCTTTTGTAAAACAACTCTTCGTAGGAATAGCCTTTTTTATCGAATGCTTTTTGTAAAACCCGATCCGGGTTGACATTCAGAATAATATGAAAAGGAATATCCAATAGTTGTTCCAGCATTTTATTCGCCGGAAGGCTATTATAAAATCGTTTAATGTCGTGGCATAAGAGCGTTCTTTTTTGCCCTTCATCGAAAAGGAAAAACCCATCGCGCTCATAGTAGCGCAGGATCTTTTCATTGTTGGGCGGATCCAACAACCGGATCAGCTCTCGATGCGCTGGTTGACCATCGGAAGTAGTTAGAATTTCCGGTCCCAGAATTAACACGGCAGATTCCTCGCGTATTTTCTCCAGGATAAAGTCCCAATTGATTGCCTCTGTTTTATTCATGAGTGCCTGATACCATTAATGGGTCAGTTGTAGTTTTCCGCCAGCCTGAATACCATGGCCCGTTCCAATTTGATAAAAATATGAATTCGCCGGATGATCGTGCAGGTCTATTTGGAATTCGGCCAAATTCGGTAAAATCTTCTGAAGAACCAATTTCCCCTGGAGATCATACACCCGAATCCATCCTGATCCATTCAGGTTGTCTGGTGTTTCGTGAAGCATAAAACGGAAAATCCCGGAAGATGGCTGCGGATATACCTGGTATTTTTGACTGGCCAGGAGTGAAACTGTCTTTACCTGGCTTCCCACGATATCTGTAAAAAACACCAATACCCGGTCATTGTGGATATCAGGTACCATTGCTACAGAGGGCACCGGACTTTGCAGGGCAATGTCCGGACGGGCAGTACCACTAAATTCCAGTTGTACCTCGCCAAATTCCAGAAAGGGTAATGGCCCCCCACTTGCACTGGAAACCAGCGTAAAGGGGCCGGATTCCGGAGAAACCACAATCTTTAGCGGAGTAAAATCGGGTCCGTACTCTTTTATATATGTAACTTCAAATTGATCCAGGCTGAAGAAATGGACCGCCTGATCTCCGGAACAGCCTACATAAAAGCCATATTGGCCGCTTCCGTCATCTGCCAGGCCGTATGCAATCGTATTTGGAGTGCTACCCAGGTCGAAACCTTCAGTGATCGCAGCGTCCGGACCCACATTGGTCAGAACAGCAATTTGATTGGTATTGCGGAGGGTTACGCCAACGGCTGTGCCGAGGCCTGGAATTTCGCCAACTGCCAGTTGAAGCGGGAAGCCTTCAATATCTAATTCGGCCACAATACTGTGACTTTCCAAATCTATAATCTGAACCTGATCATCAAAAGAAGCTGCCAGCACCCCGTATTGTCCATCCGGTGTAAAGACCAATTCACTTCTCAGCCCATAACTTGCCCAGCTAACCCCGGTGTTTCCGGTGTTGAAATTAGACACATAGGTGCTGTTGGGGCCGTCTAAGGCGATAACCCCAATTCGGTCTGTTCCGCCAGCGTTGAGTACATAAGCAAATTGTGATCCCGGCAGAATATAGGCCTGATCCGGTTTTTCGCCGCCGCTGGAAAGCTCCGCCACAATCTGATACGTTTCCAGGTCAACGATCAGGACATCATTTTCCAGTCTCCGGGGTACTACTGCATATTTGCCATCTTCCGTTACGGCAGCAAAATAAGTTTCATAACTGCCCATGGGGATCAGGGCAAGTAATTCCTGGGTCTGAAAGTCAAAGACCGTCATGGTGCCCGAGAGCGGGTTCATGGCAAGGGCTTTATTGCCGGAGATAAACTGCACCGAATAGGTGGCATCTGCCTCCAGTCCGGAACCTGCATAACGGGTGTCCAGGTATTCCAGCGCATTCGGATTTGCGAAGTCGTAAAAATGGATGGCTTCCTGGCGTAAAGGATCAAAGCCTGTTAGTTTATTGGAAGCAGGCGAAACGCAGCCATTTTGGATAGGTCGGCCGGTCAGTTGACTACTTACGGATCCGGTTGCCATATCAACGATAGAAAGGTAGTAGCTGCCTACAACGCCATATTGATAATCTGCTGATTGTCCCAGCCAATTGGGGGTGGTGCCAATGGGTACCGGAATAAAATCACCCTGATCAAAACGCACGAGGGCGAGATCGTTTGGATAAATCGGTATCAGCGCGCGGGTGCCATCCATATTCACTGCCGGACCGCCATAAGTGGACCAAACGCTATATCCGGTCATCGGAATCTGATCGATCAGGGTGGCCGTGGCTGCATCAACCCGGCTGATTAGAGCATCTGTGCCCAGGCTCATCAATATCCAGGTGGACCCATCACCAGAGAGTTGTATCAATGGGGAGGACGGGACCTCTGAGAGGGTATTGAGGAGGGCACCGGTTTGTGCATCATAGATGCGAAGACCGTCTGACCCGCTGGCATTTAAGAGGTAACTATTGTCTGGTGCGATACCGTATTCTGTCCAGGAAAGCGTATTTCGGGTATTGGAGGTGATAAAAGAGAATTTCCCCAGACTACAGGAGAAATCAGGTATGGCCAGACTTTCCAGATTCACCAGGTCTATGAGCAGTGCCTCACCACTTTGGGTAGCTACAAGCGCCAGGCTTTGATCAGCGCTTAAAACTACCTTACAGGGATCTTCTGCTGTTTCAAAACTGGCCACTTCCGTTAAATCACTTAGCTGATATACCTTGGCCATTCCGGTGGAAAAACACGGGACAATCACATAATCTGCTGTAACAGCCATATCAACGGGCTGATCACATACTTCCAGTGTGTACAGAATTTCATGGGAAAGTGCATCAAACACACTTATGTTATTTGTGTTGCGCTGTGGAAGAAGGAGCAAACTGCCATCTGGTGTATAGGAAGGTTGTGCGAAAAAATCGCCTTCAATGGCATCTCCGGCATCGGCAGTCAAGACCTCCGTTCGAAAATCCGGCGACGTAGGAAGGATTGTTCCTTCAGTCAGAAAAACGGGATCTCCGTCGGCCTGATTTATTTGGGCAGCTCCAATAATGGAAAAGCACAAGATGAAAAGGACAAGTGAAACGTGTTTCATGTAAATTAATTTGTACGGTTTAGCAGGATAACAGACTGGCTGCTGAGCATATTTCCTTCTGCACTTTTTATCAGAATTTGATAGTACCCAGCCGGGAAATTGCCCGTGTCAACTTCAAGGGTTTCCAGGCCGCTCCAAATAGAAGCATGCCAGGTTTTTCCGGTGATGTCGATCAACTCTACTCGCGCTATGTTGGCTGTATTTTCACCTGTAAACTTCGGTGCCTGTATGAATAATCTGTCGGCGGCCGGATTCGGAAATACCTTGAGATCCAGGGCTGGTACTTCCTCCGTGGCGCTAATGTTTTCGCAATCAACAGCAGGTACTCCGGAGGCGTTTAGATTCAGTGCCAGGTTGTAGAGTAAATCGCATATTTCCAGATTATCTCCCTCGCCATTTCCCAATACGGCCAACCCGATGCCGGTAGCCGGATCCATATATATGTCAGCGGTGGTGCCTAATTCTCCGCCGTTGTGTCCCCAAAGCCAGGCGATTCCATTGTCATGGAAAAGGTATTCCTGATACCAGATGAGACCCTGTCGGTCCGTAATATCCGGAATCTGATCACTCCAGGCTTCTGCAATGGTGGCAGGCTGGACTAATTGCCGATCATAGAAAGCGCCATCTCCTACATAGGCAAGTAAATAATTAGCGACATCTGTGATACTGGTCCGGAGGAGTCCGTCAGGATAGTCGGGAAACCCAAAGTGTGGCTGCGGCACATAAAACCCGCCTTGATAGGTATGTGGATAGGCAATATTGGTGGTATCCGAAAAACCGCTTAAAAACCAGGAGGTATTTTCCATGCAAAGGGGTTCGAAAATATGTTCATTGCAGTATTGGTCAAAAGGGATGCCGCTGATTTCTTCAACCAATAAGCCAATTAAGGAAGCTCCAATATTTGAGTATCGGTAATCGCTACCTGGTTGAAAATTGTAAAAGCTGCCTCCGGGGCTATAATTGGATCCTGTAACCGAGAGCAGGCTTTCGAGAAAATCACCCAGAGAGACCACCGGGTCACCATCGGTGTAATATTGGTCCATTACATTCCAGTTGTCCTTGATGGTACTGGTATGTGTGAGCAGCATCCGGAAAGTGATTGGAATAGTTGGATTATTCGGGTTATGGACATCAAAGGACAGATAATCATTTATCGGGTCATCCAGTTGGAAAGCACCAGTTTCCCAAAGTTGAAAAAGGGCTGTGGCTGTGTAGGTTTTGGAAACCGATGCGATTAGGAAGGCGGTTTGATCATTGACCAGAGAAAGGTCTGAAAAATCTTTCCATCCATAGGATTCCATCCACAGGATTTCACCATCTTTTACGATTACCGTACTAAGTCCCGGCATTTTCAGATCCTGCATAAGCGATAGGATTTCCTGATCGATTACCGGATCGGGATTAGGGTTCTGCGCAAAAAGGATGTTGGGGAGTATCAAGAGGAAGAGTAATCGGCGTATTAACATAAGTATATCTTTTGCCTAAATTTAAGAAGAATTTCGGTCATACCTGTTTATAGGGATTCAGCGGGAAGTAGCGCAAATTTGGACGAAAATCATTAATTTCGTGTGACTTGGGTTAGGGTTGTTTGTCCCAATACCGGGTAAAACGTAAATACCATGAGAAAAAGAACACAACTTTTAGCACTGCTCGTTTTTGCTTTTTTCATCGGAAGTGGATTTAGTGCGGCAGAGGCACCGCAGCGATATTGCAACTCCCGATATAACTTTTGTGTCACCTTTCCTACTGAAATTTTTGTAAACAAGGAAGTCAGTCCGAATAACGATGGCATTATTCTCACCTCTGCCGAGCGCGACATTGAGATGCGGGTAACCGGTTATTACAATGCAATGGGCTGGACGCTGGAAGATGAATACAACGAGATCCTGGAAACGATCCAGGCTGAAAGTCGTGATTATGTAAAATCTGCGAATCCGGTTTATGCAGGCAGTGAAATGACCTCGACTATCCAATTGGACGTTTTAACAATGTATGTTCACCTGGTGGAGCAAGGCAATCATTTTGTCAGTTTGATTATTGTAACGAACCGCCAGGGAGAAGAAAAAACCTCTCATACCATTAGCAGTTTGTTGGATAAGATCAATTTGGAGGTGTCTGAATTAGGGGATCAATAAGACTGGTGGACTACCCCGTAAGTTGTACTATAGTAAGCCGAAGCACAGTGCAAAATATACAAGGCTTGGGTATATGCAAATTTACGAGTGGATATACTAGGCCTGTTTTCGGAAAAAAGTATCATAAACAGCCAAACCGGCGTAATAGGCCACCGTTAATACTGCCAGGATCTTGCACCAAACCGGAGGCGTCGGATAATAGTATATGGCAGCCAGCAAGCTGGCAATAAAAAAAATCGTTACCAGTATGGTAGGCACTTTACTGTGTTTATTTTGACTGGGATAGGCAAATTTAACTGGTACAAAATGCAAGATTGCGAATAGGACTACCAGCGAAAAATTCAGGGCAGATCCAACCTGAAACACAAATACCTGAAAGAGCACGACCATATTCCACATGACCGGAAAACCAACAAAATATTGGTCTTCGGAGACCATACCGTCCAATCCGTAATACAACGCAGAGACAAGGAGTATGAGCCCCACAGCGATTTCATTCCAGGGGATGAAGATCAGGTTACTTTCATAGAGAAAAAAGGCTGGTATAATGGCGTAATTTGCAAAGTCGATTACATAGTCGATTGATTTGCCATCTACGTTGGGGAGCACCTCCCGCACCCGTGCCATACGGGCAAAGGTGCCATCAACACCATCGATCAATAGGGCTGCCAGTAACCAATATGCCGCTTCCTGCCATTCATGATCTACAATCGCGAGTATAGCCATAAATCCGGCCAGCAAACCAGTAGCCGTAAAGATATGAACCGACCAGGCGAAGATTCTGGCGATGGGGCTGGGTGTAGGTACATTCATCGGGGAAAGATAGGGAGAAGCGTGGAGATTCTCCTATCTTAACGGCATGGCAAATCTTACCCGAAACTCCTTATTACCGGCAATTGGATTGATGTTATTCATGGCATTGATGGGCGCCGTTTTGTATTTCTTTACGGAAGCGGATGTCAGCTGGCCCGGATACATCGCTATGATTTTTTTTTATGGCCTGATCTTTTTTATGGGGGCTTACGCCGGAAGTCTTCGAAAGGAAGACAACCTGAGCGATATGTTGCTGGCAGGCCGTAGTCTGCCGCTGTGGATCGCTGTTTTCACTATGAGTGCTACCTGGCTGGGTGGCGGGTTTATCAATGGTACAGCAGAATATACGGCCGATCCGGCTTATGGATTAATATGGGTGCAGGCTCCCTGGGGCTATGCGCTTAGTTTGATTTTGGGCGGGCTGTTTTTTGCCGGACCGATGCGTCGCTATAGATTTCAAACGATGCTCGATCCACTCCAGCGGCGGTTTGGACAGCGTATGACCGGGTTCTTATTTTTGCCTGCTCTTTTTGGCGAGCTGTTTTGGACAGCCGCTATTTTGACAGCACTCGGAACCACCTTCGGGACCATTTTGGGATTGGACACCCAAACTTCCATTGTTTTATCTGCTTTTGTGGCTATTGCCTATACCGCCATGGGCGGGTTATGGGCTGTAGCATTAACGGATATTGTGCAGATGATTCTGCTGGTGGTCGGTTTGTGTTTGATTGCGCCGGCGGTATTAGGTGTTATGGGGGGCTGGTCGGAAGTCTGGCCGGCTTATAGAGACCAAATGGGAGCAGCAGCATATCCATGGCCAAATCGAGCCGCGTTGGGCGAATATTATTGGGTTTGGTGGGATTACGCTTTGCTTTTAATTATGGGAGGTATTCCGTGGCAGGTCTATTTTCAGCGGGTTTTAGCAGCACGGGATGTGCCTACAGCCCGGCGCTTATCCGTTATTGCCGGCTTTGTGTGTTTGTTTGCTGCGGTGCCAGCGGTATTGATCGGAATGACCGGAGCAATTACCGACTGGAAAGGGATGGGACTTCCCGAGCCGGCAGATTATGCGTCCATACTTCCCCATGTTATCCGGTATCTCACGAATCCCTGGTTGGCAGCTATTGGCCTGGGGGCTGTTGCAGCGGCAGTCATGTCTTCTGTAGATAGTTCCATCCTGAGTGCTTCTTCGATGACCAGTTGGAATATCTATCGGCCATTTTTTAATCCGAATGCAACGGAGGGTGTATTATTTCGGGTATTGCGTCGCAGTATTTGGATTATAGGTATCGCAGCCTTGTTGCTTGCGCTTCAGGTGCAAAGTGTTTACCAACTCTGGTTTTTATGCAGTGATTTGGTTTATTGTCTGCTCTTTCCGGCACTTGTTGCGGCACTATTTGATCCAAAAGCGAATGTGATTGGTGTGGCGGCAGGATTTCTTGTGGCAGCTTTTATTCGATTTGGCGGGGGTGAACCTACGCTGGGAATGGCTGGTTTTTTGCCTTTTCCGGTATTATCTGACGAGACAGTGGCTTGGCCGTTTCGGACTATGGCTATGGCAAGTGGATTATTTACGATTTTTTTGGTGTCCAGATTAAGTTACAAATGGTTTCCCCCGAAAAGTATTGAAGAAAGTTTTTTGTCCGAACAGTAAGATTATCAGCGGTTTATATATAGGGAGTATCTTTAAAACGGATTTTATTTAAATTTTTTCCCTGTCACATAAGTGGATAAAAAAACTTGACTTTATCGTCAACTATTGGCAGCTACCAAAAAGGAACGTATATTTGTATCTGCTAGCAATGAATCTCTTATCGCCGTTTAGTTCCTTTCTTTATCGGCGACATTGTTAGCGCCTTCTCGGAGCGTTTTTAATTACGTAACTCCTGGTCACCAGGAGTTACTTTTTTTTTTCTACATCATTCCATTTCCTACAATTACCGGATTATATCGTTGAACGAACTCTTTCATTTCATCAACCATTAAAGGAGATCCGATGGCAATAGTTACTCGTTGGTGTAACTCAGAGGGATGAATATCCAGAATACGCTGAAGCTGACAGGTAATGGCTTTGCCTCCAGCCTGTTCTACCACAAAAGCCAGCGGGTTACATTCATAGAGCAGCCGGAGTTTGCCATTCGGATATTTCCGGGTATTGGGATAAAGAAAAATCCCGCCCTGGAAAAGCATGCGGTGTACATCCGAAACCATGGAACCAATATACCGCAGCCGCAGATTCATATCACTACAGTGGTCAATATACCGCCGCATTTCGACATCAAACTTGAGGTAATAACCCTGATTAACGGAGTAATAGCGGCCACTATCCGGGATTTTGATATCGCGATGAGAGAGGCAAAATTCGCCGATACTCGGGTCTAGCGTAAAGCCGTTTACACCGCGGCCGGTTGTATAAACTAATAGAGTAGAAGTGCCATAAAGGACATAACCGGCGGCAACTAATTCTGTGCCCGGCTGCAGGAAATCTTCCAGCTGGCAGGAATCATTGCTATCAGTAACCCGGCGGTAAATGCCAAAGATCGTACCAACAGAAACATTTACATCAATGTTGGAAGAGCCATCCAGTGGATCAAACACTACCACATATTTAGACGGTTTTTTGCCAACAGCCTGTAGTGGAACAAAAGTTTCATCTTCTTCCGAAGCGATGCCTGCACATTCACCACTATTTTGGAGGCAGGAAATCAGCTTCTCATTGGCATATAAATCCAATTTTTGAACAGTGTCGCCCGACGTGTTTTCAGAATCAGCGACCCCGAGGATGTTTATCAGTCCGGCTTTATTAACCTCCCGGTTTACGATTTTGGCAGCTACACCAATATCCCGCAGGAGGCTGGTTAATTCACCTGTGGCAAAGGGGAAATCTTTTTCCCGGCGAAGTATAAATTCGTCTAACGTGATAATTCGGTTCATGAAATTTGGTTTGATTTGGTCGTATTTGCATAAAGGCTTTGCAAAAATAAGAATTCTTAGACGCCTTATGGCGAATATGAAACTTTACTTAGGGATTTCCAGTTTTATCCCTGGATTCAATATATCTGTTTTACCTACCTTTGAGCCTTCATGAAAGAACTCAGCGTACTCAATAAATTTTTTGTCAAATACAAATGGCATTTCCTGCTGGGAATCCTCTTTGTTTCTGCCTCGAATTATTTTCGGGTATTGCAACCACAAATGATCCGGGAAGCACTGGATCTGGTGTTTGAGAATATCGCGATGTACCGACAACTCGATGGTTTCGAATTGCAGGCGGGCCTGTATAGCCAGATTGGTCTTATCCTGTTTTATTTTGGCTTGTTGGTGGTATTTTTGGCTATAATGATGGGCATATTCATGTACTTCATGCGGCAAACCATCATCGTCATGTCTCGCCTGATTGAATACGATATGCGCAAGGAAATCTTTGCCCATTACGAGAAATTATCATTGGCTTTTTACAAAAGAAATAATACCGGTGACCTGATGTCACGGGTTACCGAAGATGTTTCTAAAGTACGGATGTATCTCGGCCCGGCGGTTTTATATGGGATAAACCTGATATCCTTGTTTGTTTTGGTCATTGTATCCATGTTGAATGTCAGTGTGGAACTGACGCTCTACAGCTTGGCTCCCCTTCCTTTATTGTCCCTCTCTATCTATTACGTTTCGAATCTGATTAACTCCAGATCGACTGTGATCCAACAGCAATTAGCACATTTGACCTCTATTTCGCAGGAATCGTATAGTGGTATTCGGGTGGTCAAATCCTATGTTCAGGAGAAATTTATGGGCAAATATTTTTCCGAAGAAAGTGAAACCTATATGGGCAAGGCCATGGATCTGGCTAAAGTAAATGCCCTCTTTTTTCCGACCATGTTGTTGCTTATCGGGGCGAGTACACTCATCACTGTTTATATCGGAGGACTACAGGTTGTAGCAGGTAAGATCACACCCGGAAATATTCTGGAGTTTGTCTTATACGTCAATATGCTGACCTGGCCCGTTACAGCCATTGGCTGGATTGCATCAATCATTCAGCAAGCGGCTGCATCGCAAAAGCGGATCAACGAATTTTTGGATTCTAAACCAGATATTGTATCCACCCTTATTGATAAAAAACCACTGTCCGGATTGATCGAGTTTGATCAGGTTGGGTTTATTTATCCGGATACAGGAATAGAAGCTATAAAAAATATTTCCTTTCGGCTGGAGCCCGGTCAAAAGATGGCTTTAATTGGTCGAACAGGTTCCGGTAAAAGTACTGTCGCCGATTTGATTGTGCGGATGTATGATGTTTCTTCCGGAGAAATCCGAATCGACGGGAAAAAGCTCCAGGACCATGATCTGGCTAATTTACGCCGGCGTATCGGTTATGTACCACAAGACATTTTTTTATTCTCTGATTCTGTGTCCAACAATATCCGTTTTGGGAGGGCAGACGCTACACAGGAAGAAATTGAGGCGGTGACGAAAGCCGCAGCAGTATATGATGATATTGCCAGCCTGCCGGAGCGTTTTGAAACCCTGGTCGGTGAACGCGGCGTAACCCTTTCGGGCGGACAAAAACAGCGTGTCTCCATAGCCCGGGCACTGATCAAAAAACCAGACATCGTTATCCTGGATGATTGCCTTTCAGCAGTTGATACAAATACAGAAAAAAAGATCCTGAGCTTTCTCGGAGATCAGTTGGCAGGTGTTACAGCAATCATTATTACCCACCGTATTTACTCATTGCTACAGTTTGATAAAATTCTGGTTATTGACGAAGGCGGAATTGCGGAGAGTGGCACCCACCAGGAATTGCTGGATAAGAAGGGCTATTATTTCGAACTGTTTGAGCAACAACAGGCTGAAGAACCTGTTGATTCCTGATTTTTTGTAGTTTCCGGACTTATTTTTTGAATTCTGGATGAATGTTTTACATTTGTAGTGTCACCATAACTATTAACTAAATCCGGATTAAGGTGGATAACGAGAGAAATCAGCAGCGATTTGAAAGTGTCTTTTCCAACAAAGTGCGTGCGGGTAAGCGCCGGACTTACTTCTTTGACGTTCGCCGGACGAAAGGAGAGGATTTTTATGTCACCCTTACAGAGAGTACCAAAAAGTTTAATAGCGAGGGGTATGAGCGACATAAAATCTTTTTATACAAAGAGGATTTTAATCGATTTATTGCTTCTCTGGAAGAAACAATCAACTATGTTAAAACAGAGTTGATGCCCGATTATGACTACGATGAATTTACACGTCGCCAGGAAGAATGGGAGAGCCGTCAGGAAGAGGAGCAACAGGAAGGTTCAAGTTACAAGCCTGTTGCAAAATCAGAGAAAGAACCCAGTATAGAAACAGAGGACGACATTTCCTGGTAAGGAAACCTGTTTGATCCTTTATAAGAAAAGCCACCTGAACATCTGTTTTGGTGGCTTTTCTTATTGGAGTTTGAGATCCTTATCAGGGGCAAACATCAAGTGCTACAACAGATACCTGGGTAGTACCAGATTCCATTGTGGCATCTGTCATACCATAACAACCATATTTAGGAGCACAAGAGGCGAAAACGGAAGAAAGTACAACGGCGACGCCAAACAAACGAATAAGTTTCATGATCATGGATTTACTGTGAAAAATTGTAGAATCCGAAATAGGCGTGCGGTGTTTTTGTTAAGATTGACACATTATACGCTATATGCTTCCTGCATATTGTACCAGTGGCAAACTTTTTTTTGCCCTGTATATTAGGACAAGTTCTTAGATTAGTAACTCCCAAAGTATCTCCGTAAAAACCATTCTGCGCTGAGAAATAACAACAGAAGGAAGAAAATCCATTTGAGATCAATTAAAGGACGGGTGCGGGTAGATTCATAAATTACAGGCTTGACCGTTTCCTGTCCTCGTATTGCTGTGGCAATGGTAGAAAGCTGCCCCGGATAAACGGTCTGGCCGCCCATTTCCTGGCTCAAAAGCCGAAGCAGTCCGTGATCTGCCGTAGTTTGGTAAAGCTCTAATTGAACGGGTTGCACGCTAAACTGACCCGAGGCAGTAAGGTTCTCCCCATCGAGTACAGCACGGCCAGAGTAGGTGTAATTCCCGACTGGTAGTGCGCCTGCCTGAATTGTATAGGCATCAGCTGTTTTGTCAAAGGTATAGTTAAATTGCCTGCCGGCCTCATCCGTAATAGCCAGGCTGACATCAGGTGTATTTATGCGCTGAAAAGACTCATTGTATAATTCGGCATCCAATTGGACCACCTCATTCTCATCAAATATATTTTTGGCCGGACGGATTCGGAATCGGCGTTTGTCTTCTTTTACACTTAGGTATTGGATGGACTTTTGTACCAATTCATTGAATGCGGCATGATTTCGATTTTGGAGAAAATCAAATAATCGCCATTTCCAAATGCCTTCGCCACTGAGAATTCCGGTTTTAATACCGTCTGCTTCTCCAAAAGTAAGCAGGGGATAAGCGGTTTCCACTCGTCCAATTCGCTGGTTTAAGAAGGTCTGTCCGGCTGGTCCTTCCTGATATTCCCCGAAAGGGGCAAGAATAGGTGGAAAAGAAGGCAACTGCTCCCGAAGATGATCACTAATCGTAAAGAGTGAAAAGGCCGGGTCTATTGTTGCCTGAACTTCATTGGTGTTAACCCCGTCGGAGATAATCTTCAACAGGGATTGCTTCTGATTCAGGAAATTGGTGTTCGTTTTAGAACCCACTACATACAGACGCGCCGTTTTATTGGCGTCTAATTGCTGAATAATGTCGCTGCCCAAATCTGCTGCTCCCGGTAGTTGGTGGATGACCACAAAATTATATGAACTCAGATTGAGTCCGCCGGTTTTGCCAACATAAGCGGTTTCTACCTCATAATTTAGGTTTTCCAATAAGGCCGACCGGATAGCTGCCAGATCCGGATGCGGGGCGCTGGCTATCAATAATATTTTCTGCCGGGCATCTAAAACATCCAGGAAAATATCCCGGCTGTTATTGGCTGTAGTTGATTCTCCCTGAATCGCCTGCAAACTGATCCGGTAACGCTGTACACCTGCCTTATCGGCATCCAGAATAATCTCTTCTGTATTAAAATAATCGTTTTGGCCGATCTGAAATCCTTTGCGTTGGAGTACCCGCGCATTGCCGTTTTCTATTTTGGAAACGACCAGTTCACTACCGGCACCGGCTGCATTGACAGCAGAAATATCGATCTGGATACTGAATCGATCCCCCAGATAGGCAATCTGATTATTGAATACCCTTTTTAGGAGCAAATCTTTTTTCGGAATAGTATCTCCCAACGGCACTGTAAAAACAGGTGCTCCGAGTCGGGTAGCCTGATAAAGCGGGTTACTGCCCTGATTGTAAATGCCATCAGAAGTCATAATAACAGCACCGAGGTTCTGGGTGCTGTACCCATCATAAATATATTGGAGCGCCTCGGAAAGATTACTTGATTTATCCGGGAAGCTGAAATCGGAACCCGAACGCACCTCGCTTCCAAATGCCAGAGAAACTACATCATATGTATCATCCAGTTGGGCAGCAAGCTGCTCCCATTCGCTTTGAAGCGCCTGGCGTTGCAGGGAATCCAGTACAGTACCTACCGATTCGGAGGCATCCTGGGCAAAAACGATCACAGGTTTACGGATTTCCTGATCGCTGGATTTGAGCAGGGGAGACAGGAGCAGAATAACCAATAGGGCACCCGTTAAAAAACGGAGCCCGGCCAGGACCCAGCGTAACCAGGACGGTGCATCTGTAAATTTACCTGAACGATAATACAGGAAGCCGGCAAACAGCAGACCTACCAAAACACATCCAAGCAAATACCACGTAGGATATTGAAAACTAATACTTTCCATTTCGACTTTCTATAAAGGCCGCAAAATAACAATTGTTATTGACTCCGCTTTTTTTAACTCTACTCAAAGTGACTGCCGGACTATTTAATTAGATTCGTCCTCCTTTTTATTTTCCCCTGTCACGGAATGCGCCTCCTGCAAACTATTCTTTAACTTTTTTCGTTTTTTTGCTGTTGATATAGTGTTTGAAAAATTAAACTAATGACCCGACTCTTCATATTAATTTGCTTTTCCTTCTTTTTGAAAATTGCAAATACACAGGCTGCTTATATTCTTTTACCAATGGACGAAGAAAGTCAGCGGGATCACCTGAAAGCTTACGGGATGACCTACTGGGTGCTGGAAAACGGGGTAGAAGCCTGGTGGTTGCTCAATTACCGGGGAGGAAGTTTTGCTTTCCGGCATAATGTGGTATTCGAAAAAGAATGTAAAACGCGCGGAATCAGCTACGAGGTTATTCCGGACGCGGCACTCAACCAAATCCTGAACGAAATAGCCAACCCGGAAGTGAACATGGATGCGGTGAAATTGGAGGTGGCACCCAAAATCGCTGTTTATTCTCCCGATTTTAACGACCGCGGCGAAAAGATTCAACCCTGGGATGATGCTGTTACGCTGGTTTTAACCTATGCTGAAATTCCCTATGAAACGATTTACGATGATGATGTACTGGGAGATCGCCTGGTTGAATTTGACTGGCTGCACCTCCACCACGAAGACTTTACCGGGC
Source organism: Saprospiraceae bacterium (assembly GCA_020437105.1). Taxonomy (GTDB): domain Bacteria; phylum Bacteroidota; class Bacteroidia; order Chitinophagales; family Saprospiraceae; genus JAAEZH01. Next base: position 29,932 of record JAGQWR010000094.1, read on the forward strand.
AGTACGGCCGCTTTTATCGAAGTTTCCACAACTTCGATTGGTATAAGGAAAATCAGTCCCGCATGGAAGCCCTGGCTGCCAAACACGGGTTTGAAAAGGTCAGCCAGCTGAAATTGGCTGTCGTGAAAAAAATCCAGGAGTATGTCGTTGGAGGCGGATTTATGTTTGCCATGTGTTCTGCTACAGATACCTATGATATTGCCCTGGCAGCAGATGGTGTTGATATTTGCGCCCAATACTATGATGGCGACGGCCCGGATCCCCAGGCACAGGAAAAACTGGATTTCTCGAAGACCTTTGCCTTTGAAAATTTTGAGCTTACCCGAAATCCGCTGGAGTACGAATTTTCTACAATTGATCATCAGCGTGGCCGCAATGTACCACCAGAGCAGGATTATTTTACCCTCTTTGATTTTTCTGCCAAGTGGGACCCAATTCCGACGATGCTGACCCAAAACCATACCCGTTCTGTAAAAGGTTTTATGGGCCAAACGACCGCATTCAATCGGGAGTTTATCAAATCCAATATCCTCATCCTGGGCGAAAACAAACCCGCTGATGAAGCCCGTTATATCCATGGTACTTTTGGTGAAGGAACCTGGACTTTTTATGGAGGCCACGATCCGGAGGATTACCGGCATTTTGTAAATGATCCGGAAACAGATCTCAGTTTGCACCCCAATTCGCCGGGGTATCGACTCATTCTCAACAATGTGCTTTTTCCCGCAGCCAAAAAGAAAAAGCGGAAAACATAGGCCGGGCATTTCTCCGCAAATTCGGCCCGGCTGAATAGGGGCGTTAAACCGAAGTTTTTACCTTTGCGTAATGCCAACTATTACTGCCATCGTGCCAATGCGCCACTCAAGTGAGCGCGTTCCCGGAAAAAACTATCGGGATTTTGCCGGAAAGCCCCTTTACCATCGGGTAATCAACAGTCTGCGGGCTTGTAGCGCTATCACCAAAGTTGTGATTGATACTGATTCACCGACCATCATGGAAGATGCGGCTGTGCATTTTCCGGATGTGCTGGTCATGGAGCGCCCGGAACATTTACGTGCCGGAGAAATTCCTATGAATGATGTATTATTGAACACGATCCGGCAGGTGGATTCTGATTTTTACTTGCAAACACATAGCAC
>JAGQWR010000095.1 GCA_020437105.1 Saprospiraceae bacterium
GGGCTTGGTGGATGCGCAGTCCGAGGCTCCAGCCACCATCGGATGGATACCCGCTTTGAGGCCAGATCCAGGCTGGGTTTTCACCGGATGTTTCGGTCATCCAGGATTTTTTGCCAAATGCGGAGAACCCCGCTACATTGCCGGGAATGCCAGCTGCCGGACTGCTTTGCCAGCCATTTACCCACCAATCCCAGAGTACAGAATTTGCTCCGGCGACTGAAACGCCATCACTTCCATATCCGTGGATGCAGAAAAAATCGACCGCATCAGCTGCTTCCGGGTCTGCTGCAATGTTTTGGAGGTATTGCAAATTTTTATGGGTAGGATCGGAAGCACCACCATATTGCCACATGCCATATGCATCGCCTCCCAGAAGGTCTTCGGGGCCCATGATCAGGATGTTTTCGAGGGCAGGATATTTGTCAAATTCTTCGCGAAGGACTTTAACTGCTTTAATATACTGTTGTGATAATGGATAAGTCGCGCTGTTATAAAATTGCTCAAAATTTAATTCATTTTGAATACTGATCGCATAAAAGGAGACATTATGAAATTCCTGATATCCCAAAATATAGGCTGCCGTACTTCGGGCAAATTGGGTAAGTGCGGAGGTTGGTCCTGTTCCACCCAAAGCGGCATCATCAAATACTTCCAATGGGGTATCACTGACGTCGAGCATACCGCCGGCATAATTTCCTCCCCAAACAAAGGGCCATTCAGCTCCAAAAACGGGACCGGGCCACCAGTTTTGCGACCAGGAATTTCCGGAAGATACTTTCACCCAGGGTAGGGGTGACCAAAGGGAGCCGATTAGCTTGAAATCGCCCAGTTGGGCTGCATTGGCCATGCCTTCGCTAATGGCGCCGTCCGGAGCATACTGGAAATACCCTACATTTTCATCGATGTCTGGTCCCATAACGGCAATAGGCGCATGCAATCCGCCGAAAAGGCGCGAATAATCATCGGGGCCGGTATAGGTGCGCACCCGATTATCCTCCGGACCGTTTGGATTGTCAGGGTCTTCCAGATTAAAGACGCTGTCTGTGCCGGAGCCCATAAACCAGGGAGAATAAACGCTTAAATCTGAGTAAGGGGCAATTAGCTGCGGGGTGAGATCGACCCGATAAATGGAAGCCCGGAGGTCTTCGTAGTACAATTCCTGCCACCAGTTTTGATTAACATCCCCATTCCCCTGGTGTGCTCCAAAGCCGTCAATGATTTGATGCTTCTGGTTTAGGTCCACCAGGATTAGCGCTTCTTGCGAATAAACGAACAGACTAAAGCCTGTCAGGATGAAAACAAGGGGAATACATCGGATAGTCATGGAGCATTTTTTAGACTACCAAGTTAATAAATGTACATAGACTACAAGCCGATCCTATCTCAATAAGACGGGGAGTGCGTCTTTCATGCTATTATTTTGTACAAAAATAACCGTTTGGGCGACCTGTCCCATTTCTTCCAATATTTCAGTATGGCTTTCTTCTTCCCCGATTTCGGTATGTTTTAAACCCAGGAAGACAATGTCTGCATTACCGCTCTTTTCCTTGAGCAAGGCCCGGAATCCACTATCCCCTTTTTGATGTACGGTTACGGTAGCGGGGATTCTGGATTTTTTTATCGAATACTGAATGCCACGTTGAAGCAGGAGCTGGTCCTCCGGCGTATCCACAGCTGCCTGAATAAGGATTTCAGCGCGTTTCCATTCCTCGTTGAGCTTGAGCATATAGGCCAAAATAAGGAGGAGATCCCCATTGGTTTGCCGGCCGCCCCACCAAATATGTATTCGTTTGTGGTTCTTTTCTTTCCAGGCTTCGTGGTCATTAAATTTGGCCAAAATGATGTTCTTTCCGGAAACACCCAAATCCCGAATGATTTTCAACTGATTGACATTCGACTCTTTTATGCCAGACCAGCCAAACATGATGGTATTGGTCTTTAGCCCCGCAATTCCATGTCCCTTCGAAATTGAGAGGATACCTTCATGTAATGAGTCAACTATGTCAATTTCGCAAAAGGCCTCCAACCGATATGGCTTAAGGGCCTGATTCATTTGGGGTTGTAGCAGGTGGACATTTTCAATCGTTTTTTTGTCCTTGCTGGAAATGAGCCGCGCAATACTTAAAACCCCCTTGTTTTGTCCGAAAGCGGCAGCCAGTTTAACCAGTTCAATCCGGGAAGGGATATCTTTTACGAAAACCAGAATCAGCGGTCGCCAGTTTCTGGAACTGATCATTCGATTGTTCATGCGCAAGAGAGCGAATCGGGCAATTTGCATCCAGAACCCGGCATTTACGTCGCCCCACTGTTGTTCGAGTAATTTTCTTCGGAAGTAAATATAGCAGCCCGCTTCCAGGCCCACCGCAAGCAGGAGTGCTGTCGGACTGATATAATAAATAACAATCAGGCCGAGCAGGGCCCCTCCGAGTGAAAGCTGCCAGGGCACATTTATGCGTGGGCGGTAGGAGGGTTCGGCAACAAATTTTTCGATGGCTGCCACCAGGTTGATTACCACATAGAGGGTAAGAAACAAAACGGTTACAAATCGGGCAACGGTGTTCAGGTCTCCTAATGCTACGGCCACAAGGGCAATCGCTGCTGTGACCCAGGTGGCAACCGTAGGCTCCCCTGTCTTGGATGTTTTGGCAAAAATTTTGGGAGCTAAACCATCGTTAGCGAGTGACTGCAAACCGCGTGGTCCGCTCAATACACTGCTAAAGGCAGCGGAAAGGATGGCACCTAAAACGGCCGGATAAATAAGTATTCCGCCAAACAAAGCCACTTTGGTCCAGGACTGTATCCCAAATTCCGGGTCTGCCATTTGGGTAGCAGATACCAAAACTGTTATGGATAGTAAGGTCGGTACCAGCATATAGATCAGCGTACTCACTAATATAGACCCAATGGTACCCCGGGGGATGGAAGTGGCAGGGTCTTTCAGGTCTCCACTCATAGCCATCCCCGCCATAAAACCCGTTACGCCGGGAAAAAAAACAGCAAAGACCACCCAGAAACCGCCCGGTTCGCTTCGGTAGGTAGGCTGCCACTCCGGCATATGAAGTTCGTGGGAGAATACGCCCCAAATAAGTGCGCAAAAAGCGATCCCTACCAGGATAAGCATCGGGAATTGAATCTTTAATACAAGTTCTGCGCTTTTTATCGCCAGCCCCGAAACAATAAGGATGACGGCGGCAGTGATCAATGGCGGCGCATAAGGAGGAATTGGTCCCCAGCTCGCCGGCCAGAATAGCAGCACCGCTTCTACAAATCCGAAGGCATAAAAGGTAAGACTCAGCGTTCGGCTGATGTAAAAAGCGACTCCAATGGCTCCACCTGTTTCAATACCCAGACTCCTGGATACCAAAAAATAGGCCCCGCCAGCCCCCATGTCCATATTGGTCGCAATAGACGAGGCACTCAAGCCTGTAATAAAAGTGATTGAATGGGCTAATATGACGGCCACCAGGGTAAGTCCCAGGCCCAGATTTCCCAATACCCAACCGAATCGGAGGAATAATATAAGACCCAAAACGGTTAGTAAACTTGGGAGAAATACTCCCAGAAAGGTGCCAAATTTCTTGACTTCGGAGTTAGCAGGAGACTGCATAATTATGGAGATTCTATCAAAGGCGAATGTAAGGTATTTTTACCTCCCTTTTACCTCCCTTTTACCCCATGTCCGGATTAAGAGATGCTATGTTTAGCATCTAATTATTGGAGCATCTAACCACCTACCTCAATACCATTACATCACCCATTTCTAAAAAGGGTTCCCCATCCTTAAAAAAGCCTTCCATGATCCAGACATAGATCCCTTCAGATACCTCTTTGCCCCGGGAAGTACCGTCCCAACCAGCGAGAAGATCATTGGACTGCAGGTTATGCCGTTCATAAACGAGTCCGCCCCAGCGGTCAAAAATGCGCATATAAGAGATCTCCCGTATGTCGCCTCCATCCTGAACGAAAAAGTAATCGTTTAATCCATTATTATCCGGACTAAAGATGTTGGGCAGATAAAACTCCCGGCAGGTTTCATATTCCAGCGTGATACTGCCAGTCGCTTTCCCACAGGCATTTGATACCGTTACCGAATAAGTTCCAGGTCCGGTTACTTCGTATATCGATTGCTCCCAGCCATCCTGCCAGATATATTCGGCATTCGGGTCATCAATGGTTACGTCCAGAAAGAGCGAACTACCTTCACACAGCGGGTCATCCGCAGTTAGGTTGGCAGTTGGTAAGGGGATAACGTCTATGTTTATGATCCCACTATCAAAACAATACTCGTCAACTGTAACGGTAACCGAATACTGGCCGTTTGAGTTTACCTCAATAATGGCGCTGGTATCGCCGGTGTTCCACAGGTAGGTGGAGTTGGGATTATAGGCATCCAGCAATAAAAAATCGCCACTGCACAGGATGGTGTCCTGCCCGAGGTCAACAAAGGAAGAATCGCCATCAACGGTAACCAGAATAGAGTCGTATAACGGAACCCCGCAGTCATCGAAAATCGCTACTGTGTAGGAGGTGGTCTCTGTTGGGGACGCAATTGGATTTGCAATAAAGGGATTGCTTAATCCTTCCGGAGGACTCCATTCATAGTTCTGCCCGCCCGTGACTTCCAACTGAATGGAACCGTTTGGACAAAGCACTACATCTTCGAGTTGATCGAGAAAGGTCGTATAACTCAGACAGACTTCCTGAAAATTATTCAATGCTCCGGTAGCTGCTGTGAAGCCCCAAAAGACTTCGGGATCTCCTCCGAAAATGTCATTAACCACGTCGCCAACGTATAGTATTCGGAGGCTGCAGTCAACATAAATACGAAGGGCCTGGGTCTGAGCATTCCAGGAAACCCGTAGTTCATGCCATTTGCAATCTTCCAGGTTGGGGCCAGTAGCCAGTGCCTGCACAGGCCCGGACAGATTATTAGGGCCGCCATGATTCAGGTCGCCGTTTTGGATGATGGCAATATGATCGTACTCGGGATCATTCAGGTCACCATTTTGAAAAGTGTCAAATTCTACTCCAAGCGAAGGGGTGACCCCTCCAAATCCGATCTCTCCACCGGCCACTCCGATAGAGGTACTGACAGGCTGAAAGCCAAATACAATGCCATCGGCTCCGTCGGCATCCTTACAACCCAGGAAAATTTCCAGCACTGCCTCAAAGGATTGATCCAGATTAATTTTATCCAGATTCCAGATAGATCCGGCCTGCACATTTTGGGTTTGTGTCAGCTGGTAGCAGCCACCACCCTCTGCAATGGCAGAACCATTTAATTGAAACTGTGCTTCCAATTGGCTCCAATAGCCAAGAAAGCAGAAACAAAGAGCCACTATTTTCCGGTTATTCATGGGCATCTCCTATATAGACCGGAGAGAGGGATATGATGTTGCTTAATTCGATGAAAATTCCGTTTTACTTAGGTTTCTTTTTTCGAGCTGGTTTACTTCGTGGCGCTACGGATACTTTGGATTTCCGCTCTGCTCCTTTTTGCGTAGCCGGATCGGGCAGTTGTGCCGGATCAGAGATGTTTCCCTGGTCCTTCCAGTAAAAAAACACCAGCGCTCCAATGCCAAGTAACAAGATCAACCAACCCATTAATTTGGAGATCTTTTCCCCCTGGTAATAGGATTTAGGCGAAAACACCATCTTCAGCTCGCGTGATTGCCCGGCCGGGAGTGGTAAGGCCCGAAGCAGGAAGTTGGCTTTTAAGATGTCTGTGTACGGCTCTCCGTCCAGATAGGTTTTCCAGCCTTTCTCAGCCGGGTAATAGATTTCTGAGAATACCGCCAATTGCGGACCAGCAGCCGAATATCGATAAACCAATGTATCCGGATGGTAACTCACCAGACTGATGCTTGCCAGCGAATCGGGTTGAATTTGGTATCCATCCAGTGGCCCTGCAAATTTTTGTTGGATAAGTGCTTTGGAAGCCGGGTCAAGGCTAGCCAAACCAAGAAACTCTGCATCCCCGTCGGCTACTACTTCATAGGATGGTACAAACCAGGCATTTCCCATCGCGCCCGGATTTTGCTGCGCGCGATCCGGCGGCGAAATAAAATACTTGGTATTTAACATATCATAGACTGACTGTCCGCCAGCCGGGTTGCCCAGATATTTTTCGATGATCTCCTGGTAGCGCATAAGTTTTGCGGCATGATATCCTCCAATACTTTTGTGGTGGTAGGACGTAATCGCATCGGCAAAAGGGCCCCGTCGGAAATCGGCTACCCGATAAGACAGTGCCGGGTCGGCCATAATTTGCTTATCACTTTCAGAAGGCGCTATGACTGCCTGACTTTGACCGGGACTGACAAAATCATCGTTGCTCAGCGTACGCCGGGCCACACCAAACATATCCACAGCTACCAGCGCGCCAATTCCCAACACAGCTAAAAGCGTGTGGAAATTATTTTTCAGATAAAACCACAGAATGGCAAAAGTACCCCCGGCAAATAACAGGCTCCGCAACACATCTGCCCGCAGGAGCGCAGCCCGGTCAGCAGCAACGGCTTGTGCTACATCTGCCGGAAGTGATTCGGTATTAAACCCTGAAACGTAGCTAATGATGTAGGCAATAATTAATAGTCCGCCGCTCACAGCACCAGCCAGTTTTAGTGCTTTTAGTTTTTCATCATTCGACGTCTCCGCACTAATAAATGTTTGTAATCCCAGTGCTGACAGAATACAAACCATAAAGAATGCAGGACCCATAGCCATGGTAACTGCCCGGAATTTGCTGTACATCGGGAAATAATCAAACAGCAAATAATTGAGCAGTTTGAAATTGCTACCCCAGGCCAGCATGACCATGAGTGCAGCACCAATAACAAGCCAGACCTTTATTGGGCGTTTGACCAGAAAGGCACCCAGGAAAAACAGGAACAGGATCGCGGCCCCGAAATAGGTCGCACTGCCAACACTTGGTTGAGTGCCCCAATAGTGGGTTGTTGCCGGAACCAGCTGATTTGCTTTTTCAGGATCATTCATTCGCGTAAGCGCCCGATAGGTGTCACTGTCGGGATCAGATACAAAACTGCTGCTGCTGGTACCCCCCATGAAGTTTGGTACCATCAGCGACATGGTTTCCAATTTTCCAAAACTCCATCGGAAAACATATTCTTTAGACAATCCGCTTTCACCTGCTTTAGACCCGGAGCTTGTAGCATCTTTAACGGTTAGTTCCGAGTTTCCTCGAATGCTTTCCTGAGAATACTCATAAGTAGTCCAGAGCCGGCCAATATTAGATCCGAAGGCCAGGCCGGTGCCTGCAATGATGATACCTGTTGCGAGGAAAAATGATTTTAGTTCGCTGCTGCGAATGGCCTGATATAAATAGACGGCTCCGAGAATACCGATCAGGATCAGGGTGTAATAGGTGATTTGCAGGTGATTTGCCAATAGCTGTAAAGCCATAAAATAGGCCGTGAGTGCGCCACCGAGCAAATACCTTCCGCGAAAGCATAAAATAACGGAGGCCAGCACCGGGCCCATATAACCCATCGCGACGATCTTGGTGGAGTGGCCTGTGAGCACCTGATCCATAAAATTGGAGCCGAATCCAAAAGCAATGGAGGTGATGAGGGCTATGCGCCAATCGACTTTCAGGACGACCATCAGGAAATAAAACCCGGCCATGAGTAAGAGCACACCGGTATGAGGTGGCCACATTGGATTACCTAAAAGGAAGGCTGTGAAGCAGTATTTTAGCGGACTTTTGGTATTGTACAGGATTTGATATCCGGGCATACCGGAAAACATGGAGTTGGTCCATAGCGGGTAGGCGCCGGTATCCGGATCCTGATATTCCCGCAGCTCGGCCTGCATGCCGCGTGCCATGATATTATCTGATTGTTGTAAAACTTTACCCTCAAATGCTGCCGGACTAAAGTAAACGAAGGAAACGGTCAGGAGGATAAGATATGCCAGGATATGGACCAGATATTTTTTTAAATTAGCAATCATGCGAACCGAAATTTGTCTTTTTGAATTTGCGGATTTACCTGGATTTATTCCAGGCCGGACCTCCAAATGTACGCAATTTTGTGTAGGCCATTAGCTGTCAAAAACCTAGCTTTGCCAATATGCAAAAAGTAAGCATCATAACGGTGGTTTATAATGCCAGAGAACTGCTGGCAAAAACAATGGAGAGTGTTTTTGCACAAACCTATTCGAATATTGAGTACGTCATTGTCGATGGCGCTTCTAAAGATGGTACCCTAAAGCTGATCGAGGAAAATGCTGCCCGTATCTCCCGATGGGTCAGTGAGCCAGACAAGGGGTTGTATGACGCGATGAGTAAATCATTAAAACTGGCCACCGGCGATTTTGTCTGGTTTGTCAATGCAGGCGACCTGATTCCGGAGTCTGATACGCTGGAGCGGATAATGGCAAAAGCAGAACCGGATACAGATGTGTTATACGGGGAGGTTATGATTGTCGATAAGGACTGGAATCCACTCGGTACCCGCACTGAACGCACTACCCGAAAATTACCGAAAGTATTGGATTGGCGCAGTATGCAATATGGTATGGTGGTTTGTCATCAGGGCTTTATTGCGCGTCGGCAGCTGGCTGGTCCGTATATGGAAAACAATTGGGTGGCCGATCTGGACTGGGTCATTCGAATTTTAAAGCGCAGCAGGAAGAATACGCTGGTACCCCTGATTTTTGCCGAGTTTCAGGAAGGTGGCGTCTCTTCGCAAAAGCATTGGGCCTCTTTAAAGGACCGCTATGCGATCCTCCAAAACCACTTTGGCTTTTTTGCGAATCTCAAAGCGCATATTTGGGTGCTCCTGCGTGCCTTGTTCTTTAAGCTTACAGGAAATCAACATCGACGTAATAAGGGTACTTCATCAGAAGCTCAATAGCCCGTTCAAAGGGATATTCCTCATGTACTACCCGATACAACACTTCTGTGATCGGAACGTGTAATTGGTAGTATTCTGCCAGATCGCGGGCAATGCGTAGTGTACGAAGGCCTTCAGCTAATTCCGGCATGGAATCTTTAATAACATCTGCTTTTTCGCCTTTCCCAAGTCGATTCCCGAAAGTAAAATTTCTACTTTTTTCGGAGGTGGCGGTACAGATCAGATCGCCGATACCGGCTGTGCCCAGGAAGGCAGCCGGAGTTGCTCCCATCGCTTTTCCAAAACTGATCATTTCCATGAGTCCGCGGGTGATCAGCAAAGCCTGGATGTTTTTACCCAGGCCCATGCCGGCCAGAATACCCGATCCGATAGCGATGGAATTTTTTAGAGCACCAGCTAATTCTGCTCCCAAAATTTCCCGGGAACCAAAAACCTGAAAATGACTACTGCTCAGCGCATCCTTCCCTAAGTTGATGACCTCCTGAAAGTGGCTGGCGATAAGAGTAGCTGTTGGTTGTCCCTCCATAATTTCACCGGCCAGATTCGGTCCGGAAAGACAACCTATTCGTACCACAACACTTTCCTGCCTGATGACCTCACTCATCGTGTGGATATGGGAGCGGTTAAGTGGTGTAGATTCTGTTTCGCCGGGTTTTCGTTGCAGGTCAAACCCTTTGGTCCCGTGTATGAGTACGTGGTAGGGTTTCAGGTAGGGACCCAATTGTTTCATCATAGCCCGAAACTGCTCGGAAGGAACGATCGGAAAGAGCAGGTCGCAGTTTGCTGCCAGTTCGGCCAGGTCATTGGTTGCACGTATTCTGGGCGACAGGGCAATATCGAAATGCCGATGGGTCGAATTAATTTTTTGCACTAAAGCCTCCTGCCTGCTAAAAAGGAGCACATCTTTTTTGTGGGCCAACAAATTTGAAATGGCGGTACCAAAACTGCCCGCGCCAATGACCCCAACCTGCGATTTAGTAGCGTATCCTTCTGCCATGGAGCTAAGGTATGATATTCGAAGATTTTTCCTTATTTCAAGAAACGATTATTGCTTTTACACGTTTATTCTTTGAGTCGGTTCAAGTTTCGTTTTTGGAGCTGCAAATATGAAATGGAAACAGGCCTTTAATAAAGAAAATTTATGCGTACTCTATTTGTTTTTTTGCTTCTGCTTAGTGTGTTTCCCGTCCTTCTTTCCCAGACAATCGATTTTCCCGAGCAGCCTGCCACAGGCCCTGGCGGTATGGAATATGTGCATGAAGAATTGACCTTCCAGGATTTTGCACATAAACCGGATGGATACTGGTTGTTTGAACCTGCAGCCCCAGTTCCGGATTCTGCCCATGTCATTGTTTTTGTACATGGTTATGGCGGGTATAATCCCATGGTTTACGGCGCCTGGATCCGGCATTTGGTTCGAAAAGGAAACATTGTGATTTATCCCAGATACCAGCGAAATATGGTATTCCCGAGGCCCAATAAATTTGCGGATAATGTGGCACGGGCGATTGCCGATGCCCGGCAGGAATTAGAAAATGGGGATCATGTAAAACCGATCTGGGAAGATTTTGCCATGGTAGGGCATTCGTATGGCGGAGTGATCATTTCTGATCTCCTCATCAACTCAGAAAGTTACGGTATTCCTGCCCCGGACGCTGCGATGATTTGCTCTTCCGGTACTTCCTGGCTAAAAGGTGGAAGGCTGGAGAATTATGGTGATATGCCAGCAGATGTAAACCTGGTGATCTTTGTAAGCGAGAATGATGGGGTTGTGGGCGAAGATTTTAGTCGCAAGGTTTTTGATGAAGCTGTGAACACCCCTTCCCGAATTATGCTCATTCAATCAGCCGATAGTCATGGTGACCAGGCAATCCTGGACGGGCACAACCAGCCCTATGCACTGGATGAAGCATTTGATAGCGGGGTTCGCAATTACACAGCAAAAAAGGCATTGCGTATTGCCTCAATTGATCCGGTAGATTACAATGGGTATTGGAAAGTGTTTGATACCTTGGTTTCCTGTACCCGCTCCGGCGAATTTTGCCACGAGGCTTTTTGTGCCTGTCCGGATCAAATAGAGTTGGGGAACTGGTCTGATGGCACGCCTATAAAAGAATTGGAAGCGATCTTGCCTGCGCCTTCCGGCGAAAGCCAGGTTAGGAACTGACGGTTAGAGACTCGACCAGATCATCCAATTGCCAGGCTTCTGAAATATTGTAGGGTCCGATAGCTGTGCGGCGCAGGGCTGATAAATAGGCACCGCTATTCAGAGAGGCTCCCAAATCGTGTGCGAGTGATCGGATGTAGGTGCCTTTACTACAATGTACCTTAAAATCCACTTCCGGTAATTCGATACGGGTGAGTTCAAATTCGTGGATTTGCACCTCTCGTGCTTTTACTTCCAAAACAATTCCCTTCCGCGCTTTTTTGTAAAGCGGTTGTCCGTCAACCTTAATGGCAGAAAACATGGGGGGAATCTGACTAATATCTCCGGTTAGTGCTGCTGCTGCTTCCTGAAGTTGCCGGGGGGTAATATGTTTGTATGGAAATTCAGCATCCACCTCTGTTTCAGCATCATAAGAGGGGGTGGTGCCTCCGAGTATCAGGGTGCCTTCATAATATTTGGGCAGTCCCTGAAAGGTATCAATGTTTTTTGTAGCTTTTCCGGTACACAGAATGAGTAGTCCGGTAGCCAGCGGATCCAGTGTTCCGGCATGACCGACCTTGATCTTTTTTACCCCCAATAATTGTTTTAGCCGGTAGCGTACTTTATTCACTACATCAAAGGATGTCCATCCTTTGGGCTTGTCAACTAATAACATGCGTCCTTCCAAATAACTACTCGGGAGTGGGTCGTCGCTGGGCATTTTTAAATCTTTGCTGTGCTATAAATGTGCTACTGATAGTAAGCAATCAAAGCAATGATGGCTACTACAAAACAATATAGGGAGAAATAAGCCAATTTGCTTCTCCGCACCAGGCGGATCATCCAGGTGCAAGCCCATATTCCGGTGATGAAAGCAGCTGTAAAACCGATAACCAATGGGGCAAAATCGATTTGATGGCTGCTTAATTCGCCCCCTAATATGTCCTTGGCCATTTTACCCAGGATTAGAGGTACTACCATCAAAAAGGAAAAACGGGTGGCTTTTTCCCGGTCGATCTTTAACAAGACTGAAGTAGAAATAGTTGCCCCGGAACGGGAAATTCCCGGAAGGATAGCGATAGCTTGTGCAATTCCGATGAGGATTGCGTCCTTCCATTCCACCTGGCGCTCTGTTGTTTTCGCCTTATCGGCTAAAAACAATAGGAGGCCGGTAACCATTAACATGAGGGCAACTAAAGGGATTCGTTTGGTAAAAAGTTCCTCAACAGCATCTTCCCAGATAAGCCCTACAAGGGCAGCCGGGATCATCGAAACGATAATCAGCAAGGAGAATTTTGTGGCTTCATTCCATTTAAAGGAAAACAATCCGCGAAGGATTTCCAGAACCTCCTTTCGGAAGACCAGTAAAGTGGCCAGGGCCGTGGCTGAATGCAGCACAATGGTCATCAGGAGACTGTCTTGAGCCAGACTGTGATCGTTCAGGAAATACTTTGCCAGTTCGAGGTGACCGCTACTGCTTACAGGCAGGAACTCTGTTAGACCCTGGATAACACCCAGAATCAAGGCTCTCAATAAGACATCCATTCGGGTAGATTACTTTTTGAAAATTGCGTAAATTTCTACTCCGAGTCCGGCCAGGATAACCATAGGTGCAAGCACTGTGCGCCGGAAGCTGTAAATCTGGCTTTCATCCCAGTTGTTCGGGTCATCCATACCGCCACCGGCCATTAAAAGCATGCCGAGAATAATCAATACGGCACCAATACCCATCCACATATAATGATCTTTTCCAAAGATCATTTCGGATGTAGGTTGCTGGCGGGATCCGGCGGGACGTCTGCGAGGTGTCCGGTTTTGATTCGGATTACTTTTTGAAGGTTGAGTTGTTACAACTACCTTCTTCCGGGATTGATTGGGTTTACTCATTGATATAATTCTTCTGTTAGATCAGTCAACTGTTTGAGCCTGTTGGCAATGGCTAATAAACTTCATCAATACGCATTTTAAGGTACTTGTTGACCGTAAAATAAGTACTGCCAATATTGATGGCTATTCCAAATAGGAGTAAGCCTCCAAATAGGATACTGATCAGGGACCAGTCCTGCAATTCGCGAAGATCGGGAAATTTTTCCTGTAACCAGAAAAGAATAGCAGTTAGCATAGCAATAGCAATAATACTGCTCCATGCTCCCAATCGCACCGACTTCCAGATAAAGGGTCTGCTTATAAATGCCCAGGAGGCTCCGGCCAACTCCATGTTCTTGATCAACATCCGGTTGGCATACAGCGCCAGTCGGATCGTATTATGGATTAGTACAAATGCAATAAAGAGAAAAAATACGCCAAACCCAAGTGCCATCCAGCTAATTCGGCGCAGGTTGTTTTCGAGCAAATCGACGACCTGTTCCTGATAATAGACATCGCTGACTGTGGGTTCCAATCGCCAGACCGACCGAATTAAATCCAGACTATCGGTACGCATATAATCAGAATTTACATTAAACAGCAGGATGTCGTGCAACGGATTGGGCAGATTCAATTTCATGAATTCTTCACCGAAATCTTCTCTCAAAAGATCCAGTGCATCTTCCTTGCTAATGTATTTCATGCTACCGGCTTTCAGGTAGGGTGCTTTTTGCAGCTGTGCCTGAAGTTGTTCGATTTGCTCCGAATCTGTGGCATCTTTCAACTCGATCATGACATTGATCTTTTCCTTGAAATAATCTACCAACTGTCTGGATTGCAAAATGAACATGCCAAAAAGCCCCAGTACAAATAATACCATGGCCACACTTCCAATAGCATAGAAGTAGTTGGGCTTTGATTTTGGCCCACCATTGGAAGAATTAGTTTGGCTTGCCATTAAAAGGAATTTCCCGCCAAATTAATCATAATTGTTGGCCTTCCGGAATATCCGGTTCCAATTGATGCCGTTGCTCATGCTTCCGTTTTTAGTAGAGAACCAGATAAACAATGGTTTTCCTACTACGTGGTCTGCCGGCACAAAGCCCCAAATCCGGGAATCTTCAGAATTGTGGCGGTTATCACCCATCATCCAGTAATAGTCCTGGGTGAAGGTATAACTGGTGGCTTCCTGGCCGTTTATCAGATACTTTCCGCCACTAATCTGGAAGGAATTTCCTTCATAAACTTCAATACAACGGCGATATGTGTTTACAGTAACTTCATTGAGCGGTATGCTTGCTCCTTTTTTGGGAACATACAGCGGACCATAATTGTCAATTGTCCAGTCCTGGTTATGTCGCAAATCGTAGGGGAAAACCATATTAGGAGAATTCCGTACGCTGGCGATGTCAACGCGTTCAACCTGAACACTGGGGTCCATGCCCTTAATGAGTTCTACCTGCTCATTATTTAGATGCAGGTATAGAAGTCCGGGAGATGCACTGGCAATATCCGAACTTGGTCCGCCGAGGATACCCCAATCTTCAAAAACGGAGGTATTGAGTTGCCCTTGGTAAGTAACCTTATATAGAAACTGAATCTTTTCCGGATTGCGGGAAATAGCTCCATTTATATAGAGCTGGCCATCCCTGATTTGTAGTGTGTCTCCGGCAATAGCTACACATCGTTTGATATAATGGTCCTTTTTATCGACCGGGCGTGTAATCAATTGGCGGCCACGCACTTCACTTTGTAAGCCGGGATTTCTCCGAACATCATATACACTAAAGGCTCTGCTTGGTGTCAAATAGATGCTGTCTCCTTCCGGGTAATTGAATACCACGAGGTCATTTCGGTCAATTTTCTCTAATGCTGGTAAGCGCCAGAAGGGGAGGTTTGGTTTTTCCAGATAAGACTCGCGGTTTAGTACCGGAATCCGGTTGTGGAGCAGCGGAATCATCAAGACCGTTTTGGGGGTCCGAATGCCATAATGTGCCTTACTCACAAAAAGATAATCACCTACCAATAAGGTGCCTTCCATGGAAGGTGTTGGGATTACATAGGCTTCGATCAAAAACATACGGATAAAAGCAGCTGCAAAAACAGCAAAGATGATGGCTTCTGCCCATTCCCGTGCGGGGCCTTTTTTGAAGGGGTTATTGGCTTCCAGTTTTTTGAGCTGGCGGGCATTTTCACTTTTACGCGCTTCTTCTATCTGTGCATAATAGGCCTTTTCCTGTTCCACAATCGGCCCTGCATATTGGTCTTCCTTGTTCTTGCCAATCAGGAAAAAGGAGGCTGGCGCATAAACGACTGAGCCAACAGCTTGCAGGAAACTGTGTTTGCCGAAACAACGCACCAGATCAATACACATGCCTGCGTAGATGAAAATATTGACTACCGGGAAAAGCAGCCAAAGGGCATAGCGTTCTTTTCGTCCGATTAATTTTGCCCAGACAGCAAAATTGAGACCGGGAACCAGTCCTTTCCAACCTGCTTCGCCCGCTTTATTGAAAACGAAGTACAAGCTGATGCTCAAAAGCAGGTAGGATATCAACAGAAAAATTAAAATGGTCATTGCTTATTAGAGTTTCTTTGACCGGATAGTTGCCGGCGGCTGCAAAAATAAAAGAAAATCACGTGAAGATGGGGAGAGAATAACAGAAGGTGGCATTTACTCGACTAGAATCTAAAATCAATCTACCACATAACCTTCAATATAGATGCGTTCAGCTTTTCGCTGGCCGCTAAAATAGACTTTAATTAATTCCTTAAAATAGCCTTCTTTTTTCGGGATATACCAAATGACCAGTTGGGCTGTGCTATCTGGTGGAATGGCTTCTTCCGACCAATCAGGGGCTGTACATCCGCATCCTGGCCGGACAGCCTCAATAATGATGGCCGAATCGCTGATGTTTCGAAACTCAAAAGTGGTTTGTACTTCATCGCGTCCCTGGAGGTCGCCAAAGTCAATGGTCATTGGCTGCAGCCACTCTACAATTGGTGCCGGGTCTGTCAGAAAGGAAGTCAGTGCTAGTAAGAAAAATAGTTTCATGCCTGCTTATTTTTCGGTTAGAATGCGTTCCGGGTCTCCATTGGTAATTTCCCAGGTATGATCTGCTAACAGTCTTACGCTGGCTATAAACTGGTACGGTGGTTTTGCTCCCCATTCTACCGGACTTACCATGGAGAGCACAAACCGGCTATTAGAACGCTGATAGAGGTGGTACCCGTGCCCAATAAGTGGTTTAAAAGGTGTTTCGGCCTGATAGATGCGTTCACTAATCAACACGCGGGCCTGAATTTTTTTTGCCTGGCTGGCTAATAATTCGATCTGCTCCCGGATTTGGCCGAGTTGCATATCTGTTTGATCGTACATCGAACTTAGGGCAAGCCCTTTTACTCTGCCTCGGTCTATTGGTTTGATAAGCGCTCCACCCACTGTGTGGGCATAGGGGAGGAGGTGGGGATTTTCGGCAATCTTATCGGGGTCAATCGGATTAATAAATGGTTCTTCCGGATGTTCTTTCATATACAGTCCGTCTTACTTGTTTTTGCAAAGGTAACATACCCGTCAGGAATTGGTTTTAACCAGGGCCGAAATTAAAAAATCCGGATGTGCAGAGCACACCCGGATTAGGCACTAGTTAATAGGATGGTTTTATTTTGACGTCTGAATCATCAGACGGTTACATTTTATTTAAGTTCGAAGTTACTGCTACCGGCCAGGAAACCTTTGTTGTAGATTTCTACTTCGTAGGTACCTTCCTGGAAAGTTACGTTTGGTTCCCAGATGAAGCAAAGCTGTGTTTCATCCTGAGAGTAGTTATACTCCTTAATCTGTGTATAGCGAATTTGCTCGTTTGTCTGGCTATTGGTCATGATACCGGATCCAAGACCTTCAATGGCCAGTGTTTCGCCAGTTGGGCTGATAATCCGAACATAAAACTGCTCGCGACCAGGTTCTGTAATTTCGTTGATGGTTGTTTCAAAACAAACTTTCAACTGATCTACATTTTTCGCGTATTTTTTCTTTACAGTTTTACCAGCATCTTTGGTCATCAAACCAGTCACATCAATATTTTCCACTTTTACGACAGAAGCGTAATTAACTGTGCGGCTGAGGTTTTGATTTTGAGATTCCAGTTCTTCTTTCTCACTTACCAATGCAGCGCGAGCAGTAGAAAGCTCCTGATTAGCAACTTTTTGTTGTTCTAAATCGCCTGAAAGCATTTCCTTGTCGGAAGCCAACTGCGTATTCTCTGAGGCAAGCATTTCATTTTGCTCTTTCAGTGTGTTGATCTCTGCCAGGTATTGCTCTACCTGTGCATTCAGCTTTTTGATCTCGCTGCGTGCTTTTGTCAGATTGCGACCGTCGCTGATCAAATTGTCAATCTGTGTTTTCTGAGCTGAAAGCTCCGCCGTTTGTTGGTCAATCAGCGCGTTCATCTCTTCATTGTCGCTGCGCTGTTGCTCCAGATCTGCTAATGCCTGGTCGTATTTCTCATTTAATTCCTGCTGCAGTTGCTGGGCTTCCTGCAGTTCTACACCCTGTTGAGTGACTTTCTTGTCTAATTTGAATTTGTTAAAAAGCAATACAGCATTAACTGCCAGTAAGGCTACAACTACTACAGCAGCAATTGCGATCAGACGTTGTTTTGAATTATTTGAACTATTCGTGGTCATGGTGAAAAGGTTTTTTCTTTCTTTTAAATTTCCGCGCTCCAAGTTGGTTTAAGTGTTTGGTGGTGCGGATTTTGTTATCATCTGGAAAAGGTAGTTATTAAACGAAATGTTCGTTCAGGAAACTATAAAATATCGAAATTTTTTTTAAGAATGTGTGTAACCTGTTGACTTTCAGTTTTTTGTAAAAAATCGATTTTTTTATTGATTTTTGAGTTTTGTGAATGCGAGTTTGAATATTTACCTTTTCGAAGTGTATAGAATCTGTTGGAATTTAAGAAATCACCGTTTTAACGGCTCCTTTTTCTCACATCAGGACGCAAAAAACCAGATTTGAGAAAGAGGATTTAGTTTTTAATTGATATCCAAAATGCAGAACAGGCTCTAAAGTATCTGTCAAATTAACCAAAATACTATGATTCAGTCGATTGATATAGCGAAGGTGCTCTTTTTGGATGTGGAATGTGTCTCCGGAAAAGCGACTTATGATGACCTGGATCCGATTATGCAATCACTTTGGGACGGTAAAGCCCGATCCATTCTAAAACAAACAGACCCGGATCCGGATAAAGAAACGATTGCGGCCCTATATGAGGAGCGAGCAGGAATTTTTGCAGAATTCGGCAAAGCAATCTGTATCTCGGTCGGGATTGTCATTCGCGACAGCAATAAAAAACTACAACTTCGGCTAAAATCATTTGCCGGGGATTCTGAGAAAGAGGTATTGGAATCCTTCAATCAACTAGTGAGCCAATATTATCCCGATCCAAGCAAGTTTTATTTCTGCGGACACAACATAAAAGAATTTGACATTCCCTATCTCTGCCGCAGAATGGTCGTCAATCAAATCCCTTTTCCGAAGCCCTTTCAGATCCAGGGCAAAAAACCCTGGGAGACGAATCATCTGCTGGATACCATGGAACTTTGGAAATTCGGTGACCGAAAAAATTATACCTCGCTGAAATTACTGGCTGGCGTGCTGGGCTTCCCCTCTCCCAAAGACGACATTGACGGCAGCGAAGTCGGTCGGGTGTATTGGAAAGAAAACGACCTAAACCGTATTTCCCACTACTGTGAAAAAGATGTATTGGCAACGACGCAGTTGTTCTTACGCTTTAAGTATATGCCGCTACTGGAAGAGGATCAGGTCGTATTTGTGGGAAATTAAAAATTCCTCCAAGGGGGAGGAATTTTTAATTTTTAAAAGATTCAAACGATCTCAGCCCTATTCTCCTGGTTTCCGTTTTCTGCGCGTTTTAAACAACTCGACAGTTTGCTTGTCTGTTAGGAATCCAAGATCCACGAAAGTGGTAGAAACAAATTTCTTGATATCCTGATAATCCTTACCACGCTTATCAACAAACAGCTTGAGGCATTTCTTGATGAAACTCATGGATAGTTCCTTCAAGTCCTGATTGAATTGCTGGTTAGCGAAAATCTCCATATATACCGGATACAGGCGGGTCACCTCAAAGAAGCGGGTATATTGTGTAGCAGTAAGCGGTTGGATAGCGCGCTGAAAGTATTGATAAATAGTTTTCCGAACACACTCGTTTACTTTTGATAAACCAGGTCTTTGCCGGTGGAATTCGCGGATTGCTTCCTGTGTGGCTTCTGCCTCAATTTCGGTTTCATGAACTTTTGTAACCAGGTCGAAATAGTCGGCCATTTCGTCTTTCACAGCCCGATCAGTTAAAACAGACCATTGTTGATCGGTCTGGGCATTTGGTGCCATGCTGCCGGAAAAAAGTTCGAGTAAGAATCCAAACCAGTGTTCGTCAAATTCATCGAGATTTTCCCGACAATTAGTCATGGCAGCTTTACCGTCTTTTTTCATCCAGTCTTCCAACTCCCAATAACCGCCGTAAATACCCAGAATTTGCATGTGTTCTTTTGTGCCCCATAAAGCCTTGTTATTTACAAAGGCCTTGACATGGGGAACGATTGAACTATTGTCTGCACCTTCCAGTGTAGCCCGGTAGGCCAGGAACGTTTTCAAACGGGAGAAATAAATCGGCAGTTGCCCTGCATTTTCAGGGAAGATAGCGGTCATGTAATTCTCACTATCAAATTGCCGCTTATAGCGCAGGTATCCCATCCGGCGGTCAACCAGATTCCGGTATTTATCCAGTTTCTGTGATTGGAGGAAATAACGGATTTTCCGATTATCAAAGTTATTGATCAGGTTGGTAATCCAGATATCAGAGCTCAGTGCAAAGCCAACTTGAATGGTCTGGCCAATCCGTTTTTTCAGAATGTCAAAGTTGGCCGAGTTGCAAATGGCCATCAGGGCATTCTGGAAATGGCTCTGCGGACGACGATAAATGAATTGCTCATCAACTTCGCCGCGTAATACGGCATAACCCAGGATACGCGGAAGGTATAATCCTTCGAAGGAGGCATCAAAAATTGCTTCCTCCGCAGCAATTAATTGGAGCGGGTTCTTAGCTGCTACTTCTGCGTGCACCTCATTAATTAAGGGTTCATAAGATTCCCGCAGGGCCAGGTAATCTTCTTCTTCCTCTTCTTCGAGGTACTTTACTAATTCCTCTGAAGCCTGTATTGCCTCAGCAATCTTCTGTAGTCTTGCGCTGTATTCTTTATCCAAAGGTAGCATAGAGTACTTGTTTCTGACGTTTCCCGGAAATTCCGGATGGGCTAATTAAAAGTGGAACCTGATAAAGCCAATTGAGCTCTATCAGGTTCCGAAGGTTTGCCGGGTCCTGCCCGACGCGGATTGCAAATATAGGTCCTTTGTACGGAACTGCAACATTGCATCAAACAAAAAACGCGGTCCGAACAGAATCCGAACCGCGTTTTTATCAGTTTAAAGGAAAATTATTCTCCTTCTTTGGTCTCTTCTTCTGTTTCAGTTTCAGCAGCAGCTTCTTCTGTAACCTCTGCTACAGTTTCTTCTACCTCAGCAGCAACTTCAGCAGCAGCTTCCTCAACAACTTCCGCTACCTCTTCTACAACTTCGGTTACTTCTTCCGCAACTTCAGCTACTTCTTCCGCAACCTCTTCTACTACCGGAACTGGTTTTGGAGCCTGGCCGGAAAGATGTGCCAAACGGTCTGCACGACTTTGTGCTTCGTTACTGATCCGTGTATCAATCTTAGCATCTTTTTCAGATGTCCAGTTTTGAAACATGGCATCTGCCTGCTCTTGAGTCAATGCACCTTTTGATACACCGCGTTGTAAGTGTTTTTTGTATAAAACACCTTTAAAACGGAGGATCGCACGTGCTGTATTAGTAGGTTGAGCACCCTTCATGAGCCAATCAAACGCGAGGTCCCGATCAAGATCGATAGTCGCCGGTTTGGTCATCGGATTGTAAATACCTAATTTTTGAATGAAACGACCATCACGCGGAGCACGGGAATCGGCTACAACGATGTGATAAAATGGTCTTTTTTTACGCCCCTGGCGCTGCAAACGAATTTTTACAGACATTGGTAAAATTCTTTTAATTAATTCAATACCCATTTACTCTCATATGAGACTGTGGGTTTTTACCGAGCCGCAAATATACGAGAAAAATTTATTCCGGCAAGTACTTAGTTGAGAATAGTGGAGAGCCCCTCGTGGGGATCCCCAGGATATTAGACGATCCACTACCTGTTCTAATATTTCGTTGATTTTTATCCCCTGAAAAAAGCATGGCATCCCACTTTCCTGTAAATTGAGTCACTTCAAAACCTTTTACCTATGAATCGATTCCTGCTTTTGCTAATTTGCCTGCTCCCCACCTCTTTTTTTGCTCAAACCAGTATTGGCGGACAAATAAACGAGTATGCTTCTGTTTTGGCGGTTGTACCCTGCTCGGCCAGTCTGACGCTGAATGATGCATCCGCTTTTGCAACCGGCCAACAGGTCCTCCTTATTCAGATGCAAGGATCCACGATCACCGAAGGAGATAACGCTTCCTTTGGTACCATTAATGAAATGAACGGGGCTGGTCAGTATGAATTAGCTCGTATCGCTTCTGTTAGTGGCAATATCGTTACGCTGGAGAACGAGTTGCTCCATGATTATGGCACCGGAGGAAAGGTGCAACTAATTAGTGTGCCAGAATATACGTCTGCCGTTGTGGAAAGTACCTTAACTGCCCAGGCCTGGAACGGACAAACAGGCGGGGTGTTGGCGCTCCATGTGACAGATACCCTTTGGCTTCAAGCGGATATTGATGCCAGCGGCACAGGCTTTCGCGGCGGCGTGATTCAGAATCCGGAAAGCAGTTGCGTCTGGTTTCTGGGTGAAGACAATTATTATTATAACACCGGAAACTGGCGCGGTGCCTGGAAAGGGGAAGGTTGTGCCGCCTATATTTCCGGGAAAGAACTTGGTCGGGGCGCCCAGGCCAATGGCGGTGGCGGTGGAAACGACCATAACTCAGGTGGCGGTGGCGGCGGTCATTTTACCGCAGGTGGTCAGGGAGGTTTGCAAACCCCGCCTACTAACTTCGGATGTAGCGGCAATTACCCCGGAGTAGGAGGGAAGGCAATACCAGGCAATCCGGGAGTGTTTCTCGGCGGCGGTGGCGGTGCCGGCCATACAGATGACCTAGGGGCAGGCAGTCCCGGTGGTCGGGGAGGAGGCATTATTTTGTTGGACGCCGCCACTGTAATAGGTAATGATTTTCAAATCGTTTCGGATGGAGTTATGCCGGACCTGGCTGTAGGAGATGGTGCCGGCGGTGGAGGTGCAGGAGGAAGTATCCTGTTTCTGGTAAATGAATGGGTCGGCCCGCTTACCCTATCCGTTAAAGGCGGTGATGGCGGCTTTACCCATAATATACTGGACAGATGTTATGGTCCGGGTGGCGGTGGAAGTGGAGGCAGAATCCTGTCAAATCAGGCAACTCCACCAACGATGTATTTAAATGGCGGCGTTCCCGGTGAAAATGCCAATGTCAGCTCCAATTGTCCGGATGTACAAAACGGCGCGCAATCCGGAAGCACGGGACTGTTTGGTAGTATCGATCAATTACCCGCCAGCACGGATACAATCGTGCAACTTAGCGTAATTGATTTTCCGGCAACGTGGTTCGTTTGTGCTGGTCAGACCGGCTTGCTGGTCTTAGAATTTATTGGTGCCGAGGCCGACTTTCAATGGCAGGCCAATGCAGGAGCAGGTTATGTAAATTTATCTGATGGCGCTGATTATACCGGCGTACATACAGACAGCCTGTACATTTTGAATCCGCAAATTAATCAGGCCGGTACTATTTACCGCTGCGTGCTCAACAGTGCTTGTTATGGGGTTGTTTTCTCCACAGATATTGAATTGGTCGTAGAATCCCTGCCCGAAGCAAATTTTGATCTGTTGCAAAACGGAAATGAAATTGAATTGAATGCCAGTGCGACGAATGCAGATGACTTTCAATGGGATTTTGGCGACAACAGCATGGCCAGCGGTGCTATGCAAGTTCATACCTATAATGAGATTGGTATCTATATCGTGGAGTTGCTTGTTAGCAACGCATGTGGCTCCATCAGTCTTTTTGATACGGTACAGGTAGGAAGCGCACCGGAGGCTAATTTTAACTTTGATTTTCCGGGAGGCTGTGTACCGCTGACGGTCAACTTCATGGATCTGTCTGGCAATGATCCTGATAGCTGGTCCTGGACTTTCCCGGGAGGGGTGCCAGCTACTTCCCAGGAACAAAATCCGGTAGTTGTTTATACCAGTCCGGGACTGTATGATGTGAGTCTGGAAGCGTCTAATGCGGTAGGTTCCTCCACGTTTACAATCGCTCAGGCAATTGAAGCACTGGAACCTCCACAGGCTGATTTTATTTACCAGATTAATGGAGATACGGTGGCTTTCGCGAATACTTCTACGGGTGATATAAGCTCATTTCAATGGGCCTTTGGCGAGGATCCGATGCTTTCCAATGAAGAGAATCCGGTATATGTTTTTCCGGGACCGGGGATCTATGAGGTGACTTTTAGTATATCCAACACCTATTGCGGGAGTTTCGTGACCTATACGATTGAAATTATTAACACCGGAATCGAAAGTCTGGCCCAATGCCGGTCCAATATCTGGCCGGTTCCTGCTTCAGATTTCCTAACGGTGAATGCTTGTATGCAGATTGAGGGTTACCGCTTGATTGACCTGAGTGGACAAGTTCGGGAAAGTACGGTGCTTGATGGATCTGCCAATCTGATCCGGTTGGATTTGAAGGGACTTCCTTCCGGGATGTATTTTTTAGAGCTCCTTACGGCGAATGGAAGGGAGTATTTAGCCTTGCCTATACAAAGGCGCTAATCGAGCCATTCCGTTTTTTCGACTCGTTCGGTGAGTTTACAGCCTGATTGTTTAGCGAAAATCACCCCAATTACAATCAGGCAGAGGATGATAATTGTCCGACTGGATTTCTTTTTATCTGGTTTCGGAGCTCTTGCCATACGAGTTTACTAAAATTCCATGCGGAGCCGCAAATTTATCCTTCGGGAAGTAAGATAGTTCGGGATCGCATATTGCTGGTTGAAAATGGTTTTTATCCAGGTATTACTGGCTTCATTTTGCACCTTGAGCAAATTGAAAACCTCCAGACTTAGCCAGGTTTTTTGAGTAAACCGCAAGAAGTGTTTGGGTTTCTCCTTCTTGCGAATAGCGTCCCAGAGCAATACCGAAAAACCGATATCCACGCGGTGGTAGGGAGAGAATCGATAGGTATTGCGAAACACAATGTTATTGCCACGTAAACCATAGGGGAGGCCGGTGCCTACTGTCAGGTTTAAGTGCATTTTAAAGTTTTCGTTTTTGGGCAGGTAATCCTGGAAGAAGACAGAAAGGGTCATGAGTTGGTCTGTCGGCCGGGCAACATCATCTACTTCAATGGCTTCATCAATACCTATTTCTCTTTTGAGATGCTGCACCCCGTTTATTTGCTCTCTGGCCCGGAGAAAGGATAAATTGATCCAGGATTCTGCACCGGGTACAAATTCGCCGTTCAGGCGCATATCAATACCCATGACATAACCAGTGGCATCATTATCACCCGAATAGCGAATCCGAACATTATCAATGTCGTAGGAAACCAGATCCCATAGTTTTTTGTAATAAATTTCGGTGATAAACCGGAAGTGCTTCGGACTCAGATTTCCCCAATAAAAATCCCAGGTGAACCCGCCTACGATATGAGCAGATTTTTGGGAGCGCACATTGGTGTTTACAAATCCATCCAGTCCACGTAATTCTCTATAAAAAGGTGGTTGATAATAAAGCCCGCCCGAGAGGCGCAGCGAAATGTCCTTTCCTTTGGCATAAGGTTGGAAAATAACCTGTGCACGTGGAGAAATAAAGGCTTCCTGATTTAGATCCCAGTATGCTGCACGCAAACCTGCCGAAACACGCCATTCTGCGACACTGTCTTTTTGCCAGGTATAGGTGTCCTGGATAGAGGCGGAAAGGCGGTTGGAGTTGAGCGTGTTATTACTTTTCAAGGTATAAAAAACCTGAACAAAATTGGTGTCGTAGGGAAGGGAGTAACCGGCGGAGTCCAGTCGTTCCCACTCATTAATGTGATCATCAATCTGCTCATTTTGAAATTTGACACTCCACTGAAGAAAATGGCTGGAGGTTTTCGTTTCCCCCTGGACGGCTCGTTGCCACTCGATTCCGCCTTTGTGCTCGGTATTGGTTACCTGTGAGGTCAGGTAATTTCGGGCCCATTGATGTTGTGTGCCGGTTCCGAGCTCCGCGATAACTTCTCCAAAGCTGTCGCTACCCAGGTCGGATTCGATTTGACGAAGGCTGTAATATCCCAGAATATCGAAACGCTCGTTTTCCCGACTTTGAAAGGTGGAAGCCAGGAATTTCAAAAAGATCGGGTTGTGGTCGCGATCCGGCAGATAAGTGAGAGAAACCCCTCCCATAGCTGTAGTAAAATCATCGATCTCCTGGCCTTCGTAAACCGTGTAAAGTTGCAGGGCGAAATTGATCAAACCCAAGGCAGTGGTACGCGATTGCGGAATAAACTGATAGACAGATCGATTGAAGTTTCCGATCAATCCAATCTGCCATTCCCGGCTCAGGTCATAAGTTACATAAGCCTGGACGTCGGTAAAGTTTGGGGTGTATTCTCCGGAAACATCCAAAGAACCCAACAGGTATTTGGTGGTTTTATAACGGGCCCCAATCAGGTATCTAAAGCGCTGATATCTTGATTTGCCAGCTTGAAAACTTCCTTCCAGGTGTGCTGATCCGCCCAGGGCGCTAAGCCCGACGGATGCCGCCAGGCTATCTGGGCGTTTGTATTTTATGTCCAGCACACTGGAGAGTTTATCTCCATATTTTGCCTCAAACCCACCGGAAGAAAAGGACAGGTCACGGATGAGGTCGATGTTGGGGAAGGTGAGTCCTTCCTGTTGTCCGGCACGAATTAATTGCGGGCGATAAATTTCAAAATCATTGACATACACCAGATTCTCGTCGTAATTTCCGCCTCGTACATTGTATTGCGAACTCAACTCGCCGCCCGTGCCACTGCTCGCTCCGAGTGCAATATGTGGCAGTACACTTTCAAAATTGCCGGTAGTGGTTGGCAGGAGTTTTAATTCCTCCACCCCTTCCACGATCATGCCGCCTTCTTCGAGTCGGCTATCTGTTACAATGACTTCTACCCCGGCATCTACGGGGATCATGGCAATGTTTAGGGTACGCTCGGCATTGCCGGGCATGGCGCGCACATCTGTGGTAATTTCCCGATAGCCTACACGGCTGATCCGGAGCGAGAAAGCCTCACCAATAGGAACCTGAATCCTGTAATTTCCTTTATTGTCGGTTTGGGCAACTGCATTGGATTCCGGAATGAATAAGGTGGCCAGTTCGATAGCATCCTCAGAAAGAGCATCGGTCACCCGACCACTTATGAATGATTGAGCAAGCAAAGCAGGAATCCCGAAAAGGATCAGAGAGCAGGTAAAAATGAGTCGGATCATAGGAGCGCAAAACTACGAATTAAACGTACCAGGTTTGTTTCCCGATCGCTTTCAATTTGGAAATGACTTCTGTCGGACGTTCAGCTTGAAATACACTGCTGCCGGCAACCAGAACATCTGCGCCTGCCTGCAATATTTTTTCGGCATTTTGTAAGCCTACACCGCCGTCTATTTCGATCAGCGTTTTAGCATTCCGAACGGTGATCATCTCCTTCAGTTTTTTAATCTTATTGAGGGTCTGATAGATGAATTTTTGTCCGCCAAAACCTGGATTTACCGACATCAGACAAACCAGATCGATGTCTTCGATGAGATCCTCTAACAGGGCTACGGGCGTATGCGGATTGAGAGCAACTCCGGCTTTTGCACCGGTTGCTTTTATCTGACCAATTACCCGATGTAAATGCGTGCATGCTTCAAAATGGACGGT
This sequence comes from Saprospiraceae bacterium, assembly GCA_020437105.1. GTDB lineage: Bacteria > Bacteroidota > Bacteroidia > Chitinophagales > Saprospiraceae > JAAEZH01. The sequence continues at coordinate 26,953 of JAGQWR010000095.1, forward strand.
AATCACTTCTGCTCCGGCCTCACGCACTTCCTCAATATATTGGCCGGGATTAACGATCATCAAATGTACGTCCAGTGGCTTGGTCGCCATTTGTTTCATCGCTTTAATGAGCGGAAAACCGAAAGAAATATTAGGCACAAAACTGCCATCCATGACATCAACATGAAACCAATCGGCCTCGCTGTTATTGACCATGTCAAACTCTTCGGAAAGCCGTGTAAAGTCAGCGGCTAGTACAGATGGGGCAATAAGATGATTCATAGGGCAAAGGTAGGAATTTTGATATGCTAATTTTGAAGGCTGAATTTTTAATTTTTAACTCCTTCAAACATATCCTATCTCTTAATAGACAAAATTTCCGTCCAGGAAATCAATAGACCCAAAAGGTCTGAAAGGCCGCTTCGACCCAAGCCAAAGGCTTCGACCCAAGACCGGGCCAAAGGCCCTGGACCATCACCGAATAAGCAGCAAATAAGCTGCAGCAAAAGGAAGTACAAATATAAAGCCATCAAATCTATCGAGTAAGCCGCCGTGGCCGGGCAGTATTTTTCCGGAGTCTTTTACATCCCTGCTTCGTTTTAGCATGCTTTCCACGAGGTCGCCCAGAGAGCCAAACAAAACTACAATGGTGGCTAAGACCATCCAGTCCAACCGGCTCAACTCCTTAAACCAGAATCCTAGTCCGATAGCCAGGATAAGCGTTACGATTACACCTCCCAAAAAACCTTCTACTGTTTTGTTAGGGGAAATTCGCGGAAGCAATTTATGTTTTCCAAACCGGGAGCCCAGGAGATAAGCACCGGTATCGTTTGACCAGGTCATGAGCAGTAAGCCCATAACGATATTCGCATAAAAGTGATCTCCTTCAAAAGCAATGAGGGGCAGGATGGCGAAGGGAACTCCGATGTATATCATGCCGAGCACGATGTAGGCTACATTCGCAAAGGGTTGAGGAGAACCTGAAAAGAGCTCGTATATAAAAGCCAGAAAAATCAGTGGAAAAAAGAGGATGGAGATAAGCGCTATAAATCCGCCGGAGCTTTGCACCCAGCCTAATTGTAAGATCGTAGTGATGACAAACGGACTAATACCAAATACTAATCCGATTAGGATTCGGAGCCGGTCGCGCCAGCGTCCTTTGTCCAATGTCAGGTGTAAGTATTCCCAGATACAACCGGCCGTGATCAGGCAAAAGAGTAGCGTGAAGGAATGTCTTCCGCCATAAAGACCACCCAACATAACAATTACAAAAATGATGGCGGTGGTAATTCTCCCGTAAAGTCCTGCTATGCTCATTCGTTAGTTGGCGGATTTAGAAGTTGTTGACTTCGACTGCGAATATAGTACCCCAACAGGAAGGTTAACCCCAATGCGAGTATTAATTGGTATGTTTCTACACTTAGGTCGGGATTTTCAGCTGCTTCACCGATGGCTTCCGGGGCAAAATAGGCTGCTGCAACCTGGAGTCCGTTGTAAATAAAATGTACAAAAATGGGCACCCACAGCGAGCGGGTCCAGAAAAATAAATAACCGAGCATCAGTCCGAGCATCAAGCGCGGCAAAAAGCCTTCAAACTGAAAATGGAAGGCACTAAAAATAGTGGCAGAAATTAAAATGGCTATATGAGAATTCTGACTGCCTTTTTCGAGAAATCGCTGAATCAATCCGCGGAAAATAAATTCTTCTCCAACTGCCGGAACCAGTGCCATTACAAATAAGGTAAACAGAAATTCAAAGGGTGTTTCCATGACAAGCAGCGCCTGGATTAATTCGTTGGTGCTATCCTCCAGACTGGTGGCCCATTTGGGAAGCGGAATGCCCTGGTTGAGTACATAGAGATACTGCGCTACCGGGAAGGCCACAATAATCCAGAAAGAGCCATAAAAAAGCTGCCAGGGCTGTGGCCGATTATTTGTTTGCATGTAGCTTCTTCGATGATCGCGTATCAAAAAACGGGCATACAGAAGCGCCGGAATCAGAAAAGTAAAGAGGTGGCCAACCAACGCGATCGAGCGGTAAATAGTCCGTTCAAAACTATCAGATGGTTTCCAGGAGGGGTCACTGAGCATTTCACGTCCGAGGCCGGATAGCTCGGCAAGACCTAATCCGGCCAGCTGGCCAATAAAAAGACCCAGCACCATAGCCAGCAGCAACAGGATGATTTGAGCAATAGCGGGCAAGCTGTCAAAAAAATTGAAAGGCGGACGTTCATTCATACTTTTAGACCGAAATCGTACTTTTGCGGTAAAGATAAAAGAACCTGCCATCTATCAACCGAACGATTATGACAAGATTAAGTGTCAACCTAAATAAGGTAGCCCTTTTGCGCAATGCGCGTGGTGGAAATGTACCTGATTTACTTCAAATAGCACGAGACTGTGAAGCCTTTGGTGCACAGGGAATTACGGTGCATCCGCGCCCGGATGAGCGGCATATTCGCTATTCGGATGTACCGGCGTTAAAACAGATTGTAAGTACGGAGTATAATATTGAAGGAAATCCAACAGAGGATTTTCTCCAACTGGTAGAATCTGTCAGGCCGGATCAATGTACGCTGGTGCCGGATGATCCGAATCAACTCACATCCGATCACGGATGGGATACCATTAAACATGCCGATTTTTTGAAGAAAACGATTAGCCGTCTTCAAAGTCAGGGTATTCGGGTTGCCATTTTCCTGGATCCGGAAGAGGCAATGGTGGAAGGTGCCAAAGCAGTAGGTACTGATCGGATTGAATTATATACGGGCCCCTTTGCACATGATTTTCATAATGATCCGGAATCGGCTGTAGCACCCTATACCAAGGCTGCCGAACTCGCTAACAAACTTGGCCTGGGAATCAATGCAGGGCATGATCTCGACCTCGATAATCTCCGTTTTTTTAAAGAACATATTCCCGGTCTGTTGGAGGTCTCTATCGGACATGCCCTGATCGCTGATGCCTTGTATTATGGATTGAAGAATACGGTGCAGATGTATCTTTCTAGGTTATAGATTGGAGTTTAGAGTTTAGAGTTTAGAGTTTAGGGCTTCGCCCGGTCTGGATTCGTCTGAGACGTATCAAACGGATTTAACGATTCAAACGCGTTAAACCTTCGCGCAGCGAACTCAACTAAAAAACTACCCCACATCGCAAACTCAGCCGACGAAAAACTTCCTTGTCTGTAAACCAGACATCCTCGGTGGTGAGGTGCTGGAAGCGGTAACCCATGTCGATATGAAACTCGCTGGAAGAGCGGGAAGCAAACCGAAGGCCTACGGATGGATGCACCATCGGACCGGCGGTGTAGAAAAAGTCAAAAGGTGTTGGGTTGCCAACGAGGTCGAATCCATATCCGCCCTGGAGGCGCACATAGGGTGAAACAGGGCCTTCGTGCAGGTACGAGCGCACTTCAAGCGACGGACAAGCAATCAGGTGATTTCGGAAAGCTGTAAAATCCAGGTCGAGTCCTAATCCAAAATATTGGGTGAATTGATAGCCGGCACCCATAGAAGCTGTGAGGCCAACCCGGACACTGGGGATGTCATCCCAGGGATTGTCGAATCCTTGTCCAAAAAGCAATGCAAAATCAAACGCACCATAAATACCCGTGGTATGTACTCCTTTTCCTTTATTAAAATAGGTTCTGGAACTTTTGGATTGCTCGATCCGGGCAATGGACTCCTGGGGAATATTGTAAATGGCTCCATAGGTTGTCTGGAAAGAGATCTGCTCATCTGTAGTTTCCATAACTTTCCCCAACAGAAAACTGCCATCTTTCAGATAGACCCGTTGATTGGCTTCGACCTGAGCTGTACTTTGCGTTTGGATTCCCAGAAGGGCAATAAAAAGAACAAATAAAATTCTCATATCAAATTGAATTGTGTAGGAATCGGAAAAGGAAAAAAGGCCGGAGAAAAGTCCCCGGCCGACGTCGGGTGATGTTTATTTTACGGGGATTTTGCTGATCAATTTCAGGTTTTTTGGATTGCTGTAATCATACTGATAGAATCCATCATCGCCAATGACCAATAACACATTTTCCTGACCGGGAACGGCAATGGCGTCGTAGGCATGCAAATCTTTCTGATGGTCGATTTTGTGATTGCCCAGTTTTTTGGGGTCCTCAATGTCAAAAGTTTTCAAACCGTAAATGCCTTCACAAAGGAAGAGGCTGTTGCCATCAATTGACAATCCGTGCGGGTTATCCATTTTGAATGTTTCCACCAGCTTTGGATTGGTCAGGTTGCTGATGTCGATCAGGTCAAGTTCGTTTGTGTAACCATCACATGGCGTACCATCGCGCAGGGTCACATAAGCATAATTATCTTTAACATAAACCGGATCACAAGCTGTAGCGTGTGCAAATGCACTCAATTGGGTTGGTGAAACCGGGTTGCTGTTGTCGTAAATAAACATGCCGCTTTGGGAGCCGATAAACAGTTTGTCCTGGTATGGGAAAATAGTTTCAATACCCCAGCCAATGGAAACTGTATTCGCGAAAGCGGGCTCCGTAGGGGTAGAGATGTCAAAAACCTTCAGGCTGTATTCATCTACCATATATAGATAATCGTCGTAGAGGGTAAAACGGGCCATAGACCCACCTGTGCCGTCGCCACCGCCTCCGATCGACTCACTATTTGAATCAAAGTTTGCAATATCAGCTGTCAGGAAAACATTCCCACCGCCTCGCCAGCCGTTGTTGAAATTGTCACAGCTGACCATCTCTGTGCGTTCTTCAGTATCATAATAAACCAAAATTTCGCCGGTTTCGGTGTTATTATAAAGAGGCTGGAAGGCATCTTCTGTGCGTTCAACCAACTCCGGATAACTTGGATCGCTGATATCGATAGACAGTAAGTCAATAAAATTATCGGCATACATGATGCCATCACGGATAGCGATGTCCACGTTGCCGGGGATGCCAATAAATCCAATATTTACAGGTGAAGACGGATTGCTGTTGTCTATGACATGCACACCTTTGCGGATTTCATTGATAAATACATAATCGTTATAGAAGTAGATCTTACCCGGATTTTCGAGTTCTTTTGGATCTTCTCTGGTAATGTCCTGGCGAATATCGCCCAGGGTTTTATAGATCGGGATATATTCCAGATAGGTAACTTCCCGTTCACAGCTGTCTTTTAGGCAGGATTGAAATCCAAATCCAAACACAAATACGAACAGGAATGTGAATTTTGCGTTAATCTTCATGATGGAGATAATTTAGTCTTTAAGTTTGCTTTTGATTAATTCGGGTGATCGATCGTCATCACATTTTGTTAGACCATCATCTAAACGAATAAGGTTGGGTAGTTGTGCTAAATTTTCAAAAAAACAGGTTCTTTGCGCATGCTTTGGAAAAACGCTAATTTTGCAGGAATCAGTTAGCCTGGTAAAAAGTGTTTTGCCTGGCGGGTCAACTTTTTGATCTTCCGGCACCTAATAATTGCCTAGAGGGTTTACGTTTTATGCAGATTAGCCTGGGCAAAGAGGAAAGAAAATGAAACAGATTGATGTAGCTGAATGTATTGGGGAGTTGTTGTACGAGCGGGATGCTGTCATAGTGCCCGGGCTTGGGGCTTTTGCGTCCACCTACCAGAAAGCAGGAATTGATCATGTACAGGGATTGCTGCACCCGCCTTCCAAGGAGGTTGGTTTTAATGATAATCTTTCGATGAATGATGGGGTGCTGATGCACTACATTCAGCAAAAATTTCATACAGGGCAGGAGGAAGCCAAACAGGCGGTGGAGGAATTCGTAGAGAAAACCCGCAAATCACTTGACAACAGAGAAATAGTTGTTTTCCCTAAGATCGGCAGACTCTACCTCGATTTCGAGCAACAGTTTAAATTTCTACAGGACAATACCAACTTCAATTCTGATTCTTTTGGCCTGCCTACGGTACATTTTTACCCGGTAGTACGGTACCAAAAAACGGGTGCCCGGGAAATTCGAACCGCAGCCGTAACAGAATCTCTACGAAACTCCCTTAGTGGTGGCAGTGAAGGCATAATTGGCTTATTCCAACGCTCCATGCCTTGGGTTATCTTGTTGTCGATCGCCATTATTACCATAAGTATCTATTTTATCAACCGCGATCCCGAAATAGCCTCTTCCCCCCGGGAAGAGGTCCCCGCTGACCGCGTAAATATTAGTCCGACACGCCTGCCGGTAGAAGACGAGACCATCGTGGTTGATGAGCCGGAACCTATAGAAGACCGGGCCATGGTAACGCCGCCTGTAGCAGACCGAAAAGATCCCGAATTGGATACCGAAGCTCCTACCATTGATCCCGGTACCGATTCAGGCGTGATCATCATTGGTGCCTTCGGAGATATTAAAAATGCCGAGAAATTAATTCAGAAAGTATATGAAGCCGGTTATGATGCCTATTCAGACAGAAAAGGAAAATCTACCCGTGTTGGCGTGCGTGTATTGTTCAATAACAGAGACGAATTGGAAGAGAAACTGGAGACCGTACAGTCCCTGTTTAACGAGAAAGCCTGGATACTTGAATAAGCAATTTGTTTTTTCGCATTTTAGTTTTCTTTTATCTGCCTGAATGATTATCTTTGCATCCGCTTTTCAGAAAAGTTCTTTACATGGATCCCTTGATTAGCTATTCACTGCCTATCTCCGGCTTACGAGACGGATTGCATCAATTTGATTTTCAAATAGATGACAAATTTTTCGAAACCTTTGAGGCTTCGGCGATACAGCGTGGTGATTTAAAGGTGCATCTGGAATTTGATAAGCATCCTTCATTCTATGCTCTGGATTTTCAAATTGAGGGTACGGTCTGGAAGGAATGCGATCGTTGCCTGGAGCCTTTTGATTTACCACTATATGCTGAAAACTCGTTGAAGGTAAAATTCGATGAGGTAGAGCGGGAAGAAGCAGATGTGGTGTATATCACTCGCGAACGGAAAAAATTGAATGTTGCTCGGTTTATTTACGAGTTTATTCATTTAGCTATTCCGATGAGTACGACCCACGATATGGCCGATCAGGATTGTGATCCGGATTTTTTGGGCTTCCTGACACCGGAAGCCCAGGAAGCTGAACCTGAAAAACAAGAAAAACCGTCCGTTTGGGACGCTTTAAAAAAACTGAAAGATCAATAATCGAAAAATAATTAGCAATGGCACATCCTAAGAGTAGAATCTCGAAACAACGGAAGCGCAAACGGAGAACACATAAAAAAGCTGTTGCCCCACAGATCGCAACATGTTCAACCACAGGTGAAAAACACCTGTATCACCGGGCTTATTACGACGACGAAGGCAATATGCTTTATCGTGGCCACGTCCTGGTGAAAGCTGACGTAGAAGAATAATTTATTTTTTTTTCGGCAGTACAACAAAAGCTCCCATCCGGTATGACGATGTGGAGCTTTTGTTGTTTTGCATTTGCGATGCCTTTGGGGAGGGTAAGTTTAGTTTAGAGTTTATAGTTTATAGTTTAGAGTTTAGGGCTTCGCCCGGTCGAAGGTCTTGGGTCTAAGGTCGAGAGACCACGCGTTAAACCTGAGCGAAGCGAACACAAGCGAACACAACCTTAGACCCAAGACCTTCGACCTTCGACCTTCGACCTTGACATAATAGAGCATTAATATTATTCTCCTACTAAATATGCACAAGACCATGAAAAAAAGAATTTTGGAAACAGCCAATGCGCCTGCTCCGGTAGGCCCATACTCACAAGCAGTTTGGTATGGAGATATGCTGTTTGCCTCTGGTCAGATAGCCATTGATCCTTCTAGTCCGACAGGGGAGTTGGTACTGGATACCATTGAAGCAGAAACACATCAGGTTCTGAAAAACATTGGAGCCATCCTGGCCGAAGGCGGTCTGGATTATTCCCATGTCCTGAAAGCCTCTGTTTTTGTAAAGGATATGAATCAATATAGCCGGATCAATGCCGTTTATCTGGAATATTTTGGTGAAGATTTTGCTCCGGCGCGAGAATTAGTAGAAGTGGCGAACCTTCCTAAGTTTGTCAACGTTGAGATATCTGTTATTGCAGGAAAGTAAATAAGTAATGGAAAAGAAACGCGTATTATCTTGTATTCAGCCAACAGGCAACATGCATTTTGGAAACTATTTCGGTGCTGTCAAGAACTGGGTCAAGATGCAGGAATCTTATGAATGTTATTATGGCGTGGTTGACTATCACTCCATGACGATGCCTTATCAACCGGATAAGCTTCGCCAAAACACCTGGGACCTGATTTTCAATTTAATGGCCGTTGGCATTAATCCGGAGTTTCTTTTTATACAATCCTTAGTGCCAGAGCATGCTGAACTGAGCTGGATTTTCAATTGCTTTACCCCTTATGGGCGTTTGATGCAAATGACCCAGTTTAAGGATAAGAGTGCTACCGCTACAGATGATGGGTTTGTCTCTGCCGGTTTATTGGATTACCCGGTGCTCCAGGCTGCAGACATATTGATCTACCGGGCCGATTATGTACCGGTGGGTAAAGACCAGGATCAGCATTTGGAATTGACACGTACCATAGCCCAACGATTTAACAATCAGGTGGGTAAAGAATATTTCGTTTTGCCGGAAGGTCTGCATTCAGATACGCCTAAAATTGCTTCTACTGCCGATCCGCTTCGTAAGATGAGTAAATCAGCTGGCGAAAAACACTCCATCAATGTATTTGAAGACAGTGAGCGTATCCGGAAACAGATCCGCTCTGCTGTTACAGATGCCGGGGATCAGCCTGCCGGCGAAATGAGTCTGGGTGTGCAAAATCTCTTTGAGTTGATCAAAGCCGGAGAGAATATGACCGCCTACACCAGCCTCATGGAGGATTATAATGCGGAGAATCTGAAGTATGTAGATCTCAAGGCCGCTGCCGCGGAAACATTGGTCGCACTTAGTGAGCAATTTCGCGAAAAGCGGGCAGAACTACTGGCCAATAAAAAGGATGTGAAAAACCAGATCAAAGCTTCCTCTGCTGAAATTCGGAAACGCGCGCAGGAAACCATTCGCGAGGTGAAAGAATTGACCGGTTTGATGAATGTGAAATTTTAGATTCTAACAAGATGTACTAAATATGTTTCCGTATCGAGTCTCTTGTACTCGATACGGAATTTTTTTTGCCGCATTCTCCTTAACTTTCCACCATGGCACTCGATCTGATACAAGAAGCTAAAAATTGTACAATTTGTGCAGCGCACTTACCAGAAGGTCCTCGACCGGTTTTTACTATTCACCCGGATGCAAAAGTGGTCATCATTGGTCAGGCTCCCGGCAGAAAAGTGCATGTCTCCGGCATTCCCTGGGATGATGCCAGCGGAAAACGGCTGCGCCAATGGCTGGGGGTTGATGAAGACACCTTTTACAATCCGATGCATTTTGCTATCCTGCCTATGGGCTTCTGTTTTCCCGGAACAGGTAAGTCGGGCGATCTGCCACCCCGACCCGAATGTGCCCCCAAATGGCATGATGCCTTTATGGCTATGATGCCCCATAAAGCACTTACCCTGCTGATCGGAAATTATGCGCAGCCCTATTACCTTTCTGATCGGATGGAAAAAAACATGACAGAAACGGTACGTCATTGGCAAAAGTATCTTCCCGAATTTTTACCCCTGCCGCATCCATCTCCCCGAAATATTGCCTGGTTTAAACGCAATCCCTGGTTTGAAACAGAGATACTGCCTTTTCTCAAAGATCAGGTACGCCAGGTCATCTAAAACCCAATTCATGAATCTTAACCAGGTAACGCTTCCGACCAAAAATATGGAACAGGCGATTGCGTTTTATCAATTGCTCGGACTCAAACTAATAGTTGATTCGCGCCCCAGGTATGCTCGCTTCGAATGCCCCGAAGGTGATTCTACGTTCTCCCTGCATCAGGTCGATCAATGGCAAACTGATCCCGGTACCTCCATTTATTTCGAATGTGGAAATTTGGACGAAAAAGTTGAGGAATTGCAAAAAGAAGGCGTGATATTTGATGCGCCAATTACAGATCAAAGCTGGCTGTGGCGGGAAGCCCGCCTTCGCGATCCGGATGGCAATCACCTGATCCTCTACCTGGCAGGTACGAATAGAAAAAATCCACCCTGGCGGATAGGGGGTAGTTAATGAACGTGTGAAACGAATAACATTACGATGAAGATCATTTGCATTGGACGGAATTATGCAGAGCATGCCAAGGAATTGAATAACCCGGTACCAGCTAAACCGGTAGTTTTTATGAAACCGGCTACCGCGCTGCTGATCAATAACAAACCCTTCTATTTTCCGGAATTCACCAAAGACCTGCACTACGAGTTGGAGATCGTTTTGCGCATTGTAAAAAATGGACGGCATGTTCAGCCGGAATTTGCAGCGGGTTATTACGAGGAGATCGGACTGGGAATAGACTTTACTGCCCGGGATCTTCAGGATCAATGTAAGGCTAAAGGGCATCCCTGGGAAATTGCCAAAGCCTTTGATAACTCGGCTGTTCTTGCTCCGGTATTTATTGATAAATCCAAACTGGATACCAGAAACATCCGTTTTGAATTACAGAAAAATGGAGAAACAGTTCAATCTGGTGATACAGGCGATCTGCTCTTTACCTTTGAGGATATTATCGTCTATGTATCCCAATTCTTTAAACTTCAAACCGGGGATTTAATCTATACAGGTACACCAGCCGGTGTCGGACCGGTGCAAATTGGAGATTTACTGGAAGGTTATATCTATCTGGCCAATGGCCCCGAAAAACTGCTGCACTGCAATGTGAAATAAGCAGGAGTGTTCATCCTATACCTGTTAGGAATTTTCCTATTTTTGTGCCCCTAATAATCGCAATAACAAAATCATGCCATATTTATTTACTTCGGAGTCTGTTTCTGAAGGCCATCCCGACAAAGTAGCCGATCAAATTTCCGACGCGCTCGTTGATCACTTTTTAGCGTTTGATCCAAGTTCGAAAGTAGCTTGCGAAACGCTGGTAACAACCGGTCAGGTAATTCTTGCCGGTGAGGTAAAATCTAGCACTTACCTCGATGTACAACAGCTTGCCCGGGATGTGATTCGCCGGATTGGATATACCAAGTCCGAATACATGTTTGAAGCCAATTCCTGCGGAATTTTATCTGCTATCCACGAACAATCGCCTGATATCAACCAGGGAGTGGAGCGGAGCAATCCTGAAGACCAGGGCGCTGGCGACCAGGGCATGATGTTTGGTTATGCTACCAGTGAAACAGAAAATTATATGCCACTGGCACTCGATTTGGCGCATAAAATCCTGATCGAGTTGGCAGCCATCCGGAAAGAAGGCGTGCAAATGACCTACCTGCGTCCGGATAGCAAATCCCAGGTAACAATTGAATACTCAGACGAACACGCCCCTCAGCGTATCGATACCATCGTAGTTTCTACCCAACACGATGATTTTGATGAAGATGCTGCCATGCTTGCCAAAATCCGGGAAGATGTCATCAACATCGTAATTCCTCGGGTGAAAGCCAGCTGCAAAGGTTCTGTACAGGACTTGTTCAACGATCAGATCACCTTTCACGTAAATCCAACCGGGAAGTTTGTAATTGGTGGCCCACACGGTGATACAGGGCTTACCGGACGGAAAATTATCGTGGATACCTATGGCGGTAAAGGCGCACATGGTGGCGGTGCTTTTAGCGGAAAAGATCCTTCAAAAGTAGATCGCTCTGCAGCTTATGCTACCCGGCATATTGCAAAAAATCTGGTAGCTGCAGGTGTTTGTGAGGAAATCCTGGTTCAGGTTTCCTATGCGATCGGTGTAGCCCGACCTACTAATATCTTTGTGGATACCTATGGTACAGCAAATGTGGATCTGACGGATAGTGTCATTGCGGCAAAGGTTGACCAATTGTTTGATATGCGGCCTTATTCGATTGAGCGTCGCCTGAAGCTGCGCAATCCGATTTATTCGGATACAGCGGCTTATGGTCACATGGGACGAACCTCAGAAGTGAAGAACGTAACGCTGGTAAACGGTTCCGGAGAAATCAAAAACATGGAGGTCGAAACATTTACCTGGGAAAAACTCGACATGGTAGATGCGGTAAAAGCAGCTTTCGGACTTTAAGAGATTGCCATCCGAATGCGTAAGCTTTTGGGCAGGTAGTTGTTTATTCGGTTGGGTAGCACTTTTACCCAACCCAACCCGAAGCCTTGATATCGAATGAGTTGCCAACCTATGGGCCAATCCGGTTCTTTTTGGAAACTCTCGCCCTTTAAGAATTGAAGCGCTTTATCCCTGGAAAGTTCAATGGCAGGAGTAGTTGCCGAAAGATGCAGACTCCATGCCAGTGCCTGATCGGGGATAAAGCTCTTTCCTTTCAATTGTCCGGCAGATGTGCCAACCCACCCTTTACCAATTTCACCCAATACAGTAAGTACGTCTTCTTGAAGACCGGCCGGAAAAAAGCGTACCGATCCGTTTGAATGTTGGAGGTAGGCAAAATCCATGGGTGCTTCGAGCCAATCGGCCCATAATGGAATTTGTTTTTTACCTGCGAGTGCCCAATCGGTCGGCAGGCTATATTGGCGCTTACGCTGAAAGGGGGTGCCCGTCTCCCTGGTAAAAACAGAAAAATAAAATCCTTCCCCCCGTAGCTTGTGCGGATAAGCCTGATAACCCGCTTGTTTGGCCACCAGTCCCCAGGAGGGATCCAGCTTTGCCCGGTAAACCTGTAGGCCATATTCTGCCTGGAGCCAGGCTGCATTCAATTCATTTTCGGAGGCGTTGTAGGTGCAGGTCGAATAAACCAGATGTCCACCCGGAGCGAGCAGTGGAACACAGTCATTTAGGATGCGCTTTTGTCGCCCGGCACAAAAATGCACATGCTCCGGACTCCACTCACTGCGGGCATTCAAATCCTTCCGGAATAGCCCCTCTCCGGAACAGGGAGCATCCACCAGAATTAAATCAAAAAAACCAGCCAGCGGGGCAAAATCCCGTGCATCCAACTGTGTGACAATCTGGTTTGAAAATCCCCATTTTTCCATGTTTTGCCTAAGTACGGCCCCCCGCGACTGAATGACTTCATTGGTGACTAACAAACTTCCGGCAGGGAGCAACGAAGCGATCAGGGTGGATTTTCCACCTGGAGCGCCGCAAAGATCCAATACCCGAACGGGTTTCTGGTCTTCCAAAAGTTGCCGAAGTACGGGGTCTAATAACATAGAGGAGGCTTCCTGCACATAATACGCCCCGGCATGAAAAACAGGATCAAGCGTGAATACAGGACGTGAAGGCAGGTAATACCCGCCCTTTATCCAGGGGATGGTCTCCCAATCGGGATTTGGTGTCATCCCTTTCCGGGAATGTAGGCGCAGAGATACAGGTGGTACCATGTCCAGACTTTCGCGAAAAGCATCAAAATCTGAGCCAAGCAGCAATTGCATCTGGTTTAGAAAATCCTCGGAAATAGGGCGTTCAGTAGCAGTCAAATTGCATGGTTTTGCTTAAGTAAAGGTCCAAATTAAGTACTTTTTTGTGGAGATGTATTAAGGGTAAAAACTTGTCATTTTGGAAGAAAAAATGTATCTTCGGTCAAATTTTTGAACATGGACAGGTAAATGCCTGTTTCTGGTAAATAAAAGCAATGGCCGTAAATAAAAAATGGACACTGGGAGTAGGAAAGTACTACTTCAATGTAAACTCTGGATTTCAGCAAATCATTATCTCCCGCAACACAAGGGAAGAAGCTGCACACCAGTTTTTTAACTACAAAAAGGTTGGGAAACAGTGCGAATGGCTGGGCCAGTGGAATGGTAAGAAATTTGAAGATGAATCTGCTCCGTCCAGAGATTAAGAAAAAGCATACTTGCACAACAGAAAAAGGCAATCCAATTGGGTTGCCTTTTTCTGTTGTTAGTCCGGCTGAACCAGTTGCACCAATTCATCATTGGCAATGACCAAGCTTTCCATAACTGTTAGCAGGTATTCGTAATCCTTAAAAAAGGATAAAAGCATTTCACCGGGGTCTTCAACCGTTTCACGTTTCAGCTCGTGATAGGCCTTCATACCTTCGATAACTTTTCGAAGTTGAGCGGATTTTTTGAGGAAGTTTGCCGACTCGGTCTGTTGAGCGCGCATTAACCGGTCCAGCTTGCCAAAGTTTTTATTTTTACTACTAACGGCCGATTCATCAAGCGGATGATCCACTAATTGATCAATAGTAATGTCAAAAAATCGGCCAATTCGTACAAGCATCGTTGCCCGCGGCTCCGCCTTTGCATTTTCATAGGAAGCAATATTGCTCCGACTTAATCCTAATTCCACTCCCAGAGCCTGCTGACTCATTTTGCGCCTGCGACGTAAAAACTGAAGATTTTGGGCCAGATAATTATTGGTCATTTGATGTCTGATTCAGACACAAAGGTAAGCCAGGGAGGATAAGTTTGTCAAATTTTTAAACAAAAAATGAATTATTCCCTGCTCCGGTGTTTACTGTTTTTACGTTTATCTTGGTAGTACGGTTTATTAACTTCACCCTAAGCTTCAATTATGCAACTGGAACAAAATGGAATAGAAGCGCACACTGTTTGGAGATTTCAGGACGGAAAGCTGGCATCTGCCACCGATCAATTGACCGTTGAAGAACCGGTAGAACTACTGCTGGAGTATGGTCCGTTGCAAGATCGCAAACGCAGCCGCATAAGTGTGAACCTGCTGACCCCCGGTGACGCAGCCGCCTGGGCAACGGGCTTTTTGTTTTGTGAAGGCCTGTTGGGATCACCTCGCGAAATCGAGCGGATTACAATCGGGGAGGACCAGATTAGTGTCTGTTTAACGGATGCCCCCGAAGCCTGGCAGCATATCCACCTCGACCGAACAGCCCGGCGCCTGGCTGCCACTGCAAGTTGTGGCTTTTGTGGAAAAGAAAATCTGGAAGGACTCTCTTGGGAGCCGGCTTATTTCCCCAGAAAAGAGTATCCTAAAATAAGCGGTGAATTTCTGATTGGTCTGGGTAAAAAGCTGGACGCTCAACAAGAAATTTTTGCACACACCGGGAGTCTGCATGCGGCAGCGCTTTTTAATGCCCAGGGTGAGTTGTTATTGGTGAAAGAGGACATTGGCCGTCATAATGCTCTGGATAAGTTGATTGGAGAAGCACTAATAAAGGAAATGCTTCCCTTGAGAGATCATATTTTATGGCTGAGTGGCCGCATCGGATTTGAGTTAGTACAGAAGGCTTCTATGGCTGGTTTGCCTATTATTGCTGCCGTTGGAGCCCCCTCGACAATGGCGGTAAAAGCCGCAGAAATAAGCGGAATTACCCTGGTCGGTTTTTTGCGCGGTAGCCAGTTTAATTGTTATAGCTTTCCGGAACGCCTGCTGCCGGATTAAGCGTTAATGTTGGTCAGAATTTGCGATAAACTCTTGTATCGCAAGAATTATTTCGGCTTCAGAATGTGTTTTTAGCAGCACTTTCTCCTTGATTAATAATTCAAATTTTAAAGGAAATTGAGGCTTGTCTATTTTCATGAACGGCCTGAAAAAATCGTCCAGGTTATCATAAACCGTGCACTGGTACAAGTGATAGCGCTTTGACCGGTGGTCATAACATAAAATCAGGCTCATATCAGCCTGGCCATTTTGAACCTCTAGAATCAGGGGGTAATCCAGATAATCCAGAATCCAATAGCCCAGGAGGTTTGCTTCATAGGGTGGATACAGGTAAATATGCGATTTCAAGCCGATTTCTTGAAGCTTTTGCCCAAAAGCAACTAAGGCTTTTTCGATTTCCTGTGGAGCCAGATTATCCAGATCCAGGTTGGTAAATGGGTTCCATTTAGAAGTTAATTCGTCATAATAATCAACTTCCCCAATCTGAAGCTTATAGTCAAATTTAGAATAACCGGGAACAACATATCCGGGATAAAAAAGGTCATACCCGTTTTTCTGTCCGTACTGTACTTCCAACAGCATCGTATAGACCCCCAGGCTAAACTTTGCATAATCCGGATGATAGACCCCTAAAATGCTGGCAATTGATTTTTCTCCCAGATCGAAGGTGCTAAAAGCGATGAGTTTATCACCGTCATAAATGGCAATCTCCTGTGTGTTGAAAATATTATTCTCAGTGTCATCGAGTAGGGCAGAAGCCAGGGAAGGAGCGATCTTTGCGGGAAATTGCTCTCGATAAATCCGGTAAAGTTTTTCCTTCTCCGCTGTTACTTCAAAAGGCCGAATAATAGTACGAAAACGCGCATTCAATTGGTTCATGCGCTTGCGTTTTCGTTTACTGAATACATAATTCTTCAGCGAAAGCCGAATCCAGATGGATGTGAACAAAACACCATTGAAAATCAGAAAACGACAAGTAAACACCGCTTGCCCCATACGATACCAGCCTTTGTCAAGGTAGGTGTCGAGTTGTTTTCCGCTGATGCGGTCTAGATAGTGCTTTTCTGTAAACATGTCGTCGAGCGAGAAAAATGGCCAAAATTAAACCTAACGACTTTTTCTTAGTCGAAAAGCATGGCCAAATCTTAAATAATTAGCCAATTTGCATAAATTATTATTTTTATACCAGTTGGAATGTGGAACTGTAGCTAGTTTTACATCTCTTCTAGATCTCCTAAAAATTTGAAGACAGTTTCAAATTAAAGCTAAAGTCACAAAAAATTATCCAGATGAAAAAACGTCATTTGCTTTTTGCTGCATTTATTATGTGTCTGGCACCAACCTTCTTGAATGCCCAGGTAATAACCAATACAAAAGAAAGATCGCAGGATCGTGCACAAATCCACCAAAGTCAGGCTCAGTTAGATCGCGATACCCGCGAATTACAGGATATGCGTATGAGCAGAGATCGTATTGTGGAAGCACATCTAACCAATGATCTGGCTTCCGTGCGCGCCATTAAAGGAGATATCTTAAGGGATATGCAACGCGAAATTGACCAGTCTAAAGTAAAATTGAATCAGGCGAAGGTGGAAGTTGGCCAAAGTCAGCAGGAGGTACATTCAGAAAACCGCGAAATACGTCGGGATCGGGCGGATCGTCGCCATCCAAATGGAGATGCACGCGATGACCGCAGAGATATCCGGAATGATCGCCAGGATCGTCGGGATGATGTGCGTGATGTACAGGATGACCGCATGGATCGCAACCGCAGAGCAGATATCCTGAATCGCCAGCAGGATATTTATCAAACGCTTGTCGCCTATGAGTTTACCCTGGATGCCAATGGCAAAGCAAAATTGGCGCTCGTAGATGAGTTTATTAATCTGATGGAAGAAGACAAACAACTAACCTACAGCGAACTTCGCGAAGATCGGGGTGAATTGAGAGAAGACAGAGGAGAGGCTCGCGATGATCGGCACGAAAGAAGTGAAGGGAATTAATTAGATCTGAATGATCGCTAAAAAACGGAGTGTGGATTTTTTCACACTCCGTTTTTTTTAGGTATAATTCCGGCATTAGCTGCTTTAGCACGTAAATCCTTACTCCTCTAACAAATCGGGCCGCCGTTCTCTGGTCCGATTCATGGACATGGTATGCCGCCACTCTTCGATTTTTGCCTGATGACCGGAAAGCAATATTTCCGGAACAGACATTCCCTCAAAATTTTCCGGACGGGTATAAACAGGTGGGGCAAGTAGTTGATCCTGGAAAGAATCAAACAGGGCAGAGGTCTCATCATTTAGTACGCCGGGAATCAGACGCCCGATCGAATCTACCAACACGGCAGCAGCAAGCTCTCCACCAGATAAAACATAGTCACCAATCGAAATTTCCATGGTGATATACTTTTTGCGAATCCGCTCGTCCACGCCCTTGTAGTGCCCGCACAAAATGATCAGGTTGTCTTTTAGGGAAAGGTGGTTGGCGAGGCCTTGCTTGAAGGTCTGCCCGTCGGGAGTCATGAAGATGATTTCGTCATAGGCGCGCTGCGCCTGTAAGCCTTCAATACAATTGGAAATAGGCTCACACATCATAACCATGCCGGCACCACCACCGTACTGATAATCGTCAACCTGCTTGTGCTTCCCCAGGCCATAATCCCGGAGATTGTGCAGGTGAATTTCCAATAACCCTTTATCCTGGGCCCGCTGCATAATGGAGTGGCCAAGTGGACTACTAAGTAATTCGGGCAGTACGGTGATGATGTCGATCCGCATGATTCGGATAAATTATTTTACCGCGATAAGCTGAACCTTGAAAATCAAGGTCGCATTTGGTCCGATGTCATTTCCGGCACCACGTGCACCATAGGCCAATTGTGATGGAATGAAAAAGCGGAAAGTATCGCCTTCTTTCATCAATTGTACCCCTTCTGTCCAACCACCAATAACCTGGTTCAGACCGAATGTTGCAGGCTGACCACGCTCGAAGCTGCTATCGAAAACAGTACCGTCAAGTAGGGTGCCTTCGTAATGGACAGTCACCTGATCGGTTGCTTTTGGAGATTTTCCGTCTCCTGCTTCCAATACCTCATATTGCAATCCGCTGGCAGTAGTTGTTACTTCCGGACGTTTGCCATTTTCCGCTAAAAAGGCTTCGCCTTCTTCCAAATTGATTTGGCCAGCCATATTTTGTCGTTTAGTCATGTATGCTTGTACGTTTGCGTTAGCATCCTGTTTGCTGATTTGCAATTCTTTTCCAGCCAATACATCAGAGATAGCTTCAGCGAGTTTGGTAGCATCTACCTTGTCAAGACCTTGTTGTTTTAGATTTTGGGCAACAAGGACGCCCACACTGTAAGACAGAGAATCCATAGAGTTAGAAAGATTTTGAGCACGTAGCTGTAACCCACAGAAAAGCATAATTGCTATGGCAGTCAAGTACTTCATTGGATAATTATTTTTCGTTAAAATGATTCAATAGGAACTGAAACGGTCCACTTTTGTTTGAATTGCGTGCAAAGGTATGAAGTTTAAGTGAAGAGCCTGTTGGGATTCTATTAATCGGTGTCAAAACGGCTCGTTTTTCCCAACTCTGGGTTGCAAAAATCCTCATTTAGCACTGCTAAACTCCGGTTTTTACGCCTTGATTTGAAAAAATGATCTAGTTTTTACTTGAAGACTAAAATTCCCATCAGGCTCTAAGAACCCCAACGAAAGGTATTAATGGACAAATCAGCCAGATCCAGAATGCGGTCCACCACGGTGGCTGCTACTTCCTCGATCGTTTCCGGTTTGCTGTAAAAAGAAGGGCTCGCCGGACAAATAATCCCGCCCGCCAGCGTGACGGTGCGCATATTTTCTATATGAATGAGATTGTAGGGCGTATCGCGGGGAACCAGAATCAGTTTCCGGCGCTCTTTCAGAATAACATCGGCTGCACGTGTAACCAGGTCATTAGAGATTCCGCTGGCGATCCGGGCCAGTAAACCCATGGAGCAGGGACAAACGATCAGGGTATCGTATTGTGCCGATCCGGAGGCGAAAGGAGCCATGAAATCATCTTTGGCATAAAAATCAAAATCGTAATTTTCGTAGCTCTTATCTCCCAGTTCCAATTGCCAGTTAAAACGGGCATTATCACTCATGACCACCCCAACCTGTAAACTATCTTTTGGAAACGCCGATAACTTATCGAGCAACTGCCGGGCATAAATAGAACCACTCGAACCGCCAATTCCAATGGTGATCTTTCGTTTTGTCATCTTGTTTTATTGAATCCAACTTGCGTTAAGGTATTCTTAAATGGTATGCGCTCAGAAAATAATTATATAAATTTGAAATCTATACGCACCCAAACAATTTCTGTCCGGGTGTTTATCCATGAATAAAAAGAAAATATCGTGAAAAAAGTTTTGCCTGTACTCGCTTTAGTTTTAATCTCCGGTTTGTTATATGCCTTTGTATTAGCTCCTAAACCTAGTGATAAAATACCTGCT
Organism: Saprospiraceae bacterium; assembly: GCA_020437105.1. Taxonomy (GTDB): domain Bacteria; phylum Bacteroidota; class Bacteroidia; order Chitinophagales; family Saprospiraceae; genus JAAEZH01. Next base: position 46,791 of record JAGQWR010000095.1, read on the forward strand.
TCAGCCCGGGAATTTGATGGAAATCTGACCTGGATGAGTTGGGATGAGATGGTGACAGCCATGGAATCCGAACCCAAAAAAGTACTCATCGACGTTTATACCGATTGGTGTGGCTGGTGCAAACGTATGGATCAAAGCACTTTTGTTGATCCGGCAGTCATGCAATACCTCAACGAGAATTTTTACGCAGTCAAATTTGATGCAGAGCAAAAAGAAGACGTGGAATTCCGTGGACACACCATGAAATTTGTCGCAAATGGCCGCAGAGGCTCTCACGAGCTAGCCGTTTCCCTGCTCAATGGCCGGATGTCTTATCCCTCCATCGTGTATTTAAACGAAAGTCTGGATCGGATTACCGTTTCTCCGGGCTACAAAGATGCCCCAAGCTTAATGACAGAACTGGAGTACATTAAAGGAGAACATTACGTTTCTACTACTTTTGAAAGCTTTAAAGCAAATCGGGGTAAGTAGGGTATGTTCGCTTCGCGAAGGTTTAACGCGTTTGAATCGTTTATGTGTGGCTAAACCACAATGCTCCAGCTTATAGTAGAATAGACCCAAATTTCCGTCAGGAAATTAATAGACCCAAAAGGTCTGAAAGACCGCTTGGACCTAAGCCAAAGGCTTCGACCCTAGACCAGGGCGCAGCCCCTAGACCGCAAAGCCGACAGGCGAGCTAGACCGGGCCCCTGGGCCCTAGACCCTCTCTCAACTACCGACTTGGTCCTTTTATTTTAGAAATGGTATTCAAGTCTTCAAATTGCCAGCTTAACTGCCCTTGGGAATATTTGAATAACAGCACCTGGTCTGGCTCAAAGTTGGTGATGTACTCCGGCCGAAAATCATCCGGGACAGAGTTGTTGATCCCGGCACCCAGGAACCAGATTCCGTCAGGGGTTTGGTATTCAAATTTTTTGGCCCGCATACCCATATCGCCTCCAACCAAAACGACCTGCACCCCCCGCTGCTGCACGCGTTGCAATGCCGGATAAATGACTGCTGTGAAGGTGGCTGTATCAGGTGTACATAAGACTTTGAAATCTGGCTGGTAATAATTGAAAACCCGGGCCAGATCTGTTTCTCCGCCCGAAAGTTCATCCGTAAGCAAACACTGGTGATGTAAAATGACCAGATGCGACGATTGACTGATCGTATCGCAAACGGCTTGTATCATCCGAATTTGATTAGCCATTTCGGTACACAGAGAATCTGCGGGACTCGCATTGTACCAGGTAAATATGTTGGTGTTTAATACCAATAAAGTATATCCATCCTCCCAGGATTGGTAAAAATTCGGCCTGCCTGTTGCCGCTTTAATCCAATCCAAATGCCCAAATTGAATGTCGTGATTGCCGAGCGACCAGTGTACCGATGGGGACCCCAGATCGAGCAGGCTGTCGAGGTACTGCAAGGTGGATAGTTCTGCGGTCGCTTTTGCGCAAAGGTCGCCCCCCAACCAGAGTTTATCAAATTGGTTGCGATCCGTAGCTTCCACGCGATAGTCAATACGCTTCCCGTCGGCATGCCATTGATAGGGATGTCCCAGAAACAGGATGCGCTGTAAAGGTTCCGATCCGGTGCCACAGGCTGCAAAAAGCAACAGGTAACACCCGGCTAAGAGGATAATTGAATTTTTCAAGAATATTAATTTCCGAGTTCCCGATTGATTTCTTCCAGTTCGCGCTGGATGCCTTTGGCCTGTTCGGCAGACTGGCTATCAAGTAAGCGCAGCGATAATTTATCAATCGTTTCCAAATAGGCCTGATCGTATTCCAGATCAGAACGCAGGGATTCCATTTCGGCGAGTGCCTCCAGCTGCCCTTCCCGTAATTCTTTTAATTTTGACTGACGGATTTCCAGATCCCGGGCTACTTCATGATTTTTCTTCAGTCGTTCGAGCTTCGTGATACAGGCCTGAAAAAAGTCGATCTTGGTTTGACGCAGTTTGTGCTCTGCCGCAAAACCGTCCGACAGGCGCTTGAGCTCCTTCCAGGTTTCCTTGTTTAAATCTGCCTCATCGTTTAGTTGAGCCTGTAGTTCCCGCGAATTGTATTGGATATCTGACAGCTCTTTGCGGTTTTGATCAACCATCTTCCGACAAAACTCGAGCTTCCGGTCGATCTGTCCTTCAATGGAAGCCTCATACGCTTTTTGCCGCCGCCGTTGTCTGATCAGGTAGAACACGCCGTATATTGCCCCGACCGCCAGGATCGGAATGAAGGCAAATCGCAGCATGATCAACAAGCGAAACAGCACCACCGAGACAACTAACCCGATTATCAGGTATAAAATCCAATTTATTTTCGGGGCTTCTTTAGACATTCACAGACTTTTTTTGCCAGCTGTAAATTTAGCTGTCTTTTTTTAACAAGATCATTTAGTTTATAGTTGAGATCGTTGCTTCTCCCCGCATGGGAGCTTAATACTTACCAAACAGAATCAATTCTGCCTCACTTCCATCAACAATCCGTTAGCCACTACCTGCTGTCAATACAAAAAAAACTATTTTTGCCCTCCAATCTTACCGTATCTAAACGGAAGATAAAGGTTTAGCGACATGGAAGTATTAAGAATACTACAGGAAAAGTACATTGACGAATTTTCGAACAATGTGCCAATCGGAGAATTTTTATTCAATATCGTTGTTACGGCGGTTTTGATTGTGCTGTTGCGTTGGTTTTATATCCGGTATGGGGCGGCTATATCCAACAGGCGTAAGTTTGGTAATAATTTTCTGCCACTCGCACTGGGAACCCTCCTGATCATTATGATCGTCAAATCTTCGATTGCCCTTTCACTCGGATTGGTGGGCGCATTGTCAATTGTACGTTTTCGGGCAGCCATTAAAGACCCCGAAGAATTAACCTATCTGTTTATCGCGATCGGTATCGGACTCGCTGGAGGAGCCAATCAACCTATTTTGGCGGTTGTTTCAGTTGTTTTGATTTTAGCTATTCTGTTTATCCACAAACGTACTACCGGGCAATTGGTACACGTTCGGGAAGACCGGATGTTTGTCAATATCCAAACAGATGTGGAAGACCTGGATCAGATTGTACAACTCCTGACTTCCACTTTTCCCTTTGTCGAACTCAAACGCATGGATACCCTGGAAAAAGGACTTGACCTGTCTTTTATCTGTAAAGCGACAGATCTGGCTCAGTTGAGTGAGGCAAAAAACAAACTTAGGGCACTGTCTCCGGCTACCCGATTGTCTATTGTTGATCAACCGGATCTCATTATATGATCCTATCGGATTCCAAAAAACGCATCAGACTCCCTGCATGGCTTTGGTTGATTCCCGTAGCCCTGGGACTGGTCTATATGTTCTATCCGCTTCTCCAAACAGATTCGGCAAATTCGGATACTCCGGATCGGGTATTTTGTGATGCCGAAACGGTACGCGATAGCCTGTTTGTTAACGGGAATCACAGCTTTGGCAACGGACTATTACAAAGCGACTTATGGGCTTTTTCAGGGAGCTATAGCTGTAGGGTTGATGCCGGAGACGGACTCCAATTTGGATTTGGCTATACCCTTCAACATCCTGAGCGTGGTGCCCTTTACCATGCGGAGGTCTGGCGCTTTAATCCATCCAAAATACTGAACTACCTCACCATCCAGGAAGAGGGAACCGGCGGACTCTATCTAATCGAGAAAGAATCAGTAGAACGCCGGGCCGATGGCTGGGAGCGTGTCGAAATTTATTTTCGCACCAGCACCAGCGAGACCGATAACAACTACAAAATCTATGTCTATACCAATGGCAATGCCCCGGTATTTTATGATGATTTATTGGTAGAAAAAGTAATACTGGAGGAAGGTGTCCAAACTGAAATTCCGACGCTCTATCTAAAAATTGGAGAGGAGGGCATGCGGAAGCTCGAGGAAAAAAGAAAAGCGGCTTTGCAGGCCGGTATCCTGGTTACAGGGGAGGATGATTGGGTGACAGCCAAAATGCATGATGGCGATTCTAATTCAGAACAATCTGTCGAACTGCGACTAAAAGGCGATTGGTTGGATCACCTGCGAGGCAATAAATGGTCTTTCCGGATTGCCATGAAAACCGGAGGGAGTTGGAGAGGGATGACCACCTTTTCAGTACATAATCCCGGAGCCCGCTCATTTTTGTCGGAGTGGTTGCTGCATAAATTCTGGGAAAAAGAAGACGTGCTGACTACCAGGTACGATTTCACGGAAGTGTTTTTAAACGGAAAATCGCTGGGCATCTATGCCTACGAAGAACATTTTGAAAAACAACTTGTCGAAAGCAAATCGCGCCGGGAAGGGCCGATACTGCACTTTAGTGAAGAAATTTTTTGGTCTAATATTGAACGCCAAATCCGGGAAAACGGAGCGGTGAGTTACAATTTTCAGCCCGATATCGCAAGCTATGAAAGTGCGCCTGTCATTCCATTTAATGAAAAGGAAATACGCAAAGATTCTGTCCGATACAGGCAATTTATACAGGCGGGTACGCTGGTAAACCAATACCGCAATGGAGGTAAAAAAGCTTCCGACGTATTTGATCTCGAACGGGCTGCAAAATACTACGCCATTACTGATGTATTGGGTGCCTACCACGGTATCGTCTGGCATAATCAACGCTACTATTTCAATCCGATTGAAAATCGCCTGGAGCCTATCGGGTATGACGGGTTTAGTGATACGCCTTATAAAAGACATTCGTTTCTCGGACAGGGACTCAGCCACCCGGGAAAACTGCAAACGGGACCTGTTTTTGCCAGTTTGTTTCAGGATGCTGATTTTGTGGAATCCTATGTGCGCTATCTGGAGGAATATTCCAGTCCGGAATTCCTAAACAGTTTCCTCAAGTCCCTTCAACCGGAGATTTTGATGCGGCAGCTTGCGCTGAATGAAGAGTTCCCGGAATATCGACTGGATATACCTGAAATACTGGCCAATGCCAGGTATATGCGCATTTTATTGTATCCGCACGATGAATACAGCCTGGTGCTTTCCCGCAATAATTCCGGTGCTGTCAGTGCGATCAATTTCCACGAGTTACCCGTACAGATAATTGGCTATAGCCGAAAAGATAAAGGTCCCCTGGAGCAGTTAGATAGTCCGATTTTATTGCCAGCCGCCAGTCCAAGGGAGTATCTCGGCAGACTAAAAGTCGATAGCACCCGCTTTAGTGGCTGGGATGAAATCCGACGCATGATCGGAACTTCCAGAATACACCACTACCAGCGTGTTCCGTTATTGGTGGATATTCCGGAAAATGCATCCCGTGTTTATTTCCAGGTATTGGGTTTGGAAGAGGTGTATTCCTCCCTGGTCCAGCCTGATGGAGACTGGCTTCCTAAAATGCCCTCCCAGGAACTCTTTCCGGAAGGGGCTGCTCCCTCCGGTGCCGGATTTGTTGTGGAAGGCCAGGAGCTGTTTTTTCCGGCCGGCAAGACCACACAAACCCGGTCGAATATCCTGATCCCTGCCGGATACAGGGTCTATTTTGAGCCTGGAGCAAAACTGGATCTCATTGGTGGCGCTTCTTTTATTTCGAGATCACCGGTATTTATGGTTGGCACCGAAGAAAATCCGGTGGAGGTCTTTTCCAGTGATGACAGTGCCGGGGGCTTTACGGTCATGGAAACCGATTTGCAATCCCAACTCATGCGCGTGCGCTTTCAGGGTTTAAATACCCTGGCATACAAAGGTTGGAACCTCACGGGCGCCGTCACTTTTTATGAAGCAGATGTACAAATGGAATTTGTTTCCTTTATCGGAAATCATTGTGAAGACGGCTTAAATATCGTACGATCTGATATCGACATCCAAAAGATTTTGGTCAACAATACGCCCTTCGACGGGTTTGACTGTGATTTCTGTAGGGGGCTGATTCAAAATAGCGTGTTCTCCAATACGGGCAACGATGGACTGGATTTCTCCGGAAGCATCTTAGAGGTCAGGGGTTGTCAGATAATTAATAACGGCGACAAGGGGGTAAGTGTCGGCGAAGCGAGCGAAGTAGCTGTGTTCCAGTCTGAAGTTCAAAACGCCAATATCGGACTCGCCTCCAAGGATCGATCAGTACTCGTGGTGGATGAATTAAAACTCAAAGACTGCAATCAAGGCTTCACAGCTTATCAAAAGAAACCCGAATTTGGTGGAGCAAGCATTCTGGTGCGCAGATACGAAGCCACCAATATTAAGCGACTTTATCTGGTATTAGACGGAAGTCGTATTGAATTTAGCGATCCCGACTAATCCAATTCCCTACCTTTACTGTTATGAAAAATGTTGGATTAATATGCCTTTTGGCGTTCCTGTTTTCGCTGACAAGCCTATTATCGTCGGCTCAATTACCCGAAGATTTTAGTGACGAGCTGGTCCTTCAAAATCTGGAACAACCCACCGGAATTACCTTTGATGAAACAGGTACCGGATACGTTTGGTTGAAAAAAGGCATTGTGCTAAGTATGGATACCCTGGGCCAAACAGCCCCCGAACCCCTGCTCGATATCAGCGAAGAAGTAGGCGATTGGGGCGATCACGGTCTGCTGGGCTTTGCACTCGATCCGGATTATTTATCAAATGGTTTTTTCTACCTGCTATATGTGGTTGATCGGCACCATGTCCTTTATTACGGCACGCCCGATTATGATCCGAATGCAAACCAGTACCTGGAGGCCACCATTGGTCGGATTACCCGCTACACGGCAGATCTCTCCGGTGATTTTCCAGCCCTAGTGCCCGACTCCCGTCTGGTGCTCCTCGGTACAGATATGAGCGATGGCTTCCCAATCCTGATGAAATCGCATGGGGTAGGGTCACTGGTCTTTGGAAATGACGGCACCCTGCTCGCTTCCTGTGGAGAGGGCGCACATTTTGAAGGACAGGATATTGGCAGTAATCCAAATACTTATTGGGAGCAGGCTTTATCCGATGGTCTGATCGAGGATCGCCAAAATGTTGGCCGGTTTCGGGCTCAACTGGTCAATAGTCTGAATGGCAAGATTATTCGGATTGATCCGGAAACAGGACAGGGAGTTTCAAGTAATCCCTTTTACGATTCTAATGATCCGGGGGCTGCCGCTTCGCGGGTTTGGGCACTCGGATTTCGCAATCCCTTCCGGTTTATATTGCAGCCGGGTACTGGTGGGCACTTCCCGGAAGAAGGGGATCCCGGTACCCTTTTGATTGGGGATGTTGGCGGCTCCATGTGGGAAGAAGTAAATTTGGCCGCCTCTGCCGGACGAAACTTTGGCTGGCCTTTGTATGAGGCTTATGATAAAAACTGGCCGGATTTTGGCGAAGAACTGCAGAATCAGGATGCTCCCAATCCTTTTGCCGGTGAGCCGGGATGTAATCTGGATTTTTTCCGCTTTATCGATTTGATCCAACAGCCGACACTCACCGGAGATCCCGGCTTTGAAAACCCCTGTAGTCCGTCCAACTCGATTCCTGCCGACATTCCGGTTTTTACCCATACCTGGCCGCTAATTGCCTGGAGTAATCAGCTTTGGAACCAGCCTACCCGTGCACAGGTAGGAGGCTTTGACCCGGATGGTCATCCTATTACGATTGCCATCGAAGACAGTGCTGCCGGCTTGCAAGGACTGCCCTTTGATGGCTATTCCAGTATCCCCGGTTGTTTTTATACCGCTTCGGTTTTTCCGGAAGAATATCAGGGGGCGTTTTTTCTGCTTGATTTGAGCGGCTGGATTCGGGTACTTGCACCCGATGAAAACCAGCAATTTACCCGTATTGACCCTTTCTTTGAAACGGGGCAAGGGCTGGTCAGTTTATCTGTAAACCCATACGATGGCTGTCTCTATTTTGCTCAGATTTACGATGGGGAGATTCGTAAAATCTGTTATGGCGGCAACCCGGCACCTATTGCAGTAATCGAATCGGATGTGAATTATGGCCCCAATCCATTGCCGGTGCAATTTGACGGGAGCGCGTCCTATGATCCCTTCGACCTGCCGATTACCCATTTCTGGGATTTTGGCGACGGTTTTACCAGTACAGATGTAGCGCCTGCCCATACTTTTGAAGCCCCGGATTCCAATCCCATTTCATTTACGGTGGTGCTGGAAGTAACGGATAGTCTGGGCGTTGTAGGGCGTGACGAACAGTTGGTTTCGCTAAATAATACACCGCCAATGGTCGAAATCACTTCGGTGTCAGATGCCACGCTTTATACCCTTACGGGAATGACCTGGCTTCCGCTAAAGGGATTGGTCAAAGACCTGGAACACGCAGATTCTGAGCTGTCCTATGCCTGGGAGTTGTTCTTTCACCACAATGATCACTACCACGCCGAACCGGCAGATACACTGGCCGAAACCTTTGTACTGCTTGAGCCCGTTGGCTGCGAACAAGAATTGTACTGGTATAGAATCCGGCTTACTGTTACAGATGCCGCCGGTTTATCCGCTTACGATGAAGTCGAACTTTTCCCTGATTGCGGCGACCCTATTTTTAGTATAGATCCATTCACCTTAATGGCCACAGAAACCGGTATTCAACTGGATTGGAACACTTCTTTGGAGGATGACATTCTCGCATTCGAGATTGAACGCACAGACACCTATCAGTTTTTGCCCATTATCCGGCTTTCGCCGAAAGGCGCTGGAAATGAATATAGCTTCTTTGATGAAGATCCGATCTATGGTTTCAATTATTACCGGATCAAGGCTATCCGGTCGGATGGACGCTATGCCTATTCGGAAATCAAGCTGATGGAATTTCCACCACCGAAGGACTTCCGGATTTTCCCGAATCCGGTTTATAACAAGCTAAACGTAGAGCTGCAGGAAGCTACTTCCGAAATAATCCAATTTGATCTCTTCACAGCAAGCGGTATTCCCGCCCTCACCCTCCGTTGGAATGCAGTACCCGGAGCGGCTTTTTCAGCGACTGCTGACCTGAATGTGCTCTCCGCCGGCCCTTATTATTACCGGGTGATTGACGGGGCTAAAATGTACACCGGGAGTGTGATTTTGAATTAAGATCATAGTGTATTGTGGGGGGTCGAAGGTCTATGGATTGCCAAACCACCCAAACTCCCCCGATAGCTATCGGGGCAAACTCAAACTATCCAGAGTGTCTATGCCGTTGGCTTGGTCTAGTTAGCCTGTCGGCTTCACAGTCTAGGGGCTGCGCCCGGTCTAGAGTCGATGCGGTCTTTCAGACCTTTGGGGCCTATTAATTTCCTGACGGAAATTTTGGTCTATATAGAGGAATGGCTTGGTTATGAGTGAGTTATTAAAAATTAAGCCTTCAAAATTATTCAGGCTTGGTCTATGGATTGCTAAACCACTCAAACTCCCTCGATAGCTATCGGGGCAAACTCAAACGACCTCGGGGATCCTCCGCTGCGCGTCGTGGGGAGTGCTTGCCTGCGGCCTGCGGGGGAGAATCAGCTACGCTGATTGGGGAGAATCTCTGCGGCTCCGCGAGAAAACCCAAACTCAAACTCATCCCGATAGCTATCCGGGCAAACTCAAACTATCCAGAGGGGGTCTATGCCGTTGGCTTGGTCTAGTTTGCCTGTCGGCTTCACGGTCTAGGGGCTGCGCCCGGTCTAGGGTGTGAGGCTTCGCCTCAGTCGAGGGTCTAAAACGTAACGATTCAAACGCGTTAAACCTTCGCGAAGCGAACATAACAATTCTGAAAATTCTGATGCTGACATTTGATCGGTTCCTGCTGGGCCGCAGAGATTCTAAAAATTCAGCATTAAAACTTACTCACTGCCAATTGCTGATCAAACCACTGACAAACTTGGAGTTTTTGGTGAGCCGGAAAGGGATGGCCTGTAGTATCTGATCAATGCGTTCCTGGATATGCTGATCGTATTTAATCTCTAATACCACAGCCGGATCTTGCATGGGGTTATGCCAAACAGGATTCGGACCGTTAAAAGGGTAGTACTCCAGATGTCGGTCGATCGTGGCGCGTACCAGTTGGTCCTGGCTGACCAGGTAGCTACGCAGGTAACGGACAATAACAACCGGTTGTAAGGCCGGACCAATGGGCGTATGCTGACGCAGCAGGGTATTCAAATCCAAGTGTCTGCGTAAATCGATGGCTGGTAAATCAGTATGTTCTTTGGTGCCGAGTTGATTGTTTTTAATCTTTTTCTCGAGGGTAGGATTTTCGACCAGTTGCCGAAGGTCGCCATACCAACGAATCCGGTATTTTTCCCGCTGTGAAATGCCGCCGAGGTTTTCCTGAAGTGCCTCAAACCCGGGGCCATCGAGGTAGATGCTGTTGATCCAGCGGTCCGGGTACGCAACCTGGAACGAACCGGGAATGACGCGCAATACCTCCCGCACCTCCTGCACGGAAGCATCCTCAATTCGATATTTTCGTTCGTATCGCATCATTTGATCCACCGATCTCCCAGGCGTAGGCTTGAACCTGGTTCTACCACTTCCAACTGATCTACTGCATTTTGTTCCCAGGCATCTACTTCTACCTGAGCGCCGTTGTACACGGCTTCTTTTTTGAATACAACTATGCCTTGTTTCACAGATTGGAGAACGAGGGTGCCGATCTTTAGTGCTGACTCTCCGGTGCAGTTAATGCCTTGTTTGCCTCCTTTTACGCGCAGGGTGCCTATCGTTACCAGCCCTTTACGATTGACATTCAGTCCCGCTTCCATGGCTCCTTCTACGGTGATATTATACAGCGTGGCAGTACCGCCGGAAATTTCAATTGCATCTTTTCCGCATTTGATTACCTCCAGTCCGGTAATGCTACCCTGGCTAAAATCGATATCAATGCCATCACCGGCAACCTCTTCAATTTTGCTGTTCAGGATTTTGTAGGTGCTATTTATGATGCCCAGTCCATTTCGGGATCGACTTTTAAAGAAATAACATTGATCAATAGTGATATCCGACGCATAAACTGACACACTGTTTTCAGAAAGTCCGGCATTTCCCAGCTGACTGAAAATGGTGTGCCGGAAAAGACTGGCATTCCCGGCTTCAATAAGTTGGAATCCGCCGCCACTTCCCTTGGTGGAGGTGATTTGAATAGGTGACTCGCTGGTACCTTCCAAAATTGCCGTGCCATAGCAACGAATGGACGCGCCCTGTTCCAGTTCCAGAATCGTACCGGGGTTTGCGCGCAGCGTGAATCCCTTTGGGATCACCAGGTCTTTTGTTATTCGATGCTGTCCGTCTTGTACTACAATCTGACTATCAGCCAATACCCGAAGAAATGGGAAATCAGCTAAATCTGAGATGCTTGTGCGGGGAGCAGCTACCCGACTTTCCGGCGCTTCCCAGTTGAAAATGGGGAAGGATACCACTTTATCCGTACCGAGGGTTCGGACAAAAATATTCTTTGGCCGGCCAATAACCGGAACGGCATAACGTCTGACCGGAATAGTTCGATTAAAGGATTCCAATAGTATAGGCTCTGCTAAGGTTTCTTCCAGTTGGCCTCCGCCAAAACCGATTATTTCGATGGGCAATTGGTGGTAGGATTCTACAGTAAGTCCCTGAGCTCCGCGATAGGCTTTAATGGATATTTCCGGCAAGGGGTACATGACCTCCCGAATTTCTTTACCGTTTCGGAAGTAATAATCCCATTTGAAATCGTACTCCAAATACTCCCGCTGGATGAAGGCTTCTCTGCCGAGCATCTCTGACTGATTGGCTTCAATAAATGAGTCGCGATACGCTTCCCCACAGACCCGTTCGAGTTGGTGGATGTATTCGCGGCTAAACTCCATATCGTTGAATAATTTATAATGCAGATAGGCATCTCCTTTACTTGGAGAAAAATCGCTTGGGGTGCGCGTATTGATCTGCGATCCGGTAATGACGGGTGCCTGAAAATATTTGCTGCCGTCATCGGTATAACCATCGTAGGCGATCGGCTCCAGCTTTGCGGTATGCGGATTGAAGTAAAAACGGATATTGGTAAAATTAATGGCATGATAGGCATTCGTCAGATCCACAATAGCCATATAGGTAGCCATTTTTTCGAGATCAAAAGTCTCGGCAGCGCTTAGGCTATCGTGGAGAAAGCCATACAGTAAATCCCGGGCGACGCCAAACTGCTTCAGTCGCTCGGGATCATTCAATACTTCCTTTTCATCAAACGCCTCGTATTGTGCGCTTTCATACCAGGCCGGATGTTGACTCCATTGCTCTGGCGCGTAAAGCCAGTGTCCGTCTTCATTGATCCGCAAGATGAGACCCGGGGTGAGTTGTCGGTGCAGCAGGAAGTTGTCGTTAAAATGTTCTTCATAGGCGTAAATGCCCAGGGGCTCCCCGTTGAGCGCCATCTCGATAAAATCATATCGGGTAGTAATCAGATTTTCCTGTTCGATTAATCGGTGGAAAAGCCATTCATCCAGGTGGTAGCGCGACAGCGAGTTGTGCACCGAAAATTCGGTCATACCCCGCCAGTTGGAGCCTTCATCCGGAATGATCCGGAAAGACCATTTGCGTCCTTGCAGGTGATCGAGCAAATCTCCTTTTAAACGGGCTTCTACCTGGATTTCAGCACCTCCGGTATCGAGCTTGGCATCTACCAGGTCACTTTTTGAAGTTACCAGATTGCCATAAGCAAAGGCTTCCAGGCGTTTTTCGCGCATGCGGCGCATATCTTTTTCATCGACACGCAGATTCAGTTTGGGGCCGGCATAATCTGTCGGTTGTACCTGTTTATCTGCTCCGCCTTTGGTGTAACGAATTTCCAGGTTGTCGAAATAAACAATGCCTTTTTTGGATGGCAGATAGGGAAAGATGCGAATCGTTTTATCCACCACACCGACCGGAATCACGAGGGTGCGTTTAACCATTTCCCAGTCATTGGTCATTTGAACCGGGAGGGTAGCCTGGGTGTAGAAATCCCAATCTCCCTGAAAGGCGAGTACGCCGTATCCCTCTGAGCTGTTCCTCCAAACACTGGCCTCAAAAACATCTCCGCCATTTACGTGCTTAAACTCAATGCCGGGACCATAAGGATGCTCCGGTGTACATTTGGAGGAGTGCCTTCCGGCGAAAGCCGTCTCATCTGTCTGGGTAATGCCGTTTGAAAACTTACGCCCCTGCGATTTGAAGTAATCGCCTCCGCCCGTGGTCGCCTCCATATCGCAGAAGTAGAAGTCTTCTCCTCCCAGCTGGGCTGAGCGGAGCACCAACAGCAACACAATCAGTATGACACCACCCAGAATGAGGGGCTGTATCCAGCGAGCTTTATGTTTAACGATATTTCCTTCAATGCGCATCGGGCCACTCGATTTATCGGTTTCGCAAAAATAGGATACTTGCGGTAAGAACCAGCATGCCGAGAATGATATAGTGCAGATTCTCGCCCAACCAAATCAGGAAATTGCCAGATATGAGATTGCGCATTTTATTATACTTGGGCGTTTGATCCTGCACCAACCCCGGAAACTGCTCAAATAAGCGATCCCGAATTTGTTTGTTGATGGCTTCCATAGCCGACCGTTGATCAAAGTCAGCATCTGTGTACATGATTTCATTCAGCTCCAATTCGAGCTCGGTAAATTCCGGATAGGGAAAGTAGTAATAGGAGACCCGGTCCAGTGTAGCCGTCAAAAAGGGAACGCCCTCTTTGGAAACGTATGCCCGCCGCCGGTTTTGATACAGTTTTAAGGCGGGCGACAGATCATCGCCCGAAAGTTGCATGCTGGCCAATAAGAGATTTACCTCATCCCGATCCTTGGGTTTTACATTGCTCCAAAAAGGATGGGTCGCCTGCCGATCGCTGCGTTTGATCTTCGTGTAGGGCGTAAACTTGATTTCCTGTCGGGCCACCCCGCTGGTATCGCTGGTGGGAAGTTTGATCTGCAAAAGTCTTTTGGAAAGGGTGTCTTCTACAAAGCGTTCGCGCAAGCGCACCCCGGCCTCAAATTGAGCAACAGTTTCTTTGGAGTCATCAAAATAAATATCAAAAAAGGTTTCTTCCGCGAAAGTCGATGTAAAGGCCGAGTCAAAATAGAGTAGGGAAGCACCAGCCAATTCCTCCTGGAGAAAAAGCCAGATAGCTTCTGCCTGGCCATCAGGTACGGCAAGCTTGAATTCGTTTTCAATGCGCTGCGCCTGCCCGTTTTGAATAACTAAACAAGTGCAGAAAACAATAGCCAAGGAGCTGTATGAGTTCAGAAATCGCAGCATCTAAAAAGTGTTTGCTGAACTTGAACGCATTAAACGGCAATGTTGCGTTGCTCTACAAAAGAAAAATTGAGATTGGGAGCCTGATTGAGGAGTTGATCCTTGACCTTGATGATCTGGGCAATGTCTTCCGTTTCGACCAGATAGGAAAGGTCCAGCTGCCCGTCAAATTGATCCATGCGCCGCAGTTCCACCAATTTGAAATGCTCTGAAAGGATTTTGTTGATGTCCTCTGCAGGTATTTCCGAGGTGCGGATATTGACAAACATATTTTCCGGACTACGTTCCCGTCCTTTGCGAAGTACCATCGACTGGATGACCAGCAAACTCATGATCAACAGATAAGCAAGCAGCGTAACGGTCGCCTGGTTGGCTCCTAAACCGAGTCCGATACCAATGGCAAAAAAGAGGTAAACCAGTTCTTCGGGTTCCTTGATGGCTGCCCGAAAGCGCACGATCGACAAGGCTCCTACTAATCCAAGAGATAGGGCCACCGAGCTTTTTACGATGTAAATAATCAGCATGGTGGTAAGCGTCAGAAACATGAAAATCCGACCAAACTGTTTCCGGTTGGATACTGCCGTTCCATATTTCGAATAGAATTGCCCCAGCACAAAAGACAGTGCCGCCGCCAGTATAGCATTGAGTAAAAACTGCTGGTGGTTGACGAAATCCGTCGAGAAGTCAGTAAGAAAGTCTTCAAAGTTCATGTCCGAAAATTACCTGGACGGCAAAGATAAGAAACTGTATGAGGTTGGAGGGTCGAAAGTCTAAGGTCGAAAGTCTAGGGCCTAAGGTCGATGGTCACGTTTTAAACGATTCAAACGCATTAAACCTTCGCGAAGCGAACTAAAAATTAAAAATCAAAACTTAAGAATTAAAATAAATTCCATCCGGTTTTAAGGTAATGAGCTTTTTCTTGTACAGTGCTCCGACCGCTTTTTTGAATACTTTTTTGCTCATTTCGAGTTGCAGGCTGATCTCTTCGGGCGTGCTTTTATCGGTGAGCGCCAGAAAGCCTCCCTGGGCATGGAGTTTGTCGAGCACTTTTTGTGCGTTGGGTTCAATTCGGCTATAGCCGGGTGTCTCCAAACGCACATCAATCTTGTTGTCTTCCCGGATTTTATGGATATAGCCTATGCGGTTTTCGCCCAACTTGATGTTGGCAAATACCTCATTGAAATAGACCAGTCCCCAGTGTTTTTGATTGATAATAACCTTTATACCGAGATCAGATTTTTCGCCCATGATCAGATCTACCTGGTCTCCTTCGGCCACGGTTAACTCCCGATTTTTGATTATGCGCGGCAGGTTGGACGAAGCTACCAGCCGATCTGAAGCCGGATCGAGGTAGAGGTACACCAGGTAGAATTCTCCTTTGTGCATCTTTTCCAACTGCTCGCTAAAAGGAGCGAGGAGGTCTTTTTCGAGGCCCCAATCCAGAAAGGCGCCGTACTTACTAACGGCCATCACTTGTAGGGCGGCAATGCCGTTGAGCTGAATCTTGGGCGTTATATTGGTTGCAACCGGACGGTCCTCGCTGTCGCGATAAACAAACACCCGAATGTCGTCGCCTATTTCAAATTCTGCCGGAATATACTGTCCGGGCAACAAGACTTCATCGCCAGCTTCGTTTCCGAGAAATAACCCGGCAGAAGTATCTCGCAGGATGGTCAGGTCGTTGAATTCGCCGATTTTCAGCATAGTTCTTGTGGTCGATTAGAATATTTTCCCCGGATTAAGGATGTTATTGGGGTCAAAAATAGTCTTAATTGCTTTCATATAGCTGATTTCTTCCGAACTCCTGGAATTTGAAAGGAATTCTTTCTTGATCAGTCCGATGCCATGCTCTGCGCTGATGCTGCCGGCATAAGCCTCCACCAGGTGGTAAACTTTGCGGCTGATTGCTTCACAGCTTTGTTTGAATGCAGCTGTATCTGCACCTGCTGGTCGAGGAATATTGATGTGAATATTCCCATCTCCGAGGTGACCAAAACAGACGATATCCAGTGCCGGATATTCAGCAAGCAGCTGTTCCAGATCCCGAAGAAATCCGGGTATTTGGCCGATTCGAACCGAAATATCATTTTTATAGGGAGCATATTTATTGAGTGACACCGGGATAAGTTCGCGATGCGCCCAGAGGTTTTTACGGTCTGATTCATCCAGCGCCAGGGTGCCTTCCTCGATCAGGTCGGTTTGGGAAAGCACTTCGAACAGCTCTTGCTCCCGGGCTTCTTTGGAAAGCGATTCGGAGGCCTCGATCAGCGCATCAAATTCCACCAGTGCATAATAGGGGTATTTAGCAGACAGGGCATATTTTACGCTTGATTCCTGAAGGGCATATTCCAGGGCTCCTCCGGAGAAAAACTCAAAGGCCAGCAGGGATACGCGCTGCCGCATCCATTGGAGGACTTCCAGCAGTTTTTCCTGATCCTTTAGTCCGAATAAAAACGTAGAAGGATTTTTTGGCGGCATGCAAAGTTGGATGGTCGCTTCCACGATGAATCCGAGCGTGCCTTCGCTGCCGATAAATAAATGCCGCAGGTCGTAGCCCGTCGCATTTTTCCGAAGGCCCTTATTTGAATTCAGGAGTTCTCCTTTGCCACTTACTACTTTCAGTCCGGTAATCCAATCGCGGGTCATGCCGTAGCGTATCACCTGAATGCCGCCGGCGTTGGTGGCTATATTGCCTCCGACCTGACTGGATCCTGTGGCTGCATATTCGATTGGATAGAAAAGTCCTCTGGATCGGGCAAAGTCCTGTAGGTTGGAAATAATCAGGCCGGGTTCTACATCCACCGTCGCCTCTGCTTCGTTGAAGCGGAGGATTTTATCCATCTTGTCGAAGGAGACTACCAGCTCTCCATTCGTGGCAGTGGCTGCTGCCGACAAACCTGTCCTTCCGCCGGAAGGCACCAGGGGATAGAGGTGCTTATTCGCAAATTGTACAATCTGAATAACCTGATCTGTATTTGTCGGAAAGAGGATCGCAGCCGGATTGGGTTCGAAATAGGCGGAAGCATCCTTCCCGTAGGTGTATAGCGAAAGGGGATCCGTTTTGATGGGAATATTGGGAAGTTCCTCCTGAAGTAATTGTAGGATAGTGGTTTGTTTGTCCAAAGAATATTGCTTAAAAGCAGGCCGACTGCTTTATCGGATTAGGGAAAAAATGAGGGTATCTTCAAACGCACCGTTATGAAACGTGTTTTCCCGTAAATGGGCTTCTTTTACAAAATTGTTTCGGGTCATTACCCCAATGGAAGCCTCGTTATCCGGATGAATATGGGCTTCCACTGAATGGAATTCCATTTCTTTAAAGCCATAGTTTAAGACGGTTTCCACAGCCTCCTGCATCAGGCCTTTTCCCTGGAAATCGGGGTGCAACATATAACCGATCTCTCCCCGGAAATTAGCGCGCTGACACCGGTAATACCCAATCCCGCCAATTAATCGGGGATTGGTTTTTGTGAATATCCCCCAATGGATGCCCTCTCCTTTTGCAACGGTTTCCTGAATCATTTGCAACATCTCCTGCATATCCTCCAACGATTTGGCGATCGGCCGGGGGATGTATTTCATTACCCGCGGGTCGGAGCGCATCTCCAATAATTGCGGAAGATCTCTTTCTTCCATTTTGCGGAGTAGCAGGCGCTCTGTTTCGAGTTCACGGTATGGGAAAGGGGAGAATGTTTCCATCAGAATAATTTGGCTTTTTGCGAATTTCGGGTATTTCTTTTCAAAGTGCAAATTACCATCTATTCCTTGATGTGAAATGGAGCCAAACGATACCAAATAGATGCGGCACTTATTCTTTTTGGCTTGTTGAAGGTCTTAGGTCGAAAGTCTGTGGATTGCCAAACTCAAACTACCTTCAACCCCTAGACCAGCCCACCCAAACTCAAACTATCTCGACTAAACGGCCTAATAGGTCCAAAAAAAATCTACAAAGATTTATCTCCTACGG
>JAGQWR010000096.1 GCA_020437105.1 Saprospiraceae bacterium
GCCGCGCATAAACTGACCAGCAGGATGCTCCCGAGGTATAGGAGGATTTGTATTTTGAAGTTTTTAAACAATTATAGAGTGGGTTAGTGGGTTAGTTTTTCAGTGAGTTAGTATCGAATTAAAAATTAAAAATTAAGACTTCAAAATTAGAGTCTAGGGCCTTTGGCCTAGTCTAGCTGGCCTGCCGGCTTCGCGGTCTAGCTCGCCTTCGGCATTGCGGTCTAGGCTTCGCGGTTTATTAAAAATAGACCGTATTTCCGAGAAGGCCATTTATTAAAAATTCAAAATTCAAAAATTCGGTAGCCCGTGTTACGGTTTAAACGATTTAAACGTTTCAAACGCGTTAAACAGGAGCGCAGCGAACGCTCATTCAAAATTAAAAATTCAGCATTCAAAATTATTTCTCATTGTAACCCAAATTTATCCAATCTCCGATACAAGGCTGCTCTGGTTAAGCCGAGGTCATCGGCTGCTTTGCTGATATTGCCTTTATGCACTTGCAAGGCCTTTAGAATAAGTTTGCGTTCCATTTCCTGGATATTTAAATCGGAGCTACTTCCTTCATCTAATTCCAGATCTGTACCTGACAGAGAGAAATCCTGTGCAGTAAGTTTGTTGCTATCCGAAAGTATGACAGCCCGCTCGATGGCGTGTTGGAGCTCGCGGACATTTCCGGGCCAGCTGTGAAGTTCTAATTTTTTGACAGCTTCAGCGGAAATTGTAAGATCTGATTTTTGGTATTTATCCCGAAATAAGCGGATAAAATAATCAATGAGTACCGGAATGTCGCCGATTCGTTCACGTAAAGCGGGCACATGAATTTCTACGGTATTGATTCGATACAAGAGGTCCTGTCGGAAGGTCTTTTGGCGCACCATCTCATTGAGCGATTCATTGGTCGCACAAATAAGTCGAAAATTGACAGGTTTTGCGGCATTTGTGCCCACCGGTGTTATCACCATATTCTGAATAGCGGATAAAAACTTGCTTTGGGAAGCCGGCGATAAATTACCAATCTCATCCAGGAACAGCGTTCCATTTTGGGCGGCTTCAAAGCGACCGATGCGGTCCTCCCGGGCATCTGTGAACGCCCCTTTTTTATGTCCGAAAAACTCACTTTCAATCAGGGTTTCCGGAATAGAGCCTACATCTACTTTTACAAAAACTTCCTTCCGGCGATCGGATGCCAGATGAATAGCGCGGGCGACCATTTCTTTACCTGTTCCGTTCTCTCCCAGGATCAACACATTTGCATCCGTGCGGGCGACTTTTTCGATGGTTTTGAAAGTCTGGGTCATGACGTTAGACTGGCCCACCATCTGGCCAGTCATTGCCTGGATTTGATCGTTTAAAGTTTCACGTACCTGCTCCAGATGCTCCACTTCCTTTTTGGCAGTAATCAGCTCGAGCGTGGATAGAATGGTGGTGAGCAGTTTCTCATTATGCCAGGGTTTTTCAATAAAATCTGAAGCCCCTTTTTTTAAGGCTTCTACCGCTGTTTCCACGTCGCCGTGGGCAGTCAGGATAATGACCCGGGTATTCGGACTCATTTCCTTGACCCTCCCGAGCCAGTCCAGTCCTTCCTCTCCGGTGGTGGCACCCGGACGAAAATTCAGGTCCAACAGTACCAGCTCCGGTTCATATTGGCGGATCAATCGAGGCAGATGAAAAGGATTGGATTCTGTATAAACATGACCAACATGTTTTTTCAAAAGCATTTTCAGCGTAAACAGGATGTCTTCCTCATCATCGACAATTAAAATGCTTGTTTTTTTAAGGCTATCCATGCTTCACTTCCCTTTTTTGTTCTTCAAATAGGCGCAACTAAGGTAGCAGTCACTGTTCATTTTCGGACACCAAATCGTACGATTGCGAACAATTTTATCAAATAAATTCATTCTTTCTTCATAAGTGCCTGATAATCAACACCAGTTTATTTGGCATCATATTCTAATAGTATTTAGTAATGGACAAGAAAATAAACAAAAAGAAACTTAGTTGGCAACGCATAAGTGCAATTGGAATCGGATTGGTGCTTGCCGGGTTTGTCATTTTCAAACTCTACCAATCTTCCGGCTCTTCCAGACTTAATGTCAATACGGAGCGATTATTAATTGATACGGTGCATACCGGAATATTTGAAGAATACATTCCGGTAACGGGAGTCGTCATGCCTCTAAAAACGGTGTTACTGGATGCCATTGGCGGTGGTAAGGTCGAGGAGAAATTGGTTGAAGACGGGGCGATGGTCTCAAAAGGCGAAATCATTTTGAGGTTATCCAATCCCGACCTGTTGCTGAATGCCCTCAATCAGGAAGCAAATGTGATCTCCCAAATCAATCAGATCCGGAATACTGATTTGCTGATGGAACAACAAAGCCTGCGCTTAAAAGAACAGGCACTGGATGTCGAATACCAGATTGATCTGATCAAAAGCCGTCTTGCGCGCAACCGGGAACTCTATGAAAGCAAAGCCATTTCCCGCGTTGAGCTGGAAGAAATGGAAGCGGAGTACCAAAACCTGATTCGCCGACAGGCATTGCTGGAAGCAACCATCGAAAAAGATATTGCCTATCAGGAGTTGCAAAAAACCCAAATGGAATCGTCTCTGGACTTAATGAACCGCAACCTTGAAATCACCCACCAGAGCCTGGACAACCTGGTTGTTCGGGCGCCTATTGATGGCCAGCTTTCCGGTCTCGGATTGGAGATTGGGGAGTTGGTCTCAAAAGGCGAAAATATTGCGACAATAGACAATCTCAATGCCTACAAGATCCAGGTGCGGATCGGCGAATTTTACATCTCCCGGGTCTTTCTAAACCAGCAGGGTTCTTTTGAGTTTGCCGGCAAGCAATACTTTATGGAGATCAAAAAAATCTATCCGCAGGTTTCAAATGGGGTCTTCCTGGTTGATATGGTTTTCTTGAATGAAATGCCCGAAGGACTCAAACGCGGACAAAGCGTTTCTGTGAAACTACAATTAAGCGCTGAAAAAGAAAGTCGCTTGCTCGCAAGAGGCGGCTACCACCAAAGTACCGGAGGCAACTGGGTGTATGTCATCAATCCGGATACCGGAAATGCCTCCAAGCGCGAGATCCGTCTGGGCAGTCAAAACCCCAATTATTATGAAGTGTTGGACGGCCTCCAGGACGGGGAGTTGGTCATCGTATCCAGCTATGAGACCTTTGGAGATAAGGATATTCTGGTTCTGAAATAAATCATTCGCGAAAGCATAAAAAGCAAATACCATGATACGGACAGAAAATTTGAGCAAAATCTACCAGACAGACGAGGTAGAAACCACAGCCCTCAATGAAGTAAACATCGAGATCAAACAAGGCGAATTTGTGAGCGTAATGGGTCCCTCCGGTTGCGGTAAATCTACCCTGCTAAATGTGCTGGGCATGATTGATGGCCCAAGCAGTGGCAGCTATTTTTTTAATGACGAGGAGATCGGCCATTTACCCGAACGCAAACGCTCCAATATCCGTAAATACAATTTGGGCTTTGTGTTTCAATCCTTTAACCTGATCGACGAACTTTCAGTCTATGAAAATGTCGAACTCCCCATGCTATATACCAAAGTACCTTCCGCTGAGCGAAAAAAACGGGTGGAGGAATTATTGGAAGGAATGAATATAATGCACCGGCGCAATCATTTTCCGCAACAACTTTCCGGTGGACAACAACAGCGGGTAGCGGTAGCCAGAGCAATTGTCAACAACCCCAAACTGATTCTGGCAGATGAGCCTACCGGAAACCTGGATTCCTCCAATGGCGACGATGTGATGAAAATACTGGCAGAACTCAACGCCAGCGGTACGACCATTTTGATGGTTACCCACTCCCAATATTGCGCAGAATTTGGCAATCGGATTATCCGGATGCTAGACGGACAGGTAGTCACCGAGAATGTAGTCAAGCAGTATTTGTAATCCGCTAAGCGGGAAATCCAATTGCCATGTTTAAGAATCACTTGAAAATAGCTGTTCGTACACTGCTGAAGAATAAGATTTACACCCTGGTGACCTTCCTTGGTTTAACCATCGGTGTAGCCTCTGCCCTGCTCATTTTTCGAATGCTGGAGTTTGAATTGAGCTTCAACCAGCAGTTTACAAACCACGATCGGATCGTACGGGTAGTGGCCACTCAGGAATCTCCGGATGAGGGTGAAAATTTTAATGTCTGTACGCCAATTCCGGTCATGGACATGCTCGACGAGGGTATTCCGCAGTTTGAACAAATGGCTCGGATTAAGGAGTTTTGGGTAACCTTGGCGCAACCGGATCCAAACGGAGGCCCCCCGCTCCAAAAATTCAATATGGGTGAATTTGAAACCGCCTATTTCACTGAGCCGGAATTCTTTGACATTTTTCAGCCCCTCATTCTGGCCGGTGATCCGGTGACGGCCCTGACTGAACCCAATGTGATTATTCTGACAGAAACCTGGGCCAACAAGTTTTTTGGCAGCACCGAAAAGGCCATGGGACAGGAATTGATTATGGATAATGTCGTACCGGTAGTCGTCAAAGGAGTCATCGCTGATTTTCCAGGGCAAAGCGATTTTCCCATTCCCTTTTTATCCAGTTGGGAAACATTAAAATCATACCGCGAACACTTTTTCTTCGAAGAAAGTATTCATAGCTGTAGCTCCAATAATCAGGTATATGCACTCTTGCATAATCCGGGACAGCTGGAAGCTGTAAACAAAGAGCTTAAAAAAATAAGCGAGGAACTGTATAGCGATCGCGAAACAAACCGTACCCACATCCTCCAGCCGCTTTCAGAGCTGCATTACGACGAGCGATTTGGGCATTCGGGCAGACACCAGATTAGTAGATCCCGGCTCCGGATTCTTGGCATTGTAGGGATACTCATCCTGATTATGGCCTGCTTTAATTTTATTAATCTGGCTACTGCACAGGCTACGCTTCGCGCCAAGGAGGTAGGTGTGCGGAAAACACTGGGAAGCAGTCGCGGACAATTAATCGCTCAGTTTATGACCGAAACCGGACTCATAGTCCTGGGTGCTGTTTCGCTTGGATTGGTGGTCGCTACTTTATGCCAGCCTTTCCTGCAACAGATTTCCTATGTGCCCGAGGGCCTCACCTTTGTTGGGGATCCAAAAATCTGGGTATTCCTGATACTTGTAGCCCTGCTTGTCACCTTGCTGGCAGGTCTCTACCCCGCCACCGTTTTAGCCGGTTTCCAGCCAATTCGGGCATTAAAAAGTCAGGCGCTGGAGAGCAGCCGTGGAACCGTTTCACTTCGAAAAGTATTGGTTGTACTACAATTTGTAGTGGCGCAAGCGCTCGTTATTGGGGCAATCATCACATTATTACAACTCCAGTATATCCGGTCCAGAGAACTCGGATTTTCGCAGGATCTGGTATATACTTTCGGAATAAATACAGACAGTTCCTCCATTGCCCGGCAGGATGTCCTTAAATCAGAGCTGCTGAAGATTCCGGTAGTAGAGCAGGTAAGTTACAGCAGTGATGCGCCCATGTCCGGGAATACCTGGATGTCGAATTTTGGTTATGCCTCCAGACCGGAGGATGAAGAATATGGCATTACGCTACGCTTCTGCGATGCCGATTATCAAAAGACCTTTAATCTGGAGTTGGTAGCCGGCAAGTGGTTTGAGCCCTCTGATACGATCCGACAAGGAGTTGTAAATATGACCCTGATTCAGAAGCTTGGCATTGAAGATCCGCAGGAAGCTATTGGTCAGGTCATCCGATTGGGTGGGAGTCGCCGAGTTGAAATAACCGGAGTTTCCACTGATTTCCACACGCATTCCTTACGCCAGGCGCATCAACCGATCTTATTGGTTCCGCGGAAAATATACTACTGGGAAACGGGCGTAAAATTCCGCTCCGGAAGTAAACCCGCTGAATCTGTGGCAGCTATCAAGCAGGCCTTTGACAAGGTCATGCCCGAACAGGTATTTATGGGACGCTTTCTGGATGAGCGTATCAAACAATTTTACGAAGACGAAAACCGCCTGGCAGCTACCTGCAGAGGGTTCGGACTGCTGGCCATCCTGATATCCTGTCTGGGCCTCTTTGGCCTGGCGGCGCATGCAGCCCAGCAGCGTGTCAAAGAGATTGGTGTTCGAAAAGTATTGGGCGCATCTACCCTTGGAATCGTCGGTCTGCTCTCAAAGGACTTCCTCAAACTGGTCATTTTAGCACTGGTTTTGGCAGCCCCGATTGCCTGGTACTTCATGAAAAACTGGCTGGATAGTTTTGCTTACAGGATCGATATTGAATGGTGGGTATTTGCCATTACCGGAATTCTGGCGCTTTTTATTGCTTTTCTAACTATTAGTTATCAGAGTTTCCGTGCCGCATTGGCAAATCCTATTGAGAGTCTTAAAAGCGAATAACATCATGCTACAAAACTTTTTCAAAATAGCCTGGCGGAACTTGTGGAAAAATCGCTTTTTCACCTTCCTCAACCTGTTTGGATTATCGCTTGGAATTGCTGTTTCCCTGGCACTCATTTTGTATGTGGGTCGCGAACGCTCCTTTGATAAATACCACCAACATGCAAGCGATATTTATCGGGTTGGGGTTAATGCGGAATTTGATGCCACGCAGCAAAAGTGGGCTTCTGTGCCAAATATCGCCGGACCCACCTTCAAGGATAAATTGAGTGAGGTGGCGGAGCAAGTCCGATTCCTGCGACATAATTTTGGAAGTACAGCCTTTGTGCGGGTCAATGATCAGAATTACGCTGAAAAGGATCTGTATTGGGTGGACTCTACCCTGTTTGACGTGTTTGATGTGCCTTTGCTTCAGGGCAATCCGAAAACTGCATTGAATCAACCCAATAAAATCATTCTCTGTAAATCCGTTTCCGAAAAGCTCTTCGGAAAAGAGGATCCGATGGGGAAAACCATTAAAGTTGACAACAATCTGGAATTGGAGATTACCGGGATTTTTGAGGATTTCCCATCCAATTCAACATTGGATGCCTCCATGATTGGTTCTTTTTACAGTATGCGCTGGGCTACCGAAAATCTGTCCTGGAGTAATTGCAGCTTTGAAACCTATTTGTTAATGCACACCGGAGTGACACAAGAAGCCCTGGAACAAAAAGTAAATCAGGTGCTGGATGAAGCTGTAAAAAAGGAAGATCAGTGGTTTTCTTTTTGGACACAGCCCCTGTTGGATGTGCATTTGTACTCGGCCCGCATTGCCAATGGCGGATACAGCTCCAGATTAGGAGACATCACACAGATAAACACACTCAGCTTGTTGGCTTTGGCTGTATTACTGCTTGCCTGCTTTAATTATATCAACCTGACAACGGCCCGATCGCAGCAGCGATTCCGGGAAGTCGGAATCAATAAAACACTGGGAGCATCGACAGGCCAAATGGCCGGCCGCTTTCTGGTGGAAACAGGCATATTGGTAGCCCTGGCTTTCCTTATCGGAATCATGCTGGTGAAACTCAGCAGCCCCTATTTTGAATCACTAACCGGGCAGGCACTGCCTCTTTTTGAAACCTGGAGCTTCGGTCAGATGGGCATGTTACTCGGTTTATGGGCTTTAATTACACTGGGAGCCGGATTATACCCGGCCCTGCTCTTATCCACTTTTACCCCAAAGCAGCTCTTGCAACCAAGTAATACAGGTATCGCTGGTCCACGGTTTTTTAGACAAGCCCTGGTGGTTTTACAGTTTGTGGTTTGCATTGCCCTCATTTCCGGTGCTATTGTTTTAAATCGCCAATTGAAATTTATCAGTCAGAAAAAGCTGGGTTTTACGCCAGAGCAAGTAGTGGCTATTACCACAGAGGCAGCCGAAGATAATTCCCAGGTTGAAGCACTCATGAATGCTTATCGAAACATGCCGGCAGTTTCTTCCCTTTGTCTGGCACAGGGTTACCCCGGACTTAGCGTAAGCGGCTACAGCATGACCAAGCCCGGAAATGAAGAAGTCGCCATTGGGGTGAATTCAAACCATGCCTCCCCGGGTATTACCGAGGTACTCGGATTAAAACTGCTGGCAGGTCAAACGCTGCCCGAAAAATCAAAAGAAGATACGACCGTACAGGTGATCATAAATGAAAAAGGGGTAGAATTTCTGGGATGGACACCCGAGGAAGCCATTGGCAAAACGCCACCCAATCTGTACCAGGGTAATACAACTATTGTTGGCGTTGTCGAGAATTTCCACTTTGAATCCCTGCATAATCCAATTGGCGTTTATGTGTTCAATAACGGCAACGATTTGGAAAGGTCATCCTATATGCTGGTGAAGTTAAGCAGTGGTGCACTGCAAAACACCTTACAGCAACTGGAGGAAACATTTAATAAATACCTGCCCAAGTCTGCTTTTGAATTTACCTTCCTCGATGCACACACCCGGCGTTTATATCAAAACGAACAACAGCTTTCCAAATTGGTCTGGCTATTTACGTTGCTGACTATTATCATCTCCTGCCTCGGACTCTTCGGGCTGGCAGCCTTTACTGCCGAACGCCGCACAAAGGAGATAGGAATCCGGAAAGTACTTGGAGCGTCGAGCGGAAGCCTCGTTACATTACTAGCCACCGAGTTTTTAAAACCGGTGCTGATAGCGGTTGTATTGGCCAGTCCGATTGCCTTTTTTGGAATGAAACATTGGCTACAAAATTATGCTTACCGAATTGAAATGTCGACCAGCTATCTGATTATTGCTGGTGCATTAGGGATCCTGATAGCCTTTCTGACAGTAAGTTTTCAGAGTTTAAGGGCTGCTCGCGCCAATCCGATCGATAGTTTGCGCAATGAGTAATCAGGGGCAGGATTTGGCTTTCGCCGAATGATTATACCCGGTATGTATTTAAGAACGTGTATAACTCAAAAAATAAATGGACCTGTCAGGTTGGCGACCTGACAGGTCTATTTTCCGGAAAGAAAATCCAGGATTACTCCGCTTAATTTTGAAAGAGTCCCATCCCTGTATCCGGCGTATCCAACAAGGTAAATGTAGAATTGTTGATAAAATCAAGTTGCATATTTCGTCCGCGGCCTTTTCCGTTAAACCCGTCCTGGCTGAAATCGCCCACCAGGATAAATTGCGGACTCATACGAACTTCTTGATTGGGAGAAGGACGAAGCCCAAACTCCAACAGCATTTTTTTGTACTTCTCAAAATTCGACAAATCCAGTTTCTGGTAATTAACGCGGATTTCAGATTCTTCGAATTCTAGCAGTACAACAGCCTTTTTAGAAGAAATCAAATCATCCTTTTTCAATTCCTTGTAGAGGGTGCGCTTCAGGCGTGTAATACTTTTATCTCCCAACTCATTGCAACCCATATCCAACATAACCGGCAGCGGATTAGCCAATTGACCAGATTCTGCCACTATTACAGGTTTCTTACTTCCTGCTCCTTTCGGAGGCGTGGGTGGTGTGGGTGGTGTGGGTGGCGTTGGTGGCACAGGTGGCGTTGGCGCAACGGGGGGTGCAGGTGGTGTAGGTGGAGTTGGTGGTACCGGAGGAGTAGGCGCAACCGGTGCGGGTATTGAAGGCGGTGCGGGAAGAACAGGTGATGCGGGAGGTGCTGGTGGAGCATCTTGAATAATTTCCCTTCTTTTTTCGGGGGCAGGAGCCTCCGGAAGTTCTAATGTATCTGAAAGCATTAGCTTTTCGGATAAAACAGGATTTGCGGGAGTTTCCAATAAACTGATCTGATCTGAAAAAGCAGGAGCGGTAAACGTCATACTTAGATCCGCTTTATCCAGGCCGTTAAACAGCAAGGCAGAAGTCGCTACCAGAGCGATTGTAATTGATGGCATGATAAAAGATTTAAAATAAATTTTTTGAAACCAGCTCAATTTGGCTGCTGCAAGTGGCAGTCCGGAGATTATTGCTTCTACCTGTTCCAGTGGAATTTCGGCCGGCAATTCCCTGGCACATTTAAACAAGTTATCTATTGATTCGTCAGGTTTCATAGGAATAAGATTTGAGCACTTCGCAGGAGTAGAGTCAAAGAGGATCCGCCGGATGAATCATCCATCAGTTCCGCCAGTTTTTTTCTACCCCGGCTTATTTTCGTTTTCACCGCTCCTTCTGTGCTGTTTTGGATAGACGCAATTTCTTGCATGCTAAATCCGCTTATTTCAAATAAGAGCAGGGCATTTCGTTGTTTTTCCGGCAATTTATCCAGCATTCGATAAAGCAACTGGATATCCAAAAGGGTCTCCGGAGACACTCCTTTGGCTAAAAAAGTCTCGGTATAATTGTCCAGGTTTTCGGCCTNNAAAAATTTTTTCCTGCGCCAAATACTCACCGAACGGTTGCGGGCAGCTCGAATAAGATAATGTAATAGCTCCCCTTTTTCCCTGATCTGGTCATAATGCACATAGGCAGAAAGCAATACATCCTGGATCAGGTCTTCCGTTTCCATTTTCCCGTAGGCCAATACAGAACAATATCTGACGAATCGTTCGTGGCAGGCCGTATAAGCAGCCATAAATTCTGCCTGTCGGCTTTCCGGGATGTGGGTATTTAACTGCATTCAATAAGAGAGTCGCATGAGTTGGTGAAAGGTTACATGAGGGCTTCGCCCGGTCTAGGGCCTTTGGCCCGGTCTAGCTCGCCTGCCGGCTTTGCGGTCCAGGGGCTGCGCCCTGGTCTAGGCTGCCGCCCTGTCGAGGGTCGAAGGTCTAAAGTCGATAACTAAACGATTTAAACGCATTAAACCTTCGCGCAGCGAACACAGGAATAAACCTGACGATTTAAACGTTTTAAACGCGTAAAACGATTTAAACCTTCACGAAGCGAACACATATGAAACGATTAATTCCACTTTTCCTTATTTTATTTTTTTCCGCTTTTGCGAATGCGCAACACTGTCCATTTGACGGGATGGCTATTTTGGTTGTTCAATTAGTAGATCAGGAGACCGGAGAAGAAATCCAACATGCCCGAATTAGTGTATGTGATACAGCTGGCAACGTAGTCTTAAACTGGGACAAAAAACCCTTGGTCTTTGTCCGGAATCCACAAAAAACTGAACCGGATTGGGATTACTATAATTTTGAAAAGATCAGATACAGCTTTGCTGAAGATCATTTTATCCTGCCCCTGCCCTACGGATTTAAAAACCAGGAGCTTTACCTAAAAGTAGAAAGTGCCCTTGGTCAATTTGAAACGAAACTGATCCCTTTACAAGCTGAAAATTATTTTGCCCTCCACAACAACATCGGCGACTGGACCGAATTGTATAACCGGGATGAAAGTCCAGAAGTACCTTTTGATCAGTTAATCCGGATTGAGGTAAAGAGGTGAGAGGGGGGAATTCTGAATTCTTAAGTTTTATTTTTTTCGAAACTGCACGATTTAAACGTTTTAAACGCGTTAAACGGTTTAAACCTTCGCGAAACGAACCAAGGTCTAGGGCCTTTGGCCCGGTCTAGCTTGCCTCTCGGCTTTGCGGTCTGAGAGCTGCGCCCGGTCTAGGGCCGAAACTTCACGTTTCAAACGAGTAAAACGATTCAAACGGTTTAAAC
>JAGQWR010000097.1:0-2397 GCA_020437105.1 Saprospiraceae bacterium
TTTTTTTTTATTTTTTTAAATTTTAACGAAAAAGTTTTTTTTATTTTGTTAAAACATCTTGTTTGACCCAAAAAAACACCAAAATGGTGTTATGTATCTATAAAGTGTAAATAAAACTGCTGCTTAGCAATTAGACTGAATGATCTCTCCATCTGCGATTTTTTCAACCTAAATCTCCGGAAATTTCTTCTCCAATTGCTCCAAGTCTCCCACCCCCAACTGCCTCAGATATTCATTAACCTGGTCTAAACTATGATGCCGCAGCTGCAGCTGTAAGGCTTTCACCCCGATCCCTGCTTTTACGGCCATTACAGCCCCGGTATGCTTCCAGGAGTATAGTTTGTATTGGGATCCAAAATCTAAAGCACGCAGAACCTTTCTGTGCCTTCCTGAGTAGGTATTTACGCCGCAGGGCTTCGTTTGATCGGTACTGGAGGGAAAGATCAATTGATTCGGCGAAAGCCGCTTTAAATGAATGATAGCCGGCAAGAATGGCGCTGGTATAGCTACATACTGCTCCATCCGGTTTTTACTTACCTCCGATCGAAGGAGGATTCTCCTTTCTTCAAAGTGGATATCTCCTACCCGGAGCAATCGCAATTCTCCAGGCCGGATAAAACAGTAGTATATGAATTGGATGAAAAACCAAAGATCAGGATCACGCTCGATCACATAGTTTTTGATGCGCTTGATCTGGTGCTCCTGAAAGTACCTGGCGGGGGTGTATTTTGATTTGATCCTTGTAATGCCGTCAAACAGCGACTCCTGGCCAATGGGTTTGAATAAGCGTCGTAGCATGACCAGGTAATCATTATGTGTGGTTGGATGTTTAGTATTTCCCAACTCATTAAAAAACTGTTTACATAGTTCCGGAGTGGGTTCCCTCTCCCCTATCCAGCGCCAGAAATTGACCAGTTTTGATTTGTAGGATTGGTAGGTCTTTTTTCGCCAGCGACCGTGGCGGGCATGAAGATTATTAAAACACTTCTCCTTAATGGTTGTGATATCTGGGGGTACTTCATTTAGATCATCAATAATGATCTGAGCCAAAGCCCTACGCTCTTCAACAGTTTTTCCCTGGTTGATATTTCCGTAGACCCGTTTACGCTTCCCTTCTAAATAATGGCTTACAAACCACTTTTTAGAAAGATCCCCTTTGGCCTCGTATAGTCTAATTAAAGGCTTCATATAGACAAGATAATTTGTCTACGGGCCTTAAAAAAAGGCCCGTAACATATTGATTTACAGTATGTTACGGGTCAATCAGTGGAGACGGCGAGAGTCGAACTCGCGTCCAGACAAAGCATTCATACGCCTTCTACATGCTTAGTTCTAATTCAGATTTTCGAGTGTCGGAAAAGTATTAAAACAAACTTATACCAACACCTTAGATCCTTAAGTTTCGCTATTTATTCGGAACGGGATAAACAGCTAGTCTGAAAGGTGGTTGATGGGCGGCACGTTGTGTATCAGACGTCAAACGTGGGGCCCAACGGCTTTCTAAGACCTGGTCTTAGGCAGCCATGGCATAGTTACCTGTGCCATGTAAAAAGGGTTATTACCAGTTGTTAACGGAGGTGAGTAACTTACTCCGGCATGCTTACGTATCAATAATCTTTCCTGTCGATTCCAATACGTCCCCAATTGTCAAAAAACATTCATTATACGAACGCCCGAAGGTAGGAAAAAGTTCCGGCCCGGCTCTGCCTGGCTGTGAAATAGTTTGGGAGTGGGTTAGTGGGTTAGTTTTTTAATGGGTCTAGGGCCGTTGGCCTGGTCTAGCTCGCCTGTCGGCTTTGCGGTCTAAGGGCTGCGCCCGGTCTATGATGGGCTACCGCCCAGGCTAAAGTCTAAGGTCGAGAGTCTAAAAATTCGTCTGTGACGAATCAACGGAATTCACGATTTTAAACGGTTTTAAACGATTCAAACGCGTTAAACTTTCACGAAGCGAACTAAATAGACCCAACCACCAAAGGTGGAATAGACCTTAAGAATTCTTAAGTCTTAATTTTTAATTTTTATTGAGATCACTAACCCACTAACCAACGGGCCCAACCGAACCACCAAAAAACTAACCCACTAAAAAACTAACTCACTAACTATAGAAGTCTTAAGTCTTAATTTTTAATTAGGTACCGGACCACAGGACAACAGGACCACAGGACCACTCACTTTCGAATTCTCAAGTCTTAATTTTTAATTTTTATTGAGGTCACTAACTCACTGAAAAACTAACCCACTAACCCACTAACCAACTGGACCACAGGACCACTCACTTTCGAATTCTTAAGTCTTAATTTTTAATTAGGTACCGGACCACAGGACCACCGGACCACCCCCGATATCTATCGGGGCACAGGATCACAGGATCACAGGATCACAGGATCACAGGATCAC
>JAGQWR010000097.1:2430-16091 GCA_020437105.1 Saprospiraceae bacterium
CAACAGGACAACAGGACAACAGAACAACAGGACAACAGAATCACAGGACCACAGGACCACAGATAACAACTAAACCCTATATTTGCCCGCAGAAAAAGCCTGACCATGAAGATCGGATTGATCAAAGAAACCAAAACACCTCCGGATTCCCGGGTTGCCCTTATTCCGGCGCAAGCCGCTATTATTAATCAAATACCTGATATTGAGGTAGTTGTAGCACCCTCCCCCAGCCGATGCTTCAAAGATGAAGCCTATGAGAAAAAAGGGCTGCAACTCCAGGAAGATCTCTCCGATTGTGATATACTGATGGGCGTAAAAGAGGTGAAAATCGATACGCTCATTCCCAATAAGACCTATTTTTTCTTCTCCCATACGGTAAAAAAACAGGCCTATAACCGAAACCTCCTCCGCGCTGTTCTGGAAAAAAATATCCGCCTGATCGATTATGAGGTGCTGACGGATGAAAAAGGGAAACGCCTGATCGCTTTCGGACGATTTGCCGGCATGGTCGGCGCTCATAATGCCCTCTGGACTTACGGACACCGAACCGGCGAATTTCTGCTCAAACGCATGAAGGATTGCTTCGATTATGCCGAAGCAAAGGTGCAGTACCAGGAAATGAAATGGCCACCTATTCGTATTGTATTGACCGGCGGCGGACGGGTAAGCATGGGCGCATCAGAGGTACTGAAAGACATGGGAATCCAACAGGTGTCTCCCAAAGAATTTCTGGAAAATATCTTCTCTGAAGCCGTTTTTACCCAGATCCATAGCAGCGATTACGCAGAACGCAAAGACGGAGGCGGATACGATAAAGCCGATTTTTATGCCCACGGCGACCAATACAAAAGCCGCTTTGCCCCCTATGCCCAAAAAGCAGATATCCTGATCAATGGGATTTATTGGGACAAAAAAGCGCCCGCATTTTTCGCAGCAGAAGAACTGGCAAATCCTGACTTTTCTATAAGCGTAATAGCAGATGTAACCTGCGATATCGCACCCGACTCCTCTATTCCGGCAACTATTCGCGCAAGCACGATCGCAGATCCTGTTTTCGGACTCGATCCCCAAACTCTGGCGGAAATTCCGGCCTTCAGCCCACAGGGTATCGATATGATGACCATCGATAATCTGCCAAATGAATTACCCAGAGATGCTTCCGAAAACTTCGGCAAACAGTTTATGGAAAACATTTTGCCAGAGCTGCAAGTACCCGATAGTGCAGTGCTTTTACGTGCTACTGTCGCACAAAACGGACAACTTGGTCCGGATTTTTCCTACCTGCAGGATTATGTGAACGGCTGATTTCATACCCATTTCCGGGTAATCTCTATTATTTTGTTCGATGTATCGAACAAACACTAATATGTTGACCTTAACAGGTTAGGAAAAACATTATTTGTTTTTTCTGTATGTGATTTGCTACCCACCCAAAAAACGCAACGGAAACTTTTCCGTACACCCGAGATTCAAAAACCGATTACACACACGTTATGCAATCACGTTTACTCCCCACGTGCCGGTGGAAGGCCGTATTATTTGTTGTTATCAGTTTCTGTTGTCTGACTCCAAAATCCTGGAGCCAGGATCCCTCGTTTTCGCAATTTTATGCCAATCGCATTTACCTCAACCCTGCCTTCACCGGATTGGACAGAGGCGTGGCAGTATCCGGCGTAAGCCGCGCTCAATGGCTGCGTGTAGATCGGGCTTTTCTAACCTATGGCCTTACAGCCGAAATGCAAATCCCAATCGTCCGACTGGGATTGGGCCTGCATCTGATGCGCGATGAGGAAGGAATAGGGGCACTGACAACCCAACAAGCCGGGCTGGCACTCTCCTATACCATCCCCGGCGAAAAAAACAATTTTCATTTCGGATTTGAAGGCCGGTTGGTACAAAAGACCATCGACTGGAATAAACTGGTCTTCTCAGACCAGCTTGACCCGGTCTTTGGGGTAGTTTCTGCCAGCAGTGCCGTACCGGCTACCGAAAATATATTATACGGAGATGTTGACTTCGGCATGGTTTGGCGCTCCGAAACCAGCTTGCGATCCGGACGAAAAGGCCTGAGCCAGATCCGCTCGCACTTGGGTTTCAGTATGAACCACCTGCCTCAGTTATTCAACAAATCTGCAAGAGGAAGCGATTCTTTTTTGAACCGGGATGTTGCTATCGCCCCCCGAACTACCCTGCACGGTGGCTTGATAATCCCGGTTCATTTTTTAAGCGGTGTTGGCGAAGAAATTGCGATCAGCCCCAACTTCAAATTTGATGTGCAAGGCTACGGATTCCTCAACTTCCCAAATAGTCTGACTGTGGGCACCGTCGGACTCTACACCCTGCTCGATCATTTTCACCTGGGTCTATTCTATCAAAACAAGTACTACGCACCGGATGGCACGCATACCGATGCCTTGATTGTATCGGTGGGCGGACAAACCAATCCGGGCGGACGGGAAAATCCCAAGAAGCCCAGTATGATTTTCGGGTTGAGCGCTGATTTTAATAATACCGGCCTGAGCGCAGCCGCCGGAAGTGTGTTTGAACTCACCTTCCGGATTGTATTTCCGGCCTCCGCAGGTGCCCGGGGACGTAGCCGCTCGTCTTCCAGAAAAATCCTGGATTGTAAAAGTTTTTTCTAAAACTGTAAAACCCAGCAAAGCCCGAGAAAGCAAACAAATTACAATCCATCAAAAGAAGCAGTCCATGAAACAGAAGTTTTACTTAGCTTTTCTTTTAACCAGCATATCATTCTACACACTTTCTGCCCAATGTACTTTCACGGTTTCCAGCGATACCATTTGCGCTACAGAAAGTGTCCAGTTTACGGTAGATAATCCGGCAAGCAGCAGTTGGGACTGGGATTTCGAAAACGATGGAAACATTGACGCCAATGGCAGCATTACCAACTTTTCTTTCCCGCAATCCTTTGAAGATTCAACCTACCAGGTAGTATTATACGAAAACAGTGATTCCTGTAGCAGCCAATTTATTACGGTACTCGCCGTACCGGATCCAAGCATTGGCGTCCCCCCGGGAATCACCCAATTAATCGGTAATGAAATCAAAGCCTGTAACGGAGATGAATTGTTGACGCTCGAAATTTATAATGCCTCCCAAACTTTTAGCGAAAACATCCTCTACGAAATCAACTGGGGCGACAACTCCCCCACCGAAAGCTTCGACAATAGCACATTTTCGCAGACAAATACGATTTCACATACCTATAATGAATACGGCTATTTCAACATATTCATTACAGTAACGCACCAGAATGGTTGTATTTTCTCCCAACTCTACACGCTGTATAATGGCGGAAATCCCTCTATCGGACTTATTATTCCGGGAAATACGGTCGGACTCTGTGCGCCGGCAACGCTTGAATTTCCAATTACAAATACGTCCAATAATCCGCCGGGTACCGAATACAGTATTTATGTAAATGGTGTACTCATCGAATCCTACCCTCAGGACAGTCTGCCGGAATCCTTTATCTATACGTTTGAGGAAAGTTCCTGCGGCGTGACGACCAGTACCGGCAATTACGCCAATGCCTTCGACATCAAAATTGTTGCCTCCAACCCCTGCAACTCTTCCACTGCTACCATCGAACCGATTGAAGTCAGTGAGCCGCCAGATGTCAGTTTTGAAATATTCCCGGATGGCTTTTGTGCCGGCTCCGAGATTGAATTTGAAAACACTTCCGTGAATATTGAGGTGGTTAGTGGCAACCCCTCTCAGTGCATTGATGTACTGGCCCCTTCCTGGGATATCCTGGGTGGTGTGCCCGGCGTAGATTGGGAGATCGTAAGCGGCAATATTTTCAACTCCGACTCGCTGATCATTCTTTTTCAAACACCGGGCATTTATGTGATTGAAATGACGGTGGTCAGTTTTGCCTGCGGGCCGTTTACAATCAGTCAGTCTATCACCATCCTCGAGCCGCCCATTATTGATGCAAGCCTTGCGATCGATACGCTGGGCAATAGCGGCTGTGCGCCCGTTTCTGTTCCGCTGACTAATAACTCTTCCGGGGAGGCAGTTACTTACAGCTGGTCGGTCAGTCCATCTACGGGTTGGTATTACAGTCCGGGCTCAGATTCCACTTCCACCGAACCTGAAATAATTTTCGCGGAAGCTGGCACCTATGATATACTCTTGCTTGCCTCCAACCCCTGCGAAACACTGAGCTGGGACACTACCATTGTGGTATTTGGTCCGCCACTTGTGGACCCGCTTCCCCTACCCGATTCCTGCCTGATGGCTACCCTCAATTTTTCGGCCGGCAATATGAGTTATGACTCCAACGGCAATCCGATCAACCAATATTCCTGGGAATTTCCGGGGGGCTCGATAACAAGCTCCAACTCGGCATTTCCGACAGATATCGTTTACACAAACCCAGGTTCTTACCCGGTTAATTTACTGGTTTCAAACGGATGTGGGGATACCTTCTGGACGGATACCTTTGATGTTCAGATGCCCGAACCACTGGTACTTTCCGACCCGCTAAACCTCTGTGGTAATGAACAGGCAATCCAGCTGCAGGCTGATCCGCCCAATGGTACCTGGAGCGGTACGGGCATCAGTACCGATGGCATTTTTGATCCGACAAGCGTCTCGCCAGGTGATTTTATCGTGCAATACGATTTTGGATCGGGTGCCTGTTTTGTACAGGGTGAAACCACGGTTTCTGTACTCCCCTTTCCGGATGTACAGCTGCCTCCTCCTATTACGCTTTGCGCGAATGACGATCCGGTTCTATTAAATACATCGCCTTCCGGCGGAAGCTGGACCGACCCTGCTGGTATCCTGAACGGCAATGAAGTCGCTCCCCAAACGGTGGGACCTGGAAGTTTCAACCTCCTATATACTTTTACAGATAACAACAATTGCAGCGACAGCGACTCGCTGGAAATTGTCATTAATGACTACCCTCAGCCCGTGGCATCTGATAGTGCCTTTTGTTATACGCCTGGTGCTGTGATGCTCCCTGCAGCCAATCCGGCTGGAGGGTCCTGGGCTGGAATGGGCGTGGTCAATCCCGCCGGACTCTTTGATCCGGCGCAAACCCCTGGGCCCGGATCCTACACACTTACTTATAGCCTGACCGACTCCAGTAATTGTACGGGCACTACGGCGATTCAAATTGGTATTATATCCCCGGAAAATGTGGAAGCGGGCACCAACACGTTTGTGTGTCAGGAAGATGCCCCCATCCTATTATCCGATCTGGCTTCTCCGGCAGGAGGTAACTGGACCAGCAATAGTCCGGGTTTTACGGGTACAACCTTCGATCCCAGCCTGGCTAATCCGGGATCGCACTGGTTGTACTATACCGTCGG
The DNA here is from genome assembly GCA_020437105.1 of Saprospiraceae bacterium. Classification (GTDB taxonomy): domain Bacteria; phylum Bacteroidota; class Bacteroidia; order Chitinophagales; family Saprospiraceae; genus JAAEZH01. The sequence goes on from JAGQWR010000097.1 coordinate 7,776, forward strand.
TGCCGGAAATTGCCAGGTCATGGACAGCATACGGATTCAAATTGTGGACCTCACACTCACCACCGCCGGTCCAAACCAGACTGTTTGTATTGATGGCGGTCCACTTACCTTAAACGGCTATGATCCAATAGGCGGTGAATGGAGTGGCCCCGGAATCTCTGATCCCATAAACGGCATTTTTGATCCGACGCTGGTCGGCATTGGGCAGTTTCAAATCAATTATTTTTATCAGGACCCACAAACAGGATGCAGTATTGAGATCCCGAAAACGATTTCCGTAAAACCAAAACCGGAACCTGACTTTGAGGCACCGGCACTTGGTTGTATAGACCAGCCCATCCAATTTATCAACCAGACACCCGATGCGCTTTATTACCAATGGATGTTTGGAGACGGGACCCAATCTGCGCTTCAGGATCCCCAACATTTATATGATCAAACAGGTATTTACACGGTAAGCCTGCTCGCCACCAACGCGTTTGGCTGTCAGCGGGATACCAGTATGGAGGTGCAAATCGCAGCCCCTCCAATGGCTGATTTTGAACCCGATAATATAGAAGATTGCTCCGGCGCTGTTGTTAATTTCACCAATGCCAGCCAAGGCGTCGAACTCAATTTTTTATGGGATTTCGGCAACGGACTCTTCAGCAATGAGGAGCAACCTCTGGAGGAAGTCACCTATGCACAGGGAATTAATGACACGACCTATCAGGTTGAATTACTGGTAACGAATGCCTGTGGCTCCGATGCATGGACAGAGACTATTACAGTACACCCTTTGCCAATTGCCGATTTTGGATTTACGGTTGACACCGGATGTTCGCCCCTGCTGCTGGCGATCAACAATATAACCGTGGGCAGTCCACAAAGTTTTTTCTGGGATCTGGGGAATGGCAACTTTTCCTCAGACTCCCTACCCCCCATTCAAACTTATACAACCGATACGACCATCACCAATTACACCATTACGCTGATTGCCGAAAACCAATGCGGTGCCGACACCCTCAGTCAGGAGGTGGTGGTTCACCCCGAAGCGGTCACGGCCTTTTTTAATGCGAGTAATACCGAAGGCTGCGCCCCCTTCACGGTAGAGTTTACAGATTACACGGGCATGGGTACGTATATCAGTTGGGAATTTGGCGATGGCAATACCAGCGAAGAGATCAACCCGACCTATACGTTTGAAGAAAGTGGCTTCTATACGGTCATCCAATACGCCAGTAATGCCTGTGGGGCAGACAGCACCACCCTGGATATTGAGGTCTATCCCAGTCCGACATTAGCCTTCATTTGGGAGGATCCGCTATGCGAAAACATTCCTATCCAATTTGTAAATAACTCCGATCCGCTTTCCTCGAGCAGCTGGGATTTTGGCACCGGAGACCTGTCTGTTGAGACCAATCCGGCTTACCAATTCCCGGGGCCTGGTTCTTACCAAATCACCCTAAACGGAACAGGGCAACTTACTGGTTGTGAATCGATTATTAGCGAAACAATTACCATCCAGGAAGCTCCTGTAGCAGCAGCCATAGCCGATGATTTCTCCGGCTGCGCCCCGCTCGCAGTTTCGTTTGAAGACCAATCGGAAGGAGTCGATTTTTACCTTTGGAATTTTGGAGACAACAATAGTTCTATTGAGCCAAACCCCTCCCATTTATTTTTGGAACCCGGGACTTATGAAGTGAACCTGTTGGTCAGCAACCTCTTTGGCTGTTCGGATGAAATTACGCTCAGTCCGATTCAGGTTTGGCCGAATCCGGTAGCCAATTTTTCGACTGTGCAGGATACCTTTTGCGGCCTTCCGGCGAATGTGGTATTCAGCAATTTAAGTCAGGGTGCGGATGGCTTTAGCTGGGATTTTGGAAATTCTATTCAATCAAACCTCAACAACCCATCCTACAGTTATGAAGAGGCGGGAAACTATCAGGTAATCTTAAATGTATTCAATCAATATGGCTGTGCAGATAATGTGAGTACACCCATTCAGATCTTTCCCGATCCCCTGGCAGATTTCGCCTTTAAGGATACGGTTTACTGTTCGCCACAAGAGATCAGTTTTGAGAATTTCTCCGTCGGGGATACCTTTTACTGGAATTTCGGAGATGGCCAAACCGGCAATTCGGATAATCCGATACATACTTATGAGGAAGGTGGTCAATATGATGTAAGCCTCATTGCCTCTTTTGGATCAGCCTGTGCAGACACCTTGCTGTTACCGGTTCCCCTGGAGATACTCAGTGCTCCCATCGCAGCCTTTGATTATCTGGATGGTCAAAACGGCATTATGGAGTTCATAAACCAAACCGTAAATGCGGACTCCTATTTCTGGGATTTTGGCGACGGAGGCGTTTCGGAGGCCCTAAATCCGACCCATCGTTTTTCAGAAAACGGGGTCCGGCAGATATTGTTGGTAGCACTCAATCAAAATGGCTGTCTGGATACTGCGGCTCTTCAAATTACGCCCACGCCGTTTGGAAGTTTGTTTGTCCCGAATGCGCTTACGCCGGAACAGGGCGATCCGCAGGTGCGCCTGTTTTTACCAAAAGGCGTTGGCCTTGTGGAGTATCGACTGCAGATCTTCTCTACTTACGGCGAATTGATTTGGGAGAATACTGAATTAATCCGTGGCCAGCCGGCTGTTGGTTGGGACGGCACCCACAATGGGGAGATCCTCCCTCAGGATGTTTACGTCTGGAAGATATACGGTTTGTTTGAGGATGGCAATGAATGGAAAGGCGTTTTACAACCCAATGGCACCTACAAACGAATCGGTTCAGTAACACTAATCCGCTAAATTGTCAAGATACGTGCGGATATTTCCTTCTATCCTGTTTAGGATATTGGAAGTATCTGCACGTTGAAAGGAGTGGCCGGTCATCCGTTCATACAGCTCGATATAACGTTCTGATACACGCTCTACAAAGTCATCGGGCATTTCAGGCATAAGCTGCCCTTCCAGACCCTGAAAACCGTGGTCCATTAACCATTCCCGCACAAACTCCTTGGAGAGTTGTTTTTGGCCTGCTCCACTATCCTGGCGTTCCTGATATCCTTCCAGATAAAAATAACGGGAACTATCCGGCGTATGGATTTCGTCGATCAGGGTAATTTCTCCATTGTGCAAACCGAATTCATATTTTGTATCGACCAGGATCAGTCCTCGAGCGGCGGCCATCTCGGTACCTCGTTGAAATAAAGCCCGGGTATATTTTTCCAAAATAGTCCATTGCTCCGGAGTGGCTAAACCGGCTTGCAAAATACCTTCCACCGAAATATCTTCATCGTGGCCTTCATCAGCTTTAGTGGCCGGTGTAATGATGGGTTCCGGAAAACGATCATGCTCTTTCATACCGTCTGGCATTTGCACGCCACAGAGCATTCTTTCTCCGGATTTATAGGTACGCCAGGCATGTCCGGTCAAATATCCGCGGATCACCATTTCGAGTCGGAAAGGTAAACAGGCGATTCCAATAGCCACATTGGGATCAGGCGTTGCCTCCAGCCAATTCGGACAAATATCGCGCGTGGCTTCCAGAAAATGAGCGGCAACCTGATTAAGCACCTGTCCTTTATAGGGGATAGCCCGGGGCAGGATATGGTCAAAAGCAGAAATCCGATCGGAAGCAACCATCACCAGGCGCTCGTCTTCCAGCGTATAAACATCCCGGACTTTTCCTTTATAAAAAGCGGTTTGGCCAGGAAGCTCAAAGTGTGTTTCGGGGATTGCATTTTTATCCAGTTGCATGCGCCATTGTTTAGCTGCAAAAGTATGGAAACCTTCTTATTCCTTTCCTGCTACTTCCCGATAAAAATAAGCTAATGCTATTTTGATTTGGTCGTAGGAATAGCGTCCCTCCAATTCTTCAAAAATATTCTTCATCCGATAGGGTTCTTCCTGATTGGGCAGCACCTTTAAAATAGCAGAGAGGGTTTCGCCGGAGATGAGGCTGGAAAGATCCAGATCCTCTCCTTTTTCATAATAACTCAGGAGGTGCGCAATAACCGTTCCGGGTGTAATATCCCTTCTGGCAGCTATCTCCTCCGGGCTCTGTCCTGCTTGAAATGCTTCGAGGCTGAGCAATTGCGACGCCCCTTTAATTGTAGAACCGCTGGCTGCCTTTTCTTTGAGGTATGAACGTATTTCATCCATAAAAATATCGCCATATAATTGCAATTTCCGATCACCGACCCCTTGTACGGTGCGCATTTCTGAATCACTGGTAGGCCGTTTTTCAACCATGTCTCTTATAGAGGCATCTGAAAAAACCAAATAGGGCGGAATACTCCGCTTTCGGGCTTCTGACAATCGGAGTTTCCGGAGTCTTTCAAAGAGTTCGTCGGCCTGTGATTTAGGCTGTTCTTCTTTTTTTGTCTTGACTTTTTTAGCTTCTGCCCATTCCACCAGAGAAACAACCTCTCCTTCAAAAAGCGTCTGTTTGCTTGCTTCAGTGAGTTTTAGTTTTTGATGGTCATCCAGCGCAATATCGAGCAGTCCCATTTGTAATAGTTGCTCTATATAAAAGCGCCATGCCGGGTACGAAATATCCCGGCCGGCTCCGTAGGTTTTAATGCGATCAAAGCCCTTACTAACCAATTCGTGTCGACCGGAGGCTCTCAGAATATCGATGCACATGGTCATGGCTACTTGTTCGCCGGTACGGGCAATAGCAGATAGGGCTTTTTGGGCAATTTCCGTACCATCGATTCTAACCGGCGGATTCAGACATACATCGCAATTGCCGCAATTTTCGGTACTCAGCTCATTGAAATAATTTAGCAGAATTCTTCGGCGGCAAACGGAGGCTGTGGCATAGTTGTACATCTGCTCCAGTTTCAGCAACTGCACATCCGTATTTTTCGCTTCGTTTTGTTTCAGGATGTCTTGCAAAACGGTATAATCCCGATAGCTGTGAAACAATAAGGTATCGGATTTTAAGCCATCACGGCCGGATCGGCCAATTTCCTGATAGTATCCTTCTAGATTTTTGGGCAGGTTGTAATGGATCACCCAGCGCACATTTGATTTATCAATGCCCATACCAAATGCGATTGTGGCACAGATAATCAATTCCCGATCATTGATAAAATCTTCCTGTACGGTACTTCTGATGCCGTCGGGCAGCCCTGCATGATAGGCGACTGCTTTGTAACCTCGAGCTTTTAGTTTATCGGCCAGATCTTCAGTAGATTTCCTGGAAAGGCAATATATAATGCCGGCCTGATCCCGGTGGCCTTTAATGAATTCCAGAATTTGCTCAATCCGCTTTTGGCCGGGTCGGGATTCTAAAAACAAGTTGGGCCTGTCGAAAGAGGCAATGAAGGGTTTTACCCCCTTCAGGCCCAACTGTTTCATAATATCTTTTCGAGTAAGCTTATCTGCTGTGGCTGTTAGTGCAACCAATGGAGTGGCTGGAAATTCCTTTTTCAAATAACCCAACTGCGTGTATTCCGGCCGAAAATCATGTCCCCAACTGGAAATACAATGCGCCTCATCAATCGCAAACAGACTGATCTTAGCCAATCGCAGCAGTCGGATAAAATCGGAGGAAAGTAATTTTTCAGGGGAAACATATAAGAGATCCAGAGATTGACTCATGAATTCCTCTTCTACTGCACGTTGTTCAGTGATACGCAGGCTGCTGTTAAGATAGGAAGCCCTCACTCCATTTGATCGAAGACCTTCCACCTGATCTTTCATCAGAGAAATCAAAGGAGAAACCACTATACAGGTTCCTTCCATAATCAGGGCAGGAATTTGAAAACAAATAGACTTGCCGCCACCGGTTGGCATTAAGACAAGCGCGTCTGATCCATCTACCAGCTGTTGAATAATTTCCGCCTGCATGGGGCGAAAAGTATCGTATCCAAAATATTTTTTTAAGGCCTCTTTTGCCTGAATTAAATTCATATCCACTTCCATTCGCGAGCCAAAAACAGGGGCAAGGTAGGGAATCAAACTCGCAAAATAAACTGGGGATATTTCTAAAAGTAAAAAATTGACTTATTGGTCAATTTTTTAGGCAGTAAGGTGTAATCACCCGAAAAATCTGTAACCTACAGGCAAAAGTCAGTGGCTTTTTCATCCAGGAATAAGCCGGCGAAAAGTATCTCGGATTCGCGAAAGCAAAACTCCGTCTCCCGGAAAATTCCGACCCTTAAAAAGCTGAGTGGTGATCCGGACTAGGCAATCGACATGGACAGAGCTTCTACACCCGGCAATACTTTCCAATCATTATGTCGATCAGTAACAGGGTTCCAATACCAAATTTTAGCAGCTTTCTTTTTGGGTTGATTACTGGCTTCCAAAACAAAAAAAGTGCCTGAATGTGAATCCAAACAAATTTCAGCTGCAAAATTTTTTCCGGCATCTGAACTCAAACTCCCCATAGCGAAAGCACTGCTGGATGCTACTTCTCCACCCAGTGTGATAAATCCAACCTGGCCATTTTGGCCAGCTGCAACCTTCCTTCCCAGCGCGCCATAGTGGGTTGGCTGCGGGGTAAGTTGCTGTAAATTAGTAAATGCCAATACATGCTCGCGATCGCCGACCTGGCTTATCACAAACCACAGGCTGCCATCTGCTCCAACGGAGAAATCAGAATAAATACCTGCCGGGGCCAGGGTCATAATGCGGCCATTTTTCTCGACACCATAAAGGGATTGATCGTTTCCCATTGCGATGATATTTCCTTGAGGAGTTGTATCAATCTTCCGAAATCGAAGGCTCTTGGAATTTAAATCCGTCCAATTTTTTTCGTCTGTTGAATAACTGAGTTCTCCTGTTTTTCGAATTACCCACAAATGCCCGGAATTGCAGGCTGCTACGGCAACCCCAAATCCATCATCCGTGATTTTGATTATTTCACCTGAAATATCCAGTTTTTGAACAGCCTTTTTTTTATCAATAAAATAGAGGGGAGTCATAAATGGCATAAATCATAAAGTTAAAGAGGGTTGGAATCCGGATTCGGATTCCAACCACAATTCATAAAAGCGATGTTAGTTTCTGGATGGGAATATTCCTTGTAAAGCAATGCTATAATTAACCACCAGATATGGTTGCATGTTGTTGAAAGGAATACCTCCTCCTGTATTCAGAACATTTACAGTTAGCGAATTTTGAAGTGCGCCTGCAAATTCACCCGCTGCAGCTGAATCGTTGTAAAAATCATCTGAAGTACTTGTCAGGTAAGCACCAGACGGGCTGTCCGTATTTCCGCTTGAAGCAGAAACAGGCATTTGTACAGAACCTCCAACAGTAGCTATGTGGTTGTGCGAAGGCATATTATTAACAGTCAGCGTGGTCGTTTCAGACCCTCCTTTTTCACCAATTTTCCGCGAGCTTAGTCCAGGGCCATTGCCTTCATGAATAGGCGCTCTGCCACGAAGATCCGGCAGGGCAAAGGTTGTTACACCGTCACCTCCATAAATGGTTCCAATCAAAGAAAAAAGAGCTGTATTTGATGAGATTGCGAGTAATTGGCCATCACAAAGAGCCCATCCGCGTGGTGCCCAGTTAAAACCAAAGATTTGTATTTGACCGACAAAAGGTGTCATAATTAGTTGTTTTTATTCAATTTAATAATGTAAAAACCTGGCATTCTAGCTTCGGCTAGGGTAAATTCCGTTAACACAAATGCAGTAATTAATTGTCAGATATGGCTGCATATTATTTACTGGCATTGATCCTCCTGTCATACCAAGCGTAACAGAAAGGTTGGATGTAAGGGCTCCGGAGAATTCTCCTGCTGCAACGGTATCTGCATAAAAATCAGTTGATGTGGAAGTTAGATAAGCACCAGAAGGGCTATCCGTATTTCCGCTTGAAGCAGAAACAGGCATTTGTACAGAGCCTCCAACAGTAGCACCATGATTGTGTGGTGGCAAATTATTCGTAATAAGCATTGTATTCTCTGAGCCTCCTTTTTGCCCAATTACGCGGTCCGAAAGACCGGGTCCATGGCCTTCGTGAAGGGCGACCCGGCCACGCAGATCAGGGAGCGCAAAGGTAGTACGCCCATCGCCACCATAAATTGTCCCAATCAATGAAAACAGGGTCTGGTACTGGGTAATCGGCAGCAGCTGACCGTCGCACTTCATCCAGTATCTGGGAGCAAAATCAAAGCCGAAAGTGCTTATCATGCCAACGAATGGTTCATCCATAATACGATATTTAAGGTTAATTAAATGGTTCTATACCCAAGCGCAAGTGGTTTGGGAAATTTTAACAACTTTATTTTTTTGGCCTACAAGGCAAAAAACACAGTCATAGCCTTAGCTATGGCGAGTATTTTTAACGAAGTAGGACGTAAAAAG
>JAGQWR010000097.1:16110-30493 GCA_020437105.1 Saprospiraceae bacterium
AAAAGATAAAAAGCCCAAACCACTTGCGTTTGGGTATATAAACAAAGGAGGATTTGCCTTCTGGCAAATTTCAATTGATTTCGTGCGTTTTTCTCGAAGATGGCTTGTGTGTACACCTGTTTTTTTAAGCCTAAAGCAAATCTAATTGAACCATTACTTAAATTTCAGAGCAAACTTACCTTAATCCGTCAACAGGTATAAATACCTATACAAACAGGTGTTTATACGCGCTGGCATTTCCTTTTATCCCTTCTATTTGCTTGTTTAGACTTGAAAAGTTACCTTGCCAAAGGAAAAGTGGTGAATAACACCATCCTGGCAATCCGAGTAAATTACATCACGTAACCAAACCCTCTTGTAATGCGATACACCTATCCCATTTTGTTGGCATTGGCAACAATTTTAATCAGTTCCTGTGCGCCTTCCGGCGAAAATGTAAACCAGGAAACACCAGCACTTCCACCAGCCAGTACGGAAAACGAGCTTCTTACTGCGAGCGAAGGGGATGATCCGCCACATGATACGATTTCATTCGAAACAGCGAATGAATATATCTGCAACTTTCAATCCTATATGGCCAATGGCGTTTCTTTATCACAATGGAATGCGATTAAGGCAGATGGCTTTTTTATACCGGAGCTGGATGTTACACAATTGGTTTCTTTATCCGGTGTTGAAAACCTGCGTGCATATCTTGGTCTGCGTACGGATGGCCCTGTTGACAGCCTGAAGTTGGTTTTTGTAGGTGTTGATTCAAACGGAAACGATATGCTCGGATTAATTACAGATTTCACCTCCCCTTGTCCGCCTGACTGTGGCAATATTAATTCCTTAATTGAGTGTAAATAGATAGGCATAACAACATATGGGAGTTATATTTTCCAGAGTATTATCTATACTGATAGTATGCTGCTTACTTTTCAGTGTCAGTATATTTATTAGAGAATACAGGAAACTACCACAAACCATCCGCTGGTTTGGCTGGTTTGTGGTAGTTTCCTGTATTACAGAAGCAGGATCCTTCCTGCTGGCCAGATTGGAAATTTCAAATTTATTTTTCCTCCATTTTTATACGCCGCTGAAAATTATTTTTCTGGGCTTGTTTTTTAGTCCGGTTTTCAGGAAAGAGAAACGTGATTCCAGCCAAACGCTCTACCTGTTTATTACGTTGTCTGTACTATTTAGCATCCTGAATTCTTTATTTATTCAGGATTTCAATTCAATCAACTCCTATGCCTATACGGTCGCAAACCTGCTTGTGATCGTTTGTGGAGCCATTGCATTTTTTAGATTGACCAATCCGGATGGCCTGGATACCCCCTATTGGCAGTTCATTCGCATTGTTTTACCTGCGCTGTTTATTTACGAATGTGCCAGCTTATTTATTTTTATGTTTGGACCATATTTGGAGGTTATTGAAATTTCTAAGCAACGCCATTTATGGGTTGCCAATGCGTTTTTGAATATGATCCTACAATTCTTCATAATAAGGGCATTCCTACAGACAAGGTCTAATACAATTGAAACGGCTGCGTCCAGCCAAACTTAAGAGCAAAATCCTATGGATATTTCCAGTGGCCAATTAATTTGGATGATCAGCGCAGCAATAGGGATCATGGCCTTGCTTGCCCTGCTGCTGGTTATTTTTTATATGGCTACCCGACGCCGCATCCTTCAGGAAAACCTGGTGCAGCAGGAACTGAAAATTGCGCATCAGCTTGCTCTCAACAAGCAAAGTTTACAAACGCAGGAAGATGAACGCCGACGGATAGCTAAAGATCTCCACGACGATGTAGGTTCAAAGCTCAATGTAAGTTTATTGTACCTGCACCAGTTGGAAAAACAATTAGATAGCCAAACAAAAGGACCGCAAATCCTCGAGGACACACGCGACTTATTAAATGGCATCATTACAACTACTCGTAACATTTCGCATGACCTCCTTCCTCCAACAATAGAATCATTGGGTATCTGGGTCGCCATTCAGGAACTGGGTATGGAAGTAAACGGCTCCGGTCAGGCACACCTGGATTTGCATCTTATTGCTTCCGAATTGCCCGAAATCCCTGGTTCCCAGGGTATTCATCTCTATCGGGCTTTACAGGAATTAATAAAAAATTCTATTACACACGGGGATGCAGATTCCCTGAAACTGGAAATCCGAATGGGTGATTCGGGTATAGAAATTGATTATTCCGATAACGGAAAAGGCTTTGATACAAAACTTCCGAATATTTCGGGTCTGGGGATGTCCAGTATAGAACACCGCCTCCTTGTACTGGACCTAAATATCAGATATGAATCAGCAATCGGATCCGGGACAAAGGCGTATATTCGGAGAATTACCAATTAATCGAATACACCAATAAGTTGTCTGTTTTATTACTTTCGGCTTATTCACTATATTACTTGTCGAAATTGAACGCTCTAAATAAAATCCTGCAATCGTCAAGCCCCATTTGACTGCCTGACATCCTGAAAACGTACTACCGAAAGGCCCTGCTATGATAAAAATTGCCATTGCTGATGATGAAATGTTATTCCGTAAAGGATTAATTCTCATCCTGGAAGAAAATCCCGACTTCAAAATTATTATTGAGGCCGGAAACGGCGCCGAACTAATGGAACGGATTCGCCTGTCTGAAGAAAAACCCGATATCCTCTTGCTGGATCTTCAAATGCCTGTGCGCTCCGGTATCCAAACTGCACCAGACCTCCAAAAAGAATTTCCGGAGATCCGGATCATTATCATTTCCTCTCATTACCACCGGTCATACATTATACACCTGATTGAATTAGGTGCCTCAGCTTATTTACCTAAAAATGCAGATCCCAATCTCGTAGCCACCTCTATTCGGGAGGTCCACCAGAAAGGATTTTACTATACAGGAGAAGTGCTTAGCCTCATCCGCGAACATCTGCAAACACCCATAAAAACGAAACCAATCATTCCGGGTCAGGAGCTTTCTTCCCGGGAAATGGAGGTACTCCAATTGATTTGCGAACAATGCACAACCACGGAGATCGCAGAAAAACTTTTTATCAGCCCCAGAACGGTTGACGGACATCGGAATCGCCTGCTGGAAAAAACAGATTCCCGCAATACTGCAGGCCTCGTGATCTATGCCCTGCAAAATGATCTGGTCAGCCTGAATCCAAGGATCTGAGAAAAAGGCAAAACGCCATTTATCCTTACCTTTGCTAAAAATCAACCCTACTATGATAAGATCAAAAATAGGAGGCATTGGATATTATGTGCCGGAAACTGTTGTAACCAATGATGACCTTTCCAAGGTCATGGAGACTTCCGATGAATGGATCCAGGAACGAACCGGCATCCGGGAAAGACGCTATGGTACCAAACACAAGGAGACGACCACCTCCATGGGAGCCCGTGCTGCTGAAGTAGCTATCCAACGTGCCGGCATTTCCAAAGAGGATGTTGACTTTATTATTTTCGCTACCCTGAGCCCGGATTATTATTTCCCAGGTTGTGGGGTCTTACTCCAGCGAGAACTCGGAATAACCCATAAAGAAGCTGCCGCGCTGGACATCCGTAATCAATGCTCCGGATTTTTGTACGGATTGTCTATTGCTGATCAATTTGTTCGATCCGGCATGTATAAAAACGTCCTGCTGGTAGGATCCGAAATGCACTCTATGGGATTGGACTTCAGTACCCGGGGGCGCAATGTAACAGTGATCTTCGGCGATGGAGCGGGTGCCGTTGTGGTGCAGCCATCTGAAAAAGAAGGACAGGGTATCCTGACTACCAAATTGCATTCGGATGGCACCTATGCCGAAAAACTAGCCTTCATTAACCCGGGAGCACATGGTGGATACCACCTGGATAAAATGGAAGAAGAATACGACTTTGGCTACGACTATGACCAGAAATACGGAGAGATTTTTATCACCGACAAGATGCTGAAGGATGGGCAGATCTTCCCGAATATGGAAGGCCAGTTTGTCTTTAAAATGGCCGTCCAGAAATTTCCGGAAGTAATCAACGAGGCACTTGATGAAGTGGGTTTGAGCACGAAAGATATTGATATGCTTATCCCTCACCAGGCTAATTTACGGATAAGCCAATTTGTCCAAAAACGCTTGGGTCTCACGGATGAACAAGTATGGAATAACATCCAAAAATTTGGGAATACGACTGCCGCTTCTGTACCAATCGCTTTTTGCGAAGCTTGGGAAGCCGGAAAAATAAAAGAAGGTGACCTGGTTTGTTTGGCAGCCTTTGGCAGCGGATTTACCTGGGGATCAGCCCTGATCCGTTGGTAGTTTTTTTTTTGAGATTATAGGTTAGAGGTTATAGGTTATAGAGATTTATTTCAAACCTGTAACCTATAACCTGTAAACTCTAATCTGTAACCTGTAACCAATAACCTGAAATCCAACTACCCAACTACCTCTTTCACCAAGTCTGCTGCTTCCTGCAACAGAATGGCAGAATGTACTGCCAAACCGGATTCATCAATGATCTTTTTTGCAATATCTGCATTGGTTCCTTGTAGTCGCACAATAATCGGTACTTCGATATTGCCCATGTTTTTATAGGCATCAACCACACCTTGTGCTACCCGGTCACAACGTACAATACCTCCAAAAATATTGATCAGAATAGCTTTTACGTTTGGATCCCGCAAAATGATCCGGAATGCTTGCTCCACACGGGCTGCATCGGCTGTTCCACCGACGTCTAAGAAGTTGGCTGGTTCTCCTCCGGATAGTTTGATGATATCCATAGTTGCCATCGCCAAACCGGCACCATTTACCATGCAGCCAACATTTCCGTCGAGTTTCACATAATTTAGTCCGTAGCTGCGTGCTTCAACTTCTGTGGCGTCTTCTTCATCAGTATCGCGTTGCGCTGCCAAATCCGGGTGCCGAAACAGAGCATTATCATCCAGGGTTACCTTACAATCAACTGCTACAATACGGTCATCAGCAGTTTTAAGGCAAGGGTTGATTTCAAAGAGTGAAGAATCCGAACCGGTAAATGCATTATAAAGTTTGGAGATAAACTTCACCATTTCTTTAAATGCTTTCCCGGAGAGGCCCAAATTGAAGGCAATTTTACGGGTCTGGAACCCAAGCAGACCCAGTTCCGGATCTATGTATTCTTTATGTAGTAAATGAGGTGTGTTTTCAGCAACAGCCTCAATATCCATTCCCCCTTCGGTGGAATAGATGATGACGTTCGACTTGCGTTCGCGATCCATTAGAATGGACACGTAAAATTCTTTACAGGCGTCAAAATCAGGACGATAAGCGTCTTCTGTTACCAGAATTTTCTTAACCAGCTTGCCCGGACCTTCCATTCCGCCGGGAGTCTGTGGAGTACGCAACATCATACCCAGAATATTTCCGGCAGTCGTGCGAAGTTCCGCTTCGTTTTTCACCAACTTCACTCCGCCACCTTTTCCTCGGCCACCAGCATGAATTTGTGCTTTTACAACTGCAAAGGCTGTACCTGTCTCCTCTCGAAGTTTATTAAATGCACTTACTGCTCCTTCTACACTCTCTGCTAATATGCCTTCCTGAATGGCTACGCCATAACTTTTCAACAATTCTTTACCCTGGTATTCGTGAAGATTCATTTGCGGGAAATTAGTGGTTTTGTAATTTTGGAAGCCCTATTTTTAGGACGCCCCAAAAGTAAGGCAATTTTGATGATTTAAAAAGCGGCCGGGCATCATTCCGACAGGATGATTGAGTTGGCCATAGTTTACCAACACATGAGAGATCCCCAATCCTTCGGCCCGGCTACAAAAAAATACCTTCGGGATGTCAATATTCCCTGGAAAATGCGCTTGTACTTTCTCACCAAACTACCCAGTATGTTTTGGTGGAAAGCGCGTGTAATGGGACTCAGCCCACAGGCCTGTATCGTTCGCCTGCCTTATAGCTGGCGTACAAAAAACCCCTTTCATTCTACCTATTTTGCCGCACAGTGTGCCGTTGCCGAATTGTCAACCGGACTTTTAGCCACACTCGCCTTACAGGATAAACCTTCCGTTTCAATGCTGGTAACAGATGTCCACACCGTGTTTTTTAAAAAAGCAGATGCAGCTACCTTTTTTACCTGCCAGCAAGGCCAGGAAGTCGCAGCACTTGTGGAAAAAGCTGTTTCTACCGGTGAAGCCCAAACTATTACCATGAAAAGTATTGGCACCAAGGCCGATGGCACCATCGTGTCAGAAACACATCTTACCTGGTCTTTTAAATTACGGCAGCAAAAAAACTAGCAGGCCAGGATCTTATTTCTGTACAATATAACCTGGTACAATACCCGTCTCAAAGCTCCCAACCAGATTGCCCTGTGCATCAATTTCAAGCACCTTGCCAGGGTTGGAAAAATCAAGGGCATCTGCTGCCAGCAATAAATCCCGGCTGGTATCCCAGTACAGTTCATAAAAATATCCAGGATAAAATAATTCCGGTACTGTTTGTGAGCCGTCTGTTGGGTACCGAAATATCTGACTGTTGGCTACAAAATATACCCAGGTGCCACTTCCGTCTATTACAAGATCTGTTGCGCCCATCGGAATACTTATACAAGACTTGGCAGAGCCATCCGCCAATACATTACAAAGCTGTCCGGAAATATTGGCCGGATCATTGGGGTCGTACCAGTTTGCCGTATATCCGCGGCCAATAGTCCAGATACTTCCATCTGCTCCTGCCACCAGAGAAGTTGGGTTCTCGCCAACTTCGACTTCAAATAAGACCTCATCTATAGCCGGATCAATAACACTCAACATGGAATCGCGGCCAAATCCGCCCTCGTTCACAACATAAACCAGGCCCCCAACAAGCAACATCCGTTCGCTTCCCTGCCCAAGAGGTATCTGCTTCGTAATTGCGTTGGATTGTAAATCAACCACTGCTATTCCGCTATTTGTTCCGGTGCTTCCCCACTGGCTGACATAGGCTTTTGAATCATCAATTCCCAAAAAGAAACGAGGTAATTCGAGTCCTGCAATCTTTCCTTTATCTTCAAATGTGCTAGCATCCGCCACCACTACGGTGTTTGCATTATTGATAACCAGATAGGCATTCCCCCTAAAGAAGGCCATGGATTGAAGGATATTACCCAGTACCTTTCCCTCATTGGCTTTTTGATAGATCGTCTGACTTACCTTTCCCGACAGGGGATCATAATAAGTCAGTGTGCCTGTTCCGGAGATAAATGGCCCTTCATTGCTTATGAATAACCCGGCTCCGTAACTGGTCTGTGTTGGTTCTATGATCACCGGATCCGGATCACAGCTACTCAGGCCAAGCAATACGCTAAGAGGAAGCAGCAGTACAAAAAAACGAAAGAGATTAGTTGACATCATTTTTTACTTTAATTAAAGGACAATAAATCCTTGTAAAACAGATATTTAAAATAAAATATCCACTATCGATTAGTGGAATGTACAACCAGAAAAAGAATACAAAAAATAAGGGAAAGAGATGCTACATGACCAGGCAGGCCAAAGCAGAATTTTCTTTACCCCAATCTTTTACCCGAAGATTCTGGTAGATTCCGGAATTCCGGAACCAGTGTTGGCAGGTCTTCTGACTCGTCTGATCTGGCCGCCTTCCCATCAAAATTGACAGTGGCATTTTGGTCAGATATTATACAGACTCACAGCTGCGGGAACAGTTCAGGTTTTGCACCTGATTCCCTTTTAACCCCTAAATGGGACCAATACTGACACGAAGGTAAAGAATGAAGTTGATTAAGATTGCCTGCTGAGGCTCAGGGAATTGAATTTTCATTCCAATGGAGGCTTTTTTTGAACTGCATAGCAGCGTTATGGGGCGATAAAAAAACGAAAAGTGGAGTGAAAAGGCTTTTCCGGAAACCAGTGAGGTATTTTAAAACAACCTCAATAAAGGAGGAGGAGATCAGTGGCTAACATAAAATCCAATTTCAAATTGCCTGCCCGGCACCGGGAAGTACCGAAACAGCTCGGTATATGAATTCCAGATATTTTCGATTCGAACAAAGGATTCTAATCCAATGTATTTCCACTTTTTGTCCACACTTAATTGAAGCCGCCCCTGATACTGCGGGGCAAGCTTATTGGCTGGATTACTCGATATAAACTCATATCTGGATCCGATCAATTTATCGCTGTATGAAAACTGCATGCTTTTATATCCCACCCAAAACTGAAAACTACTTTGAAACTTGGGTTGATGGGCTAATTGATACCTTTTATCCAGTAATAAAGAATCAACTCCAAGCAGCTCGCTTGCACTTAAACTGACCAGTATTTCAATCCCCCCATGCCAGAATTTTTCTGATTTGGTGCAGGAGATACGACAGTCTATGCCCCGAGACCACACCGACTGAATATTGTAAGGAGACCAGGCACCGGAAAAACCGTCAGGTTGCCATTGAATCCAATTATAGGTCCACTGCGAATATACTCGTGGCTGCACTTGGTTATCCCAGTTTTTTGAATCCGTTTTGATGAAATTCAATCCAAGATCAAGTCCCCAACTCCGTTCCGGTAAAAGGTTGGGATTGCCAATTCCAAAATTATCAACCCAATAGAGGTCGTTTATCGTAGGCAGTGTAAAATTGTATGTTGATCCAAATTTTAGCCGGAGCCCGGGCTTTAACACCCTGCTAATCCCCAGGTGCCCGGCAGGCCAGTAAATTTTCCAATCAGCAACAGGTAATCGAAAGCCAAGATCATAATCCCATTTATCATTTTGGGATGGATAATCAATGGCTGCATAAATGTCCAGCAATTGCTGCGTTTGCTGATTGAAAGCATCGCCATTCAGTTGATTCAGGCGATACTGGCCACCAAAGCGCAGGCCTGAGCGCTGAAACAAAGCCAGGTATCCGGTATATTGCCCAACCCAACTGGAAAATGTATTGATACTGGAGGGAATAATCCGGCTTCCAAAATCGGTGGTCTCTCCTATTCGGGCAAGTCGCCAGCAATGGATCTGGTTATTACCCCGCTTCTCCCATTCCATTCCGATTCGCAGGATACTGTCTTTTTGGTATTCTTCCCGGTTGCTGCTGATTCGACTGGAAGGAAGTTGTCGATCTACCACCTGTCTCCAGGCAAAGGTCTTTAAGGTATTCCGGGAATTGATTTTCCAGGTATTTTCCTGGCTGATTAAGAAGTCTCTCCGGGCTCCATTTTCCTGCCGGTCACCACCTTCAATTTTAAAATCATTATTACTGGTACTCCCTAATACCCGCACCTGGCCAGCGTAATTGGTACTGCCAAAATTGACTTTTGCAAAAGGACGAAAAAGCCCTAAACTCCCCAGGCTGGTGCCTACCCCAACATGCCAACCGGTTTCCGAACGTGCTTCACTTTCCAAAACCAGGTTACCACCGAAACTGCCACTTCCGTAGAGGCTGCTGTTTCCGCCTGCATGATAGCTGGCAGCTTCCAGAAACTCCAGCGGAAAAAGGCTTAGGTCTAAAGTGCCGTTTAGCGGACTCTGAAGGTTGAATCCATTCCAGGTAATAACTGTATGCCGACTGGCACCTCCTCTGCCGGAGGGTGTTGCCAAACCACCGGGAGAATAAGATCGGACTAATAAGCCTGATTGCGATTCCAGTAAACTTGAAAGATCCTGTCCCCGGTACTTTTGGATTTCGCTGGAATCCGCCTCCCAGGATTCAACATAGGGACTAAATTGGACCGACTCAGGAAACACCTCTACGTCCGGGAGGAAAAGCAGGGTGTCCTGAGAAAAGAGCTTTCCGGTAAAAAGAAAAAAAAGACCATAAATCAACACACGCTTCATACCCGCTTATTCTTTCGTCGCCCCAAAAACAATCGGTTTTTAAATGTAAAAAAAGGCCGGTTAAGCCAGTGTTCCGGGGTTTGCATTTCCGAACGCCTGGTGAGTAGGAAATAAAGGAGGAGGGAAATGAATACACCCATCCAGGCACCGAGGTAAATATCCTTTAAAAAATGTTGCACCAAATAAACCCTCGACAAGGCCACCAAAAGCGCCAGGGCGAATAAGGCCAGTGACCAATTCTTGCGTTCCTTTGGTAAGAGCAAAGCTAATAATCCAAAAAGGGCAAAAGCCGACATGGTATGTCCGGAAGGAAAACTGGTTGCACCGGTATGCAATTCGACACCCTGAACAAGATTTATCTGGTCCAGAATGTCCAGCTTTTTAAAATAAAGAGCCGGCCGGTCGTGCAAAAAAAAAGACTTGGAGATAAAACTAATACCCATCGTTAGCAAACCGGTTGCAGCCACCGCAAGCGACAGGCGCACCCGATAAAACAGGAATCCGACAAAAAGCAGCACATAAACAAGCTCCTCTCCCATCCGGGTACCATAAATAAAGAGGTAATCGGTAAAGGCTGTCCGATTTTGGCTTGCCCAAAAAATGAGATCTCCCTGACTCATATAAAGTAGTAAGCCCCCTCCAATCAAAGCAAAGCCCAGAAAGCAGATAAAATATAGCTTATTTTCGGATAATACCTTTTTCATGAATCTGAGGTCGGTTTCACTTTTTCTTTTTTAGGAAACAAGCGATAGAATAGCAGGGCGATCGGTCTGGTGAGCCGCGAAGACACTACATTTTTATAATCATTCATGGCCTGGTAAGTCAGCAAAAACCCAAAAGGAAACATGATAATACACGACAACCAGGCAGCAAATCCGGGCTCAATAACAAAACGCTCCGATATATTTTTGCTGAAGATGGTCAGGATCATATAGACCATAAAGAATATGATCGCAATCAGGAGCGGATACCCAAATCCGCCTTTTTGAACAATTGCCCCCATTGGCGCCCCAATAAACAGAAATAGTATGCAGGCTACAGCCATGCTAAACTTAGAGTGCATTTCAAATACATGATCAACCCGGGCTTTCCGTTTTCGCTCTAAACTCCGGATCGTAGATTCGGCTTGAGCCGAAATCTGACCTGCAGAACTTTTTGCTTTATTATACAACTCACTATGCTTAAATACCGGAAAGGTGTTGATAATGCTTGTAAGTGTATCCAGATGGTCCAACTTTGCCTGGGGAATGGCATTGCCTCTACGCCCTACAGCTTCGGGGTTTCCTCCCACCTCTGCTCTTTCTTCTGGTGGGGCATTGGCTGTATTTATTCCTTCGTCAACCTGCCTGACTATCTGTTGGGTAGTATCTGTCTCCTTTCGCTTTAAGCGGTCTTCTTCCCGAAAAACGTAAAACTCCTTTCGTACATTTCCCTGCATATCATCAATCCGGGATTGCATAGACATCTCGATGGAATCTACAGCTTCATGGAGCTGGCTGACTGTGAGCATCGTTTGATGCGACTTAAACAGGTCTTCATCCGTTCGACTCATTTCAAACTCCTTCAGATCAAACACCTTGCGCCACTCGCGAAAATGAGTACGAATAAACGGCGTTTTTGCGGATGAGCCACTGCCTACACTCCCCTCCTGATATTGAAAACCTTCAAACAACTGCATGATGAAGAAGCGTTCATCTTCCGTGATATACATTTCGCCGCTGTCTGCTGAAATTTCAGCGAGCCGGCCATCAGATGATTCGGAATAATCTACGATCAGGACATTATATATGGTTTTATTATTAGGCGATTTTTTTCCGATTCGGATCGAATAGCCTTTAAAGTCATCATTAAACAGCCCTTCCTCCATATTGAGGGTTGGCTTTTGCTTCCGAATGTCATACAACCTGCTTCGGAACTTTAAATTGGATACCGGAATGAAATTATTCGAACAAAAGAAGGAAAAGATGGTGATCACAAATACAACGCCTAACAATGGACGCATGACACGCTCAAGCGATATCCCGGCAGATTTAAAACTGGAAAGTTCATAGTTTTCGGAGAGGTTGCCCATGACCATGACGGAAGAAACCAAAACGGCAATGGGCAGAGCCAGGGGAATCATGGAGACCGACATATAAGCCAGGAGTTCTACCATGAGGAAAAAACCTACCCCCTTGCCGGCAATTTCGTCAATGTAGAGCCAGAGCGTTTGCATCACCAAAACAAAGAGGGCAATAAAAAAAGTTGCCACAAAGGGAGGCAGGAAACTCGTAACTAGCAGGCGGTCCAGTTTTTTAAAATCCATAGAGCAGGTAAACCTGAAAGTCTTTTACAGAAGTATCGCCACGCAGCATTGCTATGCGGCTCAAAAAAGCCTCTATCAGAATGAAAATTCAATTCCCAAAACCTCAGCAGGCATTCTTAAACAACTTCACAGAAAAAATTTGCTTGATGTATAACGGCAAAGATAGCGTTTTAGTGGCCTGCTCCTAATCCTGAATACCCTCAGGCAGGCTATTCGAAAAAAAATTCGAAAAAAATTCTGATCTTCTGTAACAATAAATTCATCTCTCCCGTCAAGGTGGTGTCATGCAGATAAAAGAGTTCCAATTACAAATATTACCCTACAAAAATCGGCTCTTCCGGACAGCTAATCAGGTTTTGCGAAATACTCCTGAAGCGGAGGATGTGGTTCAGGAAGTATTTATCAAACTCTGGAACAAACGAGCTGATCTGGTAGGAATTGAAAACCTGGAAGCCTGGTCTGTTCGTGTGACAAAAAATCTGGCCATCGATAAATTGAGAAGTCGGCCGGTACCATCCAGCCCAATTGAAGAAAGCTGGTCTGTAGAATCAGAAAATGCTGATCCCTACGAACAAATTGAAAGTAACGACACTATGGGACATATTCAAAAACTCATGAGTCGCCTCCCTGAAAAACAACGCCTGGTGATGCACCTTCGGGACATCGAAGAGTATAGTTATCAGGAAATCAGCGAAGTACTTGAAATTCCTATGGCGCAGGTGAAAGTTTATCTGTTCAGAGCCCGTCAAAGTATGAGAAACTGGATTGAACAAACCCAACTTGCGCACTGAAAAAAGTAAGAACATGAAAACGAACGAAATAAATAAACTACTGGATCGCTACTATGCCGGTGAAACGACCATCGAGGAAGAACGCACCCTGAAAGCGTATTTCTCCGGCAACGAAGTAGCGCCCGAATTACAGCAACACCAAGGTTTGTTCCAAAGCCTGCGTGGAATGAAAGCAGAAACACTTTCTGCTGACTTTGAAGCAAAGTTGCTTCAAAAACTACAAGAAAAACCACAGGCTCGTGTAGTTCCAATGCGCCAATATCTGCTCCGTATCGCAGCAGCTGTTGTCCTCGGATTCGGACTATGGTTTATGTATCCGAAAGCACCAACCGTTTCCGAACCTCAGGCTATTGACTGGACGGCGTACGAAAACGGGCTGACGGAGGAAGAAGCAATGGAAGAGACTATTGCTGCGCTGCGCCTGCTTTCTCAAAAGCTCAACAGCGGCAAGAAAAAAGTAAAAACTGAAATAGTCAATATGGATCGGATGAAAGATCCTATTCATTAATACACAAGAAAAATGGCCGCAGAAACGCACCATATAGCATGAGTATTAATACCCGAAACTCAAAATTATTAACTATCAAAAAGTTGGCAAGCATGAAAAATCTGGCTGTTATTTTCGCACTACTGTTCACCCTTACTGCAACTAATTTCGTACAAGCACAAGATGCAGACGCTATTTCCAAATACTTCAACAAGTATGTAGAAGACGAACGTTTCACTGTAGTTTACATCAGTGGTAAAATGTTTGACATGTTTGGCCGCATGGAACTCGACCTGGAAGATCAGGAGATTGACGCGGTTATGGAAGTTGTAAAAGAACTCAAAGGTCTTCGTATTCTCGTTGCAGAAGAGGATGTGGCAGGTCTTTATGAAGAAGCCACAAGTACCATCAGCACCAAAGAATATGAAGTGCTTATGAAAATCCGTTCCGCCGACGGAGAGAATGTCCAATTCCTGGTAAAAGACAGCGGTGACACCATCAACGAACTGCTGCTACTGGTAGGTGGCGAGGACGAATTTGTACTCATGAGCTTTGTAGGCAACATTGACCTCTCAAAAATTGGCCAGTTGGCCAAAGCCTTTGAAGACGGGGACGATGATGATAACGATGAAAACAACAAATAAATCGCCCAAAAATTCCAAGCTGTTTTAGCAAACAAGGAAGAAAGGGGCGGCATCCGTGTCGCCCCGCTCTTTCCATTCTGATCACTCAAAAGACCTTCCTCATGAGAATATTCCTGTTCACCCTAATGCTGGCCTTCCTTACACCTTTTATCTCTAAGGCCCAATCCCACACCGTAAATCAATTTTACCGTACTCATAAAAAAACAGAGGATGTTCGGAATATCAAACTGCCGGGATTCCTGATTCGATTTGGAACAAATATTGCCAAACGGCATGCAGATGATGCAATGGAAAAGGAAGCCCTGGGCATGGCTGGGCAGATAAAAAAAATGCGGCTGATGGTAGCCGAAAATGGAGGCGCTATTCCTGC
>JAGQWR010000098.1:0-180 GCA_020437105.1 Saprospiraceae bacterium
TGTGGGTAAACTTTAACTCACCACTACTCTGGGACGTATTTGCGATCTCGACATACTTTACCGTGTCGCTCCTGTTCTGGTACACAGGTTTAGTACCTGACTTTGCTACCGTACGGGACCGCGCAACGGGGCTTCGTCGTCGGATCTACAATACGGTATCCTTTGGTTGGACAGGTTCTG
>JAGQWR010000098.1:260-33360 GCA_020437105.1 Saprospiraceae bacterium
CACACCATTGTATCCTTTGACTTTGCTACTTCTGTGATTCCGGGATGGCATACCACGATTTTCCCGCCATACTTTGTGGCTGGTGCGATCTTCTCTGGTTTTGCGATGGTACAAACGCTGATGGTGATTACCCGGAAGGTGCTTAATCTACAAGACTATATTACCCTCGCGCACGTTGAGAGTATGAATAAAGTAATCCTGTTGACCGGTACAATGGTAGGGGTTGCGTATCTCACAGAGTTGTTCATTGCCTGGTACTCCGGGTATATATATGAGCAATTTGCGTTCTACAACCGGGTACTCGGACCATACTGGTGGTCATATCTGGGGATGATGACTTGTAACGTAATTACGCCTCAGATTTTCTGGGTAAAACGGTTCCGTCGGTCCATCTTCATCACCTTCTTCATGTCGATCTTTATCAATATCGGTATGTGGTTTGAGCGTTTTGTGATTATCACTTCCACACTGGCCAGGGATTATCTCCCATCCAGCTGGAGTTATCACTATCCGACCTGGGTAGAAGTTTGCCTGTTCCTTGGAACGCTCGGTTTATTCTTTACCTGTTATTTGATCTTCGTGCGTGTGGCACCGGTAATTGCCATTGCCGAGGTGAAGAGTATTCTCAAAGCAGCCGGGGATCAATATGTTGGGGAGCATGCGCCTAAGCACACACATGCGGAAGAAGCACACTAAATCTAAAAGTGAAGAATTAATCTGATGAAAGATCATAATACAGACGTTCTCTACGGACTTTACGACGATGAGCAGGATTTGCTCAAAGCGGTGAAGCAGGCAAATGATCAACATTTGGAGATCATGGACGTGTTTTCGCCCTTTCCGGTGCATGGGTTAGATCCCTTGTTAGGACTTGCGGAGTCACGGCTTCACATTGCCGGTTTCATTTACGGAACCATCGGCTGCTTGTTTGGATTTGGATTTATGACCTGGGTTTTTACCCGAGACTGGCCAATCATTTTTGGGGGTAAGCCTTATTTCTCTGCCCCTGCATTCATTCCGATTACCTTCGAGCTAACAGTATTGTTTGCTTCAGTCGGAATGGTAGTAACCTTTTACACCATCTGTGGCCTGTGGCCGGGTGTGAAAAACCCGACCCTGGATGATCGTATTACAGATGATAAGTTCTGTATTGCGTTTGATGCAACCGCTGCTGCGGAAGGGGAGGTGGATAAGTTGCGTGGATTCCTGAGTAGCTCAGGGGCCTCGGAAATTAATATGAAGACGATTTAATTGGTAAAATGACGGTTTGGCTTTTTGCCCGACACATCTGAAAACCATCAAGATGCATAAACTGAACATCGGAATACTGGCTTCTCTGACCTTTTTGCTGGTTGCTTGCGAGCAACCTGGAGGTAATAATGAGGGTAGCGAATACATGCCGGACATGGCGCATTCGATCGCCTACGAGGCCAATGTATATAATTATTATTTCCTGAATACCTGGGATAGTGCCAGTGTGGTCAAGCTTAAGCCTATGTCCATGCCACGCAATCCGGTTGCAGGAACCATTCCCCGCGGATGGTCCGGAACCAGCAGCATGAATGCAGCTGGCCGCACAACCAGTTCGCCAGAGACCGGAATTTCTGTTCCGCTCAACGGGCATGTACCTTATTACTATGCTGATACACCGGAAGAACGAATCAGGGCTCAGGAAGAAATCATTGAGAACCCGTTTCCTATTACGGATGCCGGCTTAGCCCGGGGTAAGGATCTCTATGTGATTTACTGTGCCATTTGTCATGGCGAAAAAGGCGACGGAGCCGGGTATCTGGTTCGGGATCCTAATCCGGCCACTTTTGACGAAGGCGGTAAATATCCGGCGCAGCCTGCGAATTTCTTGCAGGATGTATTCGCAAGTTCCACCAACGGTCGCTATTATCACGCTATTATGTACGGATTAAACGTAATGGGCGGATATTCCGATAAGCTTTCTTATGAAGAGCGTTGGCAGGTCATTCACTATATCCGTACCCTTCAGGCTAAAGCGCTGAATATGGAATATTCTGAAACTGCAAATACGCTAAACCCGGCTGCGGGAACGCCGCAATCCAGTGTAGCTCAAATGGCTGTACAGCAGGAGGAGCACATGATGGAAGAGGAAGTTCCGGCTGAAGGGGGAGAAGCTCACGGAGAGCACCACTAATAACAAAACAAAAACTACGCTGCCTAAACCATAAAGCGCGATGAATCAATTCACATTTGAATCCAGACATAAAACGATCCTGCTAGCCTTCATGGGGCTGGGAGTGCTTTGTCTGCTGCTGACATTTTTTATGGATGCTCAGCCTGCTCACGCCCGTTTCTGGTCTAATTTTTTGCATAATACAGTATTCTTCACAGGAATTGCCTTCATATCCCTGTTTGTGATCGCTGTATTTATTAATGCTTATGCAGGTTGGTACGTGTTATTCAAACGGGTTTGGGAAGCTTATTCAGCTTTTCTGATTCCCGGCCTGGTCATGCTTGGAATCCTCATGATTGGCATCTGGACGAATAGCCACCACTTATACCATTGGGCAGATGAGGAAGCCGTACAAGCGGATCCGATTCTTCTTCAGAAATCTTCGTTCCTGAACAAGTATTGGTACACTTTTGGTACCCTGATCATTGTTGGAGCCTGGATATTTTTCCGCCAGCGCCTACGGGCTTTGTCTCTGGCTGAAGATATGCTGGGATCTACCGGTGATTTTAGTTACCACCGCCGCCAAAAAGTGGTTGCTGCTGTGTTTTTGCCAATTGGGGCATTTACCAGTGCTGCAATGATCTGGCAGTGGGTCATGTCTGTTGACGCCCATTGGTACAGTACGCTTTATGCTTGGTATGCTACAGCAAGTTGGTTTGTTGCCTGTCTGGCACTGACTATCCTGATGGTAGCCTGGCTAAAATCTAAAGGTTATATGACACAGGTTACGGAGAATCACCTCCATGACCTTGGTAAATATATGTTTGCCTTCAGTATTTTCTGGACCTACCTCTGGTTTAGCCAGTTTATGTTGATCTGGTATGCAAACGTGGGAGAAGAGACCATTTATTTCCATGTTCGCCGCGAGCATTTTCCGGTGATGTTTTATGGAAACTTGTTCCTGAACTTCCTGTTGCCTTTCCTCATTTTGATGCGGAATGACAACAAACGGAAATATGGTACCATGATCCTCACTTCTTTGTTTGTGTTTTTTGGTCACTGGTGGGATTATTTCCTCATGATCAAACCAGGTGTTTTGGAAACAACCAATCACCTTGGAGGCCATGGTGAGGCTACCGAGCACCTGACTGATGCCGCACATCAGGGAGCAGAACATGGAGAACACATGGTTGATGCCGCTCATGCAGCAGTAAGTCATGGTTCTGATTTTGTGAGCGGGTTTACACTTCCCGGATTTCTGGAATTGGGTACCATGCTGGGTTTCCTGGCTTTCTTCCTTTTCGTGGTTTTCCGACAATTTGAGAAAGCGTCTCTGACGCCGCCTCATGACCCGTACTTAGAAGAAAGTATTCATCACCACGTTTAAAAATAATTTTCCTTATTTAGAATATTTCCAGATAAGGAGGATTTGAAAACGGTCGGATGATGGCTGTGTTATAAAGACATATTTTTGCAGGTAAGAATTTTCGAATTGACTAAATTCAAATATCCATGACCTTTTTATTGGGACTGGCATGTATCGTTCTTCTAACAGTAGTGGTCGTTCAGATCGGTAAAGTTACCGAGCTGG
Organism: Saprospiraceae bacterium; assembly: GCA_020437105.1. Taxonomy (GTDB): domain Bacteria; phylum Bacteroidota; class Bacteroidia; order Chitinophagales; family Saprospiraceae; genus JAAEZH01. Next base: position 3,995 of record JAGQWR010000098.1, read on the forward strand.
CCAATGGCCTTCGTGGAGAAGAGGAGATGCAATTCAAGACGAACCGTCGATCTGGTATGATCGGAATGGCCTTTTTAATAGCCTTTTTGGTTTTCTGTATTGCAACAGCAATTTATTACAAAAACTATATGTTGGGCTATGGTCCACATGAATCCGCTTCCGTACATGGGAGTAGCCTGGATCGGTTATTTGCGGTAACCCTGTTTTTTACAGGAATCGTTTTTGTACTAACACATATCCTGTTGTTCTGGTTTGCTTACAAATATCACGGACGTGCAGGCCGCAAGGCACTGTTTCTTTCGCACGATAATCGTTTGGAAATAATCTGGACAATTATTCCGGCTGTAGTCATGACCTTCCTGGTGATCAGTGGTCTGGATGCCTGGAATGATGTGATGGCAGATATTGAAGAAGGAGAGGACTATACCGAGATTGAAGCGACCGGGTATCAGTTTGCCTGGCACTTGCGCTATCCCGGCCCCGATGGTAAATTGGGTGCCCGTGATTACAAGAAAATCAATGGTTTAAACCCCCTTGGTCAGGATTGGAACGATGTGCGCAACCTGGATGATATTCACCCATCGGAAATCGTGTTGCCGGTTGGGAAAAAAGTGCGGGTACGTATTACCGCGCGTGATGTGTTGCACAATTTCGATATGCCACACTTCCGTGTGAAAATGGATGCAGTACCTGGTATGCCAACCTATTTCATATTTGAGCCACAAATTACTTCTGAAGAATATCGTCAGCGCTTGAAGGAATATCCGGAATACCAACTTCCTTCTGATCCAAATGATCCAAAAAGTGATCCACTTTGGAAAACATTTGAGTTTGAATTGGCTTGCGCCGAATTATGTGGTAGTGGGCACTATAGTATGCGTCGGGTTGTACGCATTGTCAGCCAGGAAGAATACGACGCCTGGTTGGCTCAGCAGCAATCCTACTACATGAGTTCTATTCGGAATTCTTCGGATGATCCGTTTAAAGGGCAATTGTTGGATATGGAAGTTTCCATGCGGAAACAGGAATTTGATGATAAACTAACCAGCGCACGTGCAGCTGAAACAGCTGCGGATCGGATTGTTCGTCTGGATTATGTGTTTTTTGAAACCGGTTCTGCAAACCTGACGGATCTTTCCCGTTATGAATTGCAAAATGTGGCTGAAGCCATGAACAAATATCCGGAAATGACTATTGAAGTAGCAGGCCATACGGATGCTACAGGGGATGCAGCTGCAAACCAGTCACTTTCCGAAATGCGTTCTATGGCAGTGTATAATTATCTGGTAAATGAGCTGAATGTTGACGGCAGTCGATTAGCTGCAGCAGGCTATGGGTCTTCCCGTCCGATTGATTCGAACGATACGGATGCAGGTCGGGCTAAGAATCGTCGCACTGAACTCCAGATTTTATCTCTCTAACTAATTCAAGGATTAAACGCTTTACCACTTATGGAAACCATAGATAAAACGGTCATAGCTCCCGGAATTGATGAGGATGTTCTCATTGAAGAATTTGGGTATGATGATCATTTTCACGATCATCACCATGGCGATAAGTATCAGTCCAATTTTGTCAATACTTATATTTTCAGCCAGGACCATAAAATGATTGCCAAGCAATTCCTGATTACAGGAATGATCTGGGCACTTATTGGTGGAGGAATGTCTTTGATATTTCGTCTCCAACTCGGTTTTCCGGAAGAAAGCCTGGCTTGGTTAAAACCATTGTTGGGTAAATGGATTACCATAAGTGAAGCCGGGGTTGGGAAGCTTGCACCTGAATTTTACTATGCACTGGTAACCATGCACGGTACTATTATTGTATTCTTTGTATTGACTGCGGGCTTGTCGGGTACCTTTAGTAACCTCCTTATTCCATTGCAGGTTGGTGCCCGTGATATGGCTTCGCCCTTCCTGAATATGTTATCCTACTGGTTCTTCTTTATTGCCGGTGTGATCATGTTTTATTCGCTGTTCTTAAGTACCGGGCCTTTTGCCGGTGGCTGGACGGCTTATCCGCCGCTTTCCGCGTTGCCTCAGGCATCCTCCGGATCGGGGGCAGGGATGACCTTATGGACTATTTCACTGGTATTTTTTGTAGTCTCGGTGCTTCTTGGTGGTATCAATTACATTACTACTGTATTGAATTTGCGTACCAAAGGCATGACTATGTGGCGTCTGCCACTGACAATTTGGGCATTCTTTGTTACCGCGATTCTGGGTCTGTTGTCATTCCCGGTGTTGGTTTCCGGCTTCCTCTTATTGATTTTTGACCGGGAGTTGGGTACCAGCTTCTTCCTGAATGATATTTATGTAGGCGGACAAGCGCTGGAGCATGCGGGTGGTAGCCCGATTTTGTACCAGCACCTTTTCTGGTTCCTGGGCCACCCGGAAGTATATATTATTATCCTGCCGGCGATGGGAATTGTATCAGAAGTACTTTCGGTACATGCACGTAAGCCGATCTTTGGATACAAAGCGATGGTGTTTTCGATTCTGGCAATCGGCTTCCTGTCGTTTATTGTTTGGGCACACCACATGTTTATGTCTGGTGTAAATCCATTCATCTCCAACTTCTTTGTAATTTTTACCCTGATCATTGCAGTACCTTCTGCGGTTAAAGTATTTAACTGGATCAGTACTTTATATGGAGGAAACATTCGATTCAATGCAGCCTCTCTTTTTGGGATAGGCTTTGTATCTATGTTTATCTCCGGTGGTTTGACCGGGATTTTCCTGGGTAACTCTGCTATCGACATTCAAATGCACGATACCTACTTTGTTGTAGCTCACTTCCACATTGTAATGGGTGTTGCAGCGATGTTTGGTATGTTTGCCGGTATTTACCACTGGTATCCGAAAATGTTTGGCCGCTTTATGAATCCGACCCTCGGACGTTTGCACTTCTGGGGTACCCTCATCGGTGCTTATGCAATCTTTTGGCCAATGCATTATCTGGGTATGGCAGGTGTTCCTCGTCGCTATTACAGCTTCGACAGCTTCGAAACTTTCCGCCATTTTGGTACGATGAACCAGTTTATCACCATTGCAGCAATTGTAGTATTTGCACTACAAGTGTTGTTTGTGATTAACTTCTTCTACAGCATCTGGTACGGTAAAAAACAAACCACCCGGAACCCTTGGGGAGCAACCACTTTGGAGTGGACTACACCAATTCGTCCGGGACACGGAAACTGGCCGGGCAAATTGCCAAGCGTACAGCGTTGGGCATATGACTACGGTAAAGACGGAAAAGATTTTATTCCTCAGATCTTACCTCCTCAGGAAGGTGAGTCAGAAGAAGTACATTAATATCAGGCTCTTCCAATAAGATGGCAAGAACGACAGAAACCACTAAGGAATTAAGCAGATCGATATTCGGTCAGAAAATAGCGGATTACCAGCAATTGGTGAAATTCCGCTTAAACCTGACCGTCGTATTCTCTGCTTCCATGGCCTTTGCGATCGCATCAACAGGTACCTTCAGCTGGCTTGGTCTGGCCATTCTTGCAGCAGGTGGTTTTTTGATCACGGGGGCCTCCAATGCCTTGAACCAGGTACTGGAAAAAGACTACGACCGGATTATGGATCGGACGGCCGATCGGCCAATAGCCTCCGGACGTATGACGGTATCTGAAGGTGTTATGGCTGCCGGGTTGATGAGTCTGATGGGGATTATGCTTCTGGCATTCTTCAATGTGTGGGCTGCATTTCTGGGAACCTTAGCGATGGTAAGTTATGCCTTTGTCTATACGCCCATGAAACGCGTGTCATCCATTGCGGTAACGCTTGGAGCGATCCCGGGGGCGATGCCGATGTTGATCGGTGCTGTAGCGTATGAAGGGCAGTTGACCGCCTTAGCCTGGACTCTTTTTGGCATCCAGTTTTTTTGGCAGTTTGCGCACTTTTGGGCAATTGGATATCTTGGATTTGACCAATATAAATTAGCAGGATTTAACTTTATTCCGGAAGAAAACGGGAAGCCGCATTCTAAGTTGGGACTTTATGCCATGGGCAACGCCCTACTGCTCGTACCAGCCGGATTAGTTACTTTTTACCTGGGAGTTAGTGGCATTTTCACAGTAGTAGCACTAGCTGTTTTAGGTGCAGTGCTGGCATATTTTGGCTGGAGATTATATCGGGAGCCCGCTCGCAAGCTGGCGCTTCAACTGATGTTTGCTTCCTTGCTATATTTGCCTTTAGCCCTAACAGTTTTGCTACTGGATAAAATATAATTAGATGGATGTGGCAGTGAAAACAGAAGAGAAAGGGCGGAATAAGATACATCCACAGAAATTTGCACTTTTAGCTGCTTTGGCAGGCATTATGATGATGTTTGCTGCTTTTACAAGTGCTTTTGTGGTAAGACGAGCTGCCGGCAACTGGCTGGAGTTCCGATTACCGGATATGTTCTTTTACAATACAGGCGTAATCCTGTTGAGTAGTTTGACGATGCATAGTGCTTATTATTTCTTTAAAAAAGGAAATGTACTGCTGTATCGGTCATTATTGGTCGCTACTCTGATACTCGGATTGACTTTTGTTTATCTGCAATATCAGGGATGGGTGGCTATGTATGATATCGGATTACCAATATCCGGTCCGGTTTCCGGATCGTTTATATACCTCATCTCCGGAGTGCATGCTGCGCATGTATTAGGAGGAATCGCTGTTTTGGTTGTAGCTTTATTACATGCAATCGTTTTGCCCTTTAAAGTTACACCGCGCCGGAAACTGCGTTTCGAGATGAGTTTAATTTATTGGCATTTTGTTGATTTCCTTTGGGTATATCTGCTGATTTTCTTTGTTTTGCAGTCCTAAATAAACAAAAACGAATGGCTACAGATACTGTAACTGACCACCATGTAGATACTGACCAGGAAGCTTCCTGGACAGGTGGGGGATCGCCCTTCAATGTGAGCTATGGTAAGCTCATGATGTGGTATTTCCTGCTTTCTGATGCATTTACCTTCGCCGGTTTTCTAATTGCCTACGGGGCATTGCGCTTTAGCATGCCTACCTGGCCGGTACCGGATTTTGTGTTTTCCACCTTTCCGGGCGGAATACACGATGCACCACTGATCTTTGTAACTGTTATGACCTTCGTTCTGATCCTCAGTTCGGTTACGATGGTACGTGCCGTGCAGGAAGGCCATCGGGAAAATATTAAAGGCGTTGTTTTTTGGATGCTGATGACCATCATTGGTGGTTTATCCTTCCTGGGTTGTCAAGCCTGGGAATGGACAACTCTGATTAAAGGAGAAAGCGTATCTGTAACAACGAATCCATTCGGTACACATTCGGAAGGAGGTGTTTATACTGTTGATACACACGGGCATCCCTATGCAGCAGGTGTCGAAGCAGAAACCTTTGCTGCTGGCGATCCGTATCTTATTCATAAAGGAGAGGATGGTGAATGGATTAAGCGTTCCTACCAAACCGCTGGCGGTAAGTTAGGAGAGCAAGAGTTTGGTCCGAAACAATTTGGAGCACTCTTCTTCTTTATTACCGGATTCCATGGCTTCCACGTATTCTCTGGTGTATTGTTTCTAACCATTATTATGGTTAACGTTGCCAGCGGAGTTTATGTGAAGCGCCGGAACGGCAACGAGATGGTTGAAAAAATCGGACTCTACTGGCACTTTGTAGATTTGGTGTGGGTGTTTGTGTTTCTGGTATTCTACCTTCTGTAATCCTATTCCAAACGAATAAAAGAATTATCCATAATGTCTAGTCATAGCTACGAAGAATCAAAGAAGATAGTATTTAAGGGAATGATCCTTCTCGGAGTAATTACCTTATTGGAGGTTTGTATTGCACTGCTTGGAAACGGACACCTGATCCATGGATTTGAGCTTCCAAAACTGATCATGTATCCCTTGATGATCGGATTGAGTATGTACAAGGCTTATTTCATTGTCTATGAATTCATGCACATGCGTTATGAAATCAAGTCATTGGCGATGACCGTTTTGCTACCTACGCTGCTCCTTGTCTGGGCCGTTATCGCTTTCTTTCAGGAAGGCGGTTCCTGGGGCGCACGCAGACAGCAGATCAAAGATTTTAATCAGGAATATGTTGAAGGACAGGAGAGTTTGAATATTGATGCAGACACGAAAGTTCTTGAGGCAGAGCATTAATATTGACTGCCATATAAAGAAAACAGGATCAGGCGTAGCATTCATTTTCTACGCCTGATTTTTTTTACCCCCATCAGACAACAATTCCTCTCCATTATTGTAGTATTGGGTTCCCAAAAGGGTGTTTTGGGGCGAAGCCTTTAGAACAAAATCAATGTGATGAGCAAACCTAAATGGACGATCAAACGCGTGCTACAAACCAGTCTGCTATTTCTGGTGCTAGTTGCCCTGCCACTTGGTTCCTGGTTTTACCTGCAAGGTGGACTGGATTACCGGATGGAAGCTCTGGCAGAGCTGGAAGATATGGGCCCGATCCCCATGTTTGAATGGGTAGATCAGGATGGCGAAGCGTTTGACAAGGATAAATGTATTGGAAATTTGCTGATTGCAGGTTTCCTGCCTTTCGGTGAAGACCGGGAAGAATATATAAATAGAATGAATAAGTTGCACGACCAGTTTGATAATCGAACGGATGTGTATTTCCTCACCTTTGTGCCAACCAGCCTCAAACAAGTGCTGCATGAACCCGATGCCCGTCAGGATGTGCAACAATGGAAATGGGTGCAAATTCCAGACGACCAAATAGAAGCTGTGGCAGCTACTTACGCGATTCCTTCCAACGAGAAATCCGCACTGTGGATCACCCTCGTAGATGATAAGGGAGCTATCAGAAAACACTACCATTATCAGGATAATAAAGAGATGGGCCGCCTCGTAGAGCATATGGCGATGCTCCTGCCAAATTCGGTGCCCCGAAAAGTACAATAACGCTTCTTAATTATTTAGCAATCCATGGAAAGTCCAAACCTCAAGCTGGCAAAAAATTTGAATAGACTGGCCATTGTAGTGAGTGTAGTGGTTTTACTACTTGTCGGTGTCATGCGCCGGGTGAAAATTACCATCCCCGAAAGTGTTGATCTGAGCATGTTGCCTGCACTGCACTCTATTTTGAATAGCCTCACAGCCTTACTTTTGATCCTGGCACTGTATTACATTCGCCGGAAGGAGGTACTCAGGCACCGCCGTACCATCTATCTGGCATTGACCTGCTCGGCCCTGTTTCTGATCAGTTATGTAGCTTACCATATCACCACACCCGAAACAATATACGGTGATATCAATGGAGATGGTTTGGTCGATGCAGGAGAACTGGCTCTACTCGGAAGCTCCAGAACAATTTATTTGATCCTTTTGTTAAGTCATATAAGCCTGGCAGCAGTTAGTTTTCCGCTAATACTATTTACCTTTATACGTGGATTTACCTGGCAGGTGGACAAGCATCGGAAAATGGCACGCTGGGTTTATTGGATCTGGCTTTATGTCGCTATTACAGGCCCAATCTGCTATTTTATGCTGAAACCGTATTATTGATAGTTGATAGTTGATAGTTGATAGTTGATAGTTGATAGTTTATAGTTTATAGGTTACAGGTTATAGTTTATAGGTTACAGGTTATAGGTTACAGATGTACTGATAAGCAAATTTCGACCCTAGACCCTAGGCCCTAGACCTTCGACCTTCGACCCTAGACATTTAGAAATAATTAATAAGTTAAAGATTAGAACGATGAAACGTTATATAAAAACTTTATTAGTTGGAGGCATATTAGTAGCAGGTTTGTTTGACAGTCCACTGATGCCGGAAGCGGCAGCCCAGTGCCCGATGTGTAAAATGTCGGCAGAATCAAACTTGAAGGATGGCGGAAGCGCCGGGAAAGGACTAAATGCCGGGATTCTCTATATGCTGGCTGCTCCGTATTTTCTGGTAGGTACAATCGGATTTATCTGGTACCGCAACCGCCGCAAGGAAGAGGAGGAGGAAGTTGCTTAAAGCGCTTTTCCCCAAACAAAAAAGCTGCCCTTCATGCGAAGAGCAGCTTTTTTTTATGCTGTTTAAACTATCTACTGATTAAGCAAACATCTTGATTAACCAAACGATTAGGCTAACAGAACCAAATAACCAGCAAAGACCGCCTAAAAGGGTAAGAATACCCCAAAGACCGAATCCACCACCAGTAAATGAACCTGTTAAAGCAACAGCTGCAATGATGTAAAGCAACAGACCAGCTGCCCATCCAAAAATCCAAAACCACATCCATTTTTTAACAGGATCGCCGAAATCAACGTCATTCATGGTTTGTCCGCGCTTGGCCAGCTGTTTTTCCATCCGTGCCATTTGCTTCTCCATTTTAGCGAGTTCGCGCTCTTGTTGTTTGGTGAGTGTTGGAGCAGTAACAACAGCTTCAGTAGCTACAGCGCTGCTTTCCAGTGCTACAACCGCATTCGCGTTAGGTACTGCCATAAAAAGGGCAGCAAGAACTAAAAGTGTAAAAGATTTAAGGTTCTTCATAGTTTGAGGTTTATGAAAATAATATGTGAAAAATGCTTTTAGAGTTAGATTGCTGGATGAGAAACGGACAGGAAATCCATTCCGGAAAGACGAAAAAATGTCGAATACTGGGTCTGCATTTTCTGGTGTTCTCATTCTAATATGGGATCAAGATAGCATATTTACCTAATTCCACAAAAGGATTTAACATGGCTTGTGTTGGAAGGCTAAAATACCCTGTATTGGGTATGCTTTTTTTGCACTTCTCAATTCCGGCGGAAAGCCGAAAACAACAGCGATATCCAGCCGCTGATAAACAATAAACCGCCAATGGGCGTAATCGGACCAACAAAGGAAAGATTCCAGCCGGTGAGTTCGCGGGTGCTCAAAAGGTAAATCGAGCCACTGAAGCATAAAATGCCTATTCCAAATAGCCAGCCCATGCGCCGTAGGGCTTTTGCCGGGAGTTTGTCCTCCAGCAAACTACAAAACAACAGAGCGAGGGCATGATAAAACTGGTAGGTTACCCCGGTCTTAAAGGAAACCAGCGACTCTGCCGGGATTTTTCCGTTTAATCCATGCGCACCGAAAGCACCGAGTAAAACAGCGATAGCAGCGAGCAGGGCACCTAACCCTAATAATGAACGGTTCATATCCAGAATTTTTGTTACATGATTTCAGGTTACTAAATTACTACTCTAAGTCCTACCTTCGCCTGAAGCCGATTAAAAAGAATGAATTTAAATTATCCAGCCCGCACGGTCTTATTTGGAATCCTGTCTTTCTTAACCGCCTGTCAGCCAGACGGCCAGACAAGTCAGCTTTATCGTGCCCTGCCGCCCGATGCAGACCTCATTTTGTTTTCAAATGAATATGATCCCGGACTGGCTGAATTCCTGGACATCCCGGAAAACACCATTCCCCAACCGGTTTTCCCGGATTCTGATGTGGAGTGGCTGGTGCGACTGGCTTTCGAAGAACCGGTTTGGATACATCTTTCCCGCACAGCTCTTCCAGGCGATTCGATCCAGGCTGCCCCGTATGGCGTTTACCAAAATACACCTATCTATAGAGACGAAAACGGAACTGCATTTTATGCCCTCCTGGGCACATTGAGAATATCTTCCTCCCAGGCAATCGGGGTCGAAAAAGCGATTTACCAATATCAAAATGGCGCATCCTGGTTTTCGGATAAACGAACGGCCTTTCCCCGAAAGGGAATCTGGACAGCAGCACCAAGACCCGGCTCAAGCCTGGAGACCGGGATTTGGGAGCCTGTGGAGCGCGCCGATTCTGTTAAACAGTTTGCGGCCACCCTGATCCGAAAACCAGAAACCGGCATGGCCTATGATTGGGCTCAACTTTTGGCCCTCGTTCCGGAAACGACCACACTGTTGCAACCTGTTTTTGGCACTCCCTGGGGACAAGAGGCCTATGAGCTTGCCCTGGGTGCCAGTCAGACCCTTTTTGTGACCGTTGCTTCGGAAACCTTATCTGCCTCGCTGGATATAATTGGTACTGAGTCTTATCTCAATTTTGAATTAACCCATTATCTGGATGGAAGTGCTGACGGCATCTGGGGAATTAGGATCGATGGGTTTCAGTTTTTGTCAAACGACCCGAATGTGCTCAAACAGCTTCTGGATTACTACCTGGCCGGCGCGGTGTTGGATAAGCGGCCAGATGCCCGATTGGTTTTGGAGGAGATGGGCACGGGGAGTAATTCCTTGTTTTTTGCTTCCGCGAATGGCCATAATAGCTGGTCGTACCGGCAGGGTAAGCGGGTATTTGGTTTTTTGCTTCCCGCGAATGAAGGAGCGGCCTTTGTCTTGGAAAAGGCCTGCGAATTGGAGCAGCCTGCGCTGAACAACCTGACATACCTTCCACAACAGCGACAATATGTGATACAGGATGTAACATTAAAACTCTACGGACTGGATTTGGCGCTTCAACAACAATGGGCACTCCAACTGTCGGATACCCTGCTGGGTGTTTGGGAAGTGTCGGCTCCAAACTCGCGAGAGGCTGATCGTTTGCTCATTCAGACTACACAGGAGCTATTTGTGTTTTTTCCGAAGGACGGGAGCAACCAGCTACGATCCATTTGGACATTCCCCGAAAGGGGGACGATTAAGGCAACGGTCATACAATATGAAGAGCTGGGGGAGTTTGTGGTTTTTTTGCCCTTATCGGATAGCCGGATTTATGGGGTCGATTTGTTGGGGCAGCCTCTTCCCGGTTGGGATAGGGGCGTAGTGGCGGGCATAGCGGCTTACCCTGTCAGCCATTTTGCCTGGAAAGGCGGCGATTATGTGTTTTTGCTTGATGAGGAAGGTGCCCTGCATACCTTTAATCGTTTTGGGAAAGCACGTTTTGGGGTTGTGAAGACCGGCGTTCCGCCAGCATCGCCGCCAGACTATTATCTGGATGAAACTACACAGCGTATCGTTTTCCTGCAATCGGACGGCAAGTTGCGGGTAGTAAACCTGGAAGGCGCGCATTTTGGTTTAGCCTTGCCGCTACAATTGCCTGTATTTCAATTTCAGCTCTGGAAACCGCAAACGGGCCCCTTGCAATATTTGATCTTGGATAACCAGCACTGGATAAGAGCCGGCTATGCGGGATCCAATTTTGGTGTGCAGGTAAAACAGCAGGTGCCTGCCGGAACCCGGGCCGTATATATCAATGAAGACAGCGGCCAAATTACCGGCTATTGGAAAGCAGACGGATTTTTTGAATTAGCGCAGCAGGGCGCGGGTATCCCGTTCACCAATAAACCAGGTTTAAAAGAGGAGGCCGGTACTTTTGAGCTCACCGGAATCAACGGCCAGGCCCTTCGGGTTTACCGCGCCAAGGGACTTTAACACTTGGTACAAGCAACTTTGGGTAGGAGGCATGGTCTTTTTAAGAAATACCCAATTTATGCAACGATTGATTTCTGCTTGCCTGCTGCTTCTGTCTATCAATCTATCTGCTCAAACCGACCACTGTCCGTGCATGGACCACATCAACGACGAAGCAGACCCCGGCAACTTCACCACCTCGCTCGACCAGTCTTTTATACTGGTTTCTTCTCCTGCTCCACCGCGTCCTATGGGCCCCTTAATCATCGAGCCCGAAACGCCCGAGCCACAACAAGAAACCGAAGATTTCGAAGATTTTGAAGAAGACTTTATTCTTCGTGAAAATGTCGAGCATTCCAGAGCGACGATCCGCCGTTTTCACAAAGCCCGTAAAAAAGGCATCAAATCGAAGGGGAAACGGGTGCGATATCGAGGGCAGTGTCCTGGGTTTTAGGGGGGGCTTCGCCCTGTCTAGGGTCTAAGGTCGAAGGTCTAGGACGTGTGGCTTCGCCGATCTAGGGTCGAATCGTTTAAACCGTAACACGGGCTATTGAATTTTGAATGCTGAATTTTTAATGAGACACTAACTCACTAACCAACTAACCCACTCCCGATTCCTATCGGGATACTAACCCACCCCCGATAGCTATCGGGGCACTGAACCACTGTCGCCTCAGGCGACCAGCGCCCAATCTATTTCCTTCCGCCCATTTGCTTTCAGATAGGCATTTGCCTGCGAGAAATGTTTGGATCCAAAGTAGGCACCGCGGGCGAGGGGAGAGGGATGCGCCGCTTCGAGGACCAGGTGTTTGGACGGATCGATGAGTGCCTTTTTCTGTTTGGCAAAATTTCCCCAGAGCATAAATACCACGTGTGACCGTCCTTCGGAAATCGTTTGGATGACGGCATCGGTAAAGTCCTGCCACCCGATTTTCTGATGAGAGCCCGGTTTGTTTTTTTCGACACTCAGCATCGCATTGAGGAGGAATACCCCTTGTGCGGCCCAGGCACTCAGATCGCCATGATTCGGGATCTGGAGATTTACATCGCTTGCTAGTTCTTTATAAATATTCTGTAGAGAGGGCGGCACCCGAATCCCTTTTGGCACCGAGAACGACAGTCCCATGGCTTCATTAGGGTTATGGTAGGGATCTTGTCCGAGTATCACCACCTTCACCTGATCAAAGGGTGTGGAGTTAAAGGCATTAAAGATCAGGGGCCCGGGCGGGTAGATTGTTTTTCCTGCTACTTTCTCCGCTTTCAGAAACTGGCTAAGGCTTTTGAAATAGGGCTTTTCAAATTCGGGGGCGAGGGCTTGGAGCCAGGTTGGTTCGATTTTTATAGGCATATGTTAGTGGTTCTGTGGTCCTGTGCCCCGATAGCTATCGGGGGTGGTCCTGTTATCCTGTTGTCCTGTTGTCCTGTTTTTCATTCAAAATTCAAAATTCGGCATTCAAAATTAACCAATTTGTCAGCATCAGAATTTACAGGATTTTAGAATTTACTGAATTTGTTGTCAGAGTATCTTTCCAAGGCCGCCACATCTCCCAGTTTCGGGCAATTCAAAATTCGGCATTAAAAATTCGATAGCCTGTGTTACGGTTTAAACGTTTTAAACCTGAGCGAATACCGGCAAAGCCACACGCCCTAGACCTTCGACCCTAGACAGGCGAAGCCACAAACCTTCGCGCAGCGAACCCTCTCTTTTTGCCCGGAAACAAACCATTGCGCAAATATTTTGGTTATGCTATAATCCTAGTGTCAAAATCATTAGTTTTGCGGCTGTGGAGACAGTTTGAATACGGATGTGATTTTGGGGTAGTCGAAAGAGGCACTCAAACTCACTCTCAAACCCAAACTCACACTACCTTCGGTCCCGTAGCTCAGTGGATACCTGCCTGCCCGCTCGGTCGCAACCATGCAGGCGGGCCTGCCTGCCCGCTTGGTCGCGGCCAAGCAGGCAGGGAGCACACAATTGTGGAAAATGGAAATGGAGAAGGATGTATTTTGTGTATGTATTGAAAAGTGAATTACATTTTCGGTTTTATGTTGGGCTTTGCTCCGATATAGACAGAAGATTGAAGGAGCATAATAATGGAAAAACCAAGTCAACCAAATTTTGGAAACCTTGGTCTGTGTTTTTGATAGAAGAATATCCAAACAGAACAGAAGCCAGACAGCGAGAAAAATATCTCAAATCTGGTTATGGAAAGAAATGGATTAAGGAGAAATGGTCCCGTAGCTCAGTGGATAGAGCACCTGACTTCTAATCTGGCGGTCGCAGGTTCGAATCCTGCCGGGATCACTTGAGAAAACGAAGACCCTTGCCTTGTAAAGGCTTGGGTCTTTTTTCGTTTCGAAAAATGCCAAGCTCTGCTTGAGCATTTGGCGGGACGGAAAAAGGGCCGAAGGCATGAAATGCCAGAGTCGTAGTTTTTGGACTACGGAGCCCAATAGGATCAGTGCTAGCTAATCCTTACCTCTTGCCAAGCTCTGCTTGAATGAAAGGGCATGGAAAAAGGGCCAAAGGCGCGCAGCGCCAGGGTCGGAGTTTTTGGACCACGGAGGCCAAAGGATCAGTGCTAGCTAATCCTATCACCAACAGCTCTGCTTGAATGAAAGGGCATAGAAAAAGGGCCAAAGGCGCGCAGCGCCAGGGGCGCAGTTTTTGGACCACGGAGCCCAATAGGATCAGCGTAGCTAATCCTGTTTCCTATGCCGGGATCAATTGCCTAAAAGCTCACATCTGTAATTTGTATTGGCCATCTCTGATACTTGTTTTGCAACAGTCAATCTAATATAAAACTGCGGTTAAATCTAACTCAATTCCCTGTTCAATGTCTCAGGTCTCTTTTTTAATGATCCCATAGATGTAGGTATATCGCCCATTGTTTAATTCCAGTAGCAAGGTCTGATAATTTGATTTGATTATTGTCAGCATTATTAAGTTAAGCAATTAACTTTTAAATAATAAAATTGCTTTCTATATTGAAGTGTGAATAAAAGTTATTAAAATTATTACCGGATAACTATTTCCTGAATTTTAAGGTCACCTTTGATTCTCGAACAATGGATAATAGACTATTACAAGCACAGGCATATCGGCCAATATAAACAGAAAGGAATTTGCAAAACAATCAGGCCGATTATATGAGGCTAAACTCAGACTATTGTATGAAAATAACATCAATTTTCTAACTTAATTGCTGTCTTACCAGAAGAGGGCTTACATTGCATTTTATCCGCATAGAATCTCTCACGACTAAATATATGCTTGAAACGATTAATTTTCCACCGAGTAACGAATATAGAACCGGTTCATCTAATGAACCAATTGCGTTCTTTTTGGAGGTGCTTCCAAATAGCATCCGCTTTGATTTGTTACTAGGGTATTTCAGTTCTTCCGCAATAAATCTTCTTTCTTTAGGCTTTGCTCAGTTTTTATACAATGGAGGAACTGTCCGAATGGTAACCAACCATATTCTATCTCCAAATGATAAACGGGCTGTTTCGGATGGACTCCAAACTCAAGCTTCACATTACGAGTTTTCAATAGCAGATTATGGGCGTATCAAAATGACCCTTGATGAGTATGGCCGTCATTTCTTTCACTGTCTTGCTTGGTTATTTGCATCTAAAAAGATCGAAATTTTAATTGTAAAACCAGCAGGCGCTAGGGGAATTGCTCACTACAAGTCGGGCGTTTTTTATGATAAGATTGGGAAAGCTGTCAAATTCAAGTCTTCGTGTAATTTTACTGCATATGGTTTGATGGAAAACTTAGAAGAATTAGAAGTCAAGCGATCTTGGAGCTCAAAAGTAGAAGAGGCAGCTGTACAAGAGTATCAACAATATTTCAGTTCGATTTGGAACAAGTCGGCCTCCTTTGTAGAATATCTTTCAACTAATGATGTTGAGCATGCGATTATGAATGATTTCGGCGATCGGTCCATCGAAGAATTGATGGTAGATGAGCAGAAATTACTCCGTAAGAAACTCCAAATACTTGGTAATTACCAAGTTCGAATGATCATTGACAGGTTAGAGCAGGAGATGGAAAAGCGAGTTGCCTCATATGTCAAGGAGCCATTTTTCCCCTATGAAATACCAAGAGCTTATCAGGATGAAGCCTATATAAACTGGAAAGGTAAGGGTTACAAAGGCATTTTTGCTATGGCTACGGGGACAGGTAAAACATTAACCGCGCTAAATTGCATTCTTCGGGAATTTAAGAAAAAGGGAAGTTATCGTGGAATCGTTATCGTTCCGACCATTGAATTAGTAAATCAGTGGGTTGAGGAGATTGAGGGGTTTAACTTTAGAAACATTATTCGAGTCTCTTCTCAAAACAAAAATTGGCGAGAGGATATTCAAATGATCACTGTGTTGTCATCTACGGAAGAGAATTATTCATTTTTTGTAGTAACAACTTACCGCTCTTTTACCCACAAAAGGTTTCAAAAGTTATTGCATAGATTTCCCAAGGATACAATCCTAATTGCTGATGAAGCTCATAATTTAGGATCGAATAGTATCCTGCCGCTGCTTGAAGATTTCCCTTTAGTAAAACGGATTGGGCTCAGTGCAACGCCAGAAAGGGTTTATGATGAAGAAGGCACAAAAGCTATTGATGCTTTTTTTGAGGATTATCCGCCTTATACCTTTGAATATTCAATGGCTAGGGCCCTGGAAGCAGGTTATCTGTCTAAGTATCTGTACTACCCAATTCTGGTAGAGCTCACAGCGGAAGAGCTGGAGAAATACACTGAAATCAGTGCGAGCCTTGCTAAGTTTTTTGGTTCCGATTCAGAAGAGTCCAATGCAGCAATGGAAAAGCTTTTGTTGCTTCGTAAACAGATAATACATAAAGCAAGCAATAAACTTTCAGCTTTTGATAAATTGATCAAGTCATTGAAAGAAAAAAATAAACTCAATCACACGCTTGTATATGCGCCGGAAGGCTATTTTGATGATCTATTCATAGATTCGGAGTCTTTAGGCTCTCTTAATATAGAAGAGAATAGAATTTGCGAATTATATGCCAGCCGTATACGACGGATTTCACCCGAGACAAAAATTTCGCTTTTTCATGCCGGCACCAAAGACAGGGCCTTTATTTTGGATCAGTTTGCTCAAGCAGACTTGAATATACTGGTGTCCATGAAGTGCCTAGACGAGGGCGTTGATGTTCCGAGGACAGAACAAGCTATTTTTTGCGCCAGTACAGGAAACCCTAGGCAATTTGTACAACGGCGAGGGCGTATTCTTCGTAAATCACCTGGAAAGCATCTCGCGACCATTTATGATATGGTGGTAGTCCCTAGTAAGAGCCACAGAGTGGGCAATTACAATACAGAAAAGCGGCTGATTGAAAGCGAGCTGAAGAGAGTTTATGAATTTGCAGGTTTAGCGCTCAATCAAATGGAGGCCTTGGAGCGAGTGCAGCCGGTCTTAAACCTTTATGATATCGATAAACAGATATAAGAATGGAAGCAAGGGAAATGTTAAAGGCAATGCTCGATAATGAGAAGTTGATGGAACAATACCATTACTCCAAGAATGATATTGCTGATATAAATTTTGAGCCTCCCCATGATAATGAATTCCTAAAATTTATGCAATCCGCTGTTCAAATAATGGATGAGTCGCAGGAGGAAACATCACGTATAATGGCCAACCGTTTAATTAGATTTTTTGAAGAAAACTATAGCTATGAAGATCCTGAAAATTGAGTTAGAAAACTTCATGTGCTACAGTGGCACCGGAAACGTAATTCTATTTACAGATGGCTTAAATCTTATCCTGGGAGGCAATGGATATGGAAAGACCAAGTTGTATGATGCTTTTAATTGGGTGCTATTTGATAAGATTACTGATCAGGAAGGGAGGTTGACCATTTCCACTAATGACATACAAGAAGGTCTGGTATCGAAGAGGGCATTAGCAGATGTTGAGGACAATAAAGAAGTGACAGCTTTAGTCAGGCTTGAAGTCGTTAACGAAAAAGGTAAACATATAACTTTACAGCGTAGCTATAAAGCGATGAAGCTTTCCGGGATGGAGTTTTCCGGCTCTGGGAAAAGTATTCTGACTATTAGTGAAAAAGATGAGTTTGAATACAAGCCTTTGGGATTAAACGGTTTAGATGATATCGATGGATACATCCGAGAGCAGATTATTCCGCTAGATATCCTGGAGTATCTTTGGTTCCAAGGAGAGCGTGGGATCAAAAGAGCAGTAGATACTTCGAACACGCAAAAGCTGCAGCAAGTTATTAATAAGCTTTCCTATATTGATACATGGGAACGGTTTATAAGTGCTACTATCGATACCGACCGTCGGACAAAGGATAAATTCGACAAAGCAGTAAGAAGATCTGATAAGAATAAGGAGAAGTCCAATAAACTTCAAAGGGATCTTAATTTCATCCAAGAAAAATTAGGTGAAATTAAAAGGGAGTTAGAGATCCATAACCAAGAGATTGAACGCACAGATGAGCAAATGGATGATTTGAGGATGAGCGAAGGTGTAAGAGAAGACCTCCGCAACTTCCGCGATGAAGAGTATAAACTAAAAAGGCAGCTAACGGAAACTGAAAAGGAGTACAACGATATATTGGATAAGGCAAATCGTGACCTCTTTGAATGTTTTTGGGTGATCCATGGCACAGAACACGTAGCAAAAAAGTTTGAAGATCTTAGAGAAACTTACATTTATAGCAAGCATGAAGATAGAAGGCGGGCTGAAAATGGGTTGCCGCCTATCCCTAAAGGCAACCCGAGTGCTGCCCACATTAACAAGATGCTAAAAGACGAGCGTTGCAATATTTGTAATCGCCCGGCCGAGAAGGGGAGTGAGGCGTACGAGCATATCAATATGTTGCTCCCAGAAAATTATCCCGAAGTAGAAGACAATTTCGATCCTTACCTTCATGAAGACGCTCTTCAAAACCTTGGTAGTTCCAAATATAGAGTTACTCATCGTTCTGATGCATTTAAAGCTGCTGCTGAGGAGATCATTCAACGGTATTTTGTCCTGAAAAACAAGTGGAAAAAACTTGAAGAAGAATCGCGATATACGGAGGAACAAAAAGCTATCCTCCTTTCACGGTATGGATTGGAATCCGTAGAAGGGGGAATGAAACAGGGTGAACAATACATGTCATTGAGTGAGAAAAAAGCTAAGCTTAGCAAGGAAATAGGAAAACTAGAAGCCAAACAAGAAGAACTACAGGAAGAGCAAAATAAAAAAAACAAGGACTTGGAGGATTTGCTCGGAGATGAAATGGATCCGATTTTATCCAAGCAAATGAAGTACTTCGAAAGCCTACTCTCTGCAACCAAAGAAGCTAAAGAAGCTCAATACAACAAATTAGTAGACCTCCTATCGCGGGAAACTAATCGACACTACGAAGCCATCAATAAATATTCCGGTGCATTTTTCGGGAAAGTTGTTTTCATGCAGAATAGCAAAGGAGGATATTTCCCTGAAATACAAAATGAAAATGGCGAAAATGTTACGAATGGAATGAGCACCTCTCAGCTTTTATCCATGCAGTTTTCTATTCTGTTCGCTATACTGAGTGCTAACAAAGAATATGGTTTCAACAAGCGTTATCCATTAATTGCCGATGCACCCAATTCGGCCTTTGATGCCAAAAAAAAGAAGCACTTGATTCGACAGATCGGCACTACTTTCGAGCAGTCCATCGTCATGATGTTTGAATATTTGGAGAATGACCCAGACCGTGCAAATAGGTATAAAGTGGATGAGGAAGGTATCTCTGAGTTATTAAGCACCATGCATAATGAAGGAGTAGATGTCAATGTAATTATGCTAGACGTACCGGATGGCATCAATTCTCGGGACATAAATGAGCTTACTGTTCAAATCAAAAATCTCTAATGATATGGAAGAAAATATCATACGCAAATTGATGATCAAGGAGCCTAAGTTTGGCAAGAGGTATGAGTACTTATTTGAGCGCTTCTCTAGAAAGTGGGGCGGATCGGAGCAAGACCGGCGTGATCGAGTGAAGGATTTTGCCAAAAACTACGAGCTGTATATTTATGCCTTTTTCCTAGGGCTGAGAAAGCATAAAAGTGTTGAATTAGAAGGTTCTGAAAAGAGCCGATCTAATGTTATGGCCATACGGGATTGGAAACCTGAAGCATTAAGAGATTATTTGGTAGCCTGCACACTAGCTGAAGATGGCACCCCCTTTCGGGAATATGATTTTATGAAGGAGGGGGAGTTAGATAAAAAGTCATTTGAACTTCGAGAGATCGTAGAGTCTTATACAAATGGGGGGTTATCTATTTTAGAAGAAGAGTTTAAACAAGATAAAGCATATTTTGATAAGCCGTTTTCTTTTACAGAATTCGTATTTGAGTGATTGAAGACCTATATTATCTTGTAAATATTTTCTTTTTTCGCCTTTTTTTGTAAAGTTCTAATTTTATTAAGAAAATTATTTTTACTCTGAGAACTTGGATCAAGCATAAAAACAGCTTCATATTTTTGAACGAAACCTTTTAGGATTGGATCATTGACTTCCAACAAATCTCGTTTTAATTCATGTATATGGGAGAAATCATGAGATTCTAATTTTATGATTAGCTTATGGATCAAATTTTTTAGATTCCCTTTTTTTCTAAATTTTGCATTGCTGTTAACAAAACTACTAATTTCTCTAAGCTCTTTCAAGCAAGCCGCAACCTCTCGAGCATATTCAGCAAATAACGAATCAAGAAATTTTATTAGTTCTTTATTTAAAAATTTATCGTCAAGTCTATAAATAAGTAGGATTAAGTCCGCAGTATCCTCAATTCCTCCAATTTGGTGGGTTATGAAAAAATCCTGAAATTCATTTTTAGCAGGAGAATCGTCCGTATGGAAAAACAGTTTAATTTCTTCATACTGAGAAAGGTATAATGCTAATGCACTAGAGTAAAATTCTCCATTCTCTTTTTTATAATTGGCAATTTTATGAATTCTTTCAAAAAAATCCTTTCCACAATCTTTTTCCAAAGTAGAATCTGAAACCACATAATGGTATAGCTGGCCTAATAGTGTGTCAACTTCTTTCTTTTTGGTTTGTAAATTTTCCTTCTTAAAGATATTGCACTTGACTTCCTTGAGTACCTTTTCACAAATCGATAACTTCAGGCACTTAAATAATTTTTTTATTAAAAAATCATCTTCATCAATAGAAATTAGGTTAATAATAGAACAGGCATCAAGGACACAATTGATTTTACTCATTTTTCCAACCAATTATTTCAGGTTTGACTTCATGATAATACTCAATAGCTATTGGAGCTTGTTTATTATCCATATCGGCTAATTCTAATAACAAAGACAAAGCCTCGTTGAAAGACCTTAACGAAACATTGCCCAAATCATTAATTATTTCATCGATTAAATGTTCGGTGAATGGAAAGTAATTATTTTCATCATTCGCTGTAATATGATATTCTTTAAGAATGTCTTTTAGATATATTTTAAGTTCATCTTTTGAAGGTAACTCAAAGTTAATACGCTCTTTAATTCGCGATCTTACGGAGTCATAGATATAGTCCCCTAAATCACTTACACCGAGTAAGGCTGATTGAGTAAGGTTGACAAAAATTAATAAATTGTTAGGAGTATTATCCAGAATTTCTCTTAGGAAATTATTTGTTTTATCTATATTAGAACTGCTTAGAATCGCAATGTCCTCAAATTCATCTATCCATATAATAATAGTAGAAAAAACTTCCTTTTTATATGTTAAACAAGTAAAAAGTCCAGACAACAACAGGATATAATCATTGTCTTTATTAAGTGATCTAAGTATGTCTGTATGCGCGCTTTTGTTGATTGAACTAATCTCAGTTTTAGTAGCAGAGCCATATAAATACTTTTTCAATAAAGACTTATCTATGTTTGGATCAACTATAGCTTTCAAAACGCTTTGTATTAACAAGTTATCTGTTAACTTAGTGATCACATCAGCTTCTAAGTTGAATGAGACATCAGAAAATCGATCTCGAATATTTGCAATATCCAACTTGTCGATTACTGAGGTAAAGATATCATAAACAGGTTCTTTACCCTTTGGTAGGGTAAATACTAATGAGTAAGGTGGTTTGCATTCCACACTTTCAGCTAGTTTTTGTAGTGTATTCGCCTTATTAAAATATCTAGCAGAATGAGTTTTTCCGCTACCATATTCACCCCAGTTTAAGATTAACGATGAATTTGAGATTTTAATACTTCTTTTAATTCGTCGCTCTAATTTTTCCTTTAAAATTGAGAAGCCAGCCCAAATTATTTCATCTGATGAAATTGCTGGAGTGATCCTAAATGGATTAGTTTTCAGGTTAAAAGCATCGTTAAAGCTCATTGATTGATTTTTTGAATGTAACCATCATTATACTGTTCTTGGAATTTATAGACAAAAATAGCTTGGGTATTTTCCATTAAATGGTTTTCAATAAATCTTTGACCAACGCTTAAATGATCCTTGCAGTACAATTTGTATTTGGTGAAAATTATTGCTTGCGAAGCTGTAACCCTATTGGGAGCAAGTGTCTTAAAATAACTAAAAGACTCACCAATATACTCATTAATCTTATTTCCCACTTCTTCTTTCGAAGAATTATCTATTCTATTCACATCAGAGTATACTGAATCAAAAGTATGGATATAAAATCGCTTCAAGAATTCATCAGGATTTATGACAAAACCAAAATTAACATCGATCCAAAAGCAGATATTTTGAAATAGTTTTTTACCTGAAGAGGTTAGCTTGAAAAGCTGGACCTTATTGACTTGACTGAACTCTACTATATTCAAATCGAACAACCAATTTAAACGAGGCATTAACACATGCTCTAGATACTTTTCAGGCTTTTCCCACTTCTCAATTCGATTTTTCACCCTCTGCAAGTTCCTAATGACTTTAGAAGACTTCCCCTCAAATTGTACTTCTCGGATATTATCATTTAGCCTATTGATTAAGTGGACCTGGAAACTATCCCTTAAATGCTGATAGCTACATCCATCAGAAGAGACGAATAACAATTCTAAAATAGATGACAGATAAAAAAAGTCATTCTTTAACAGAACCTCAAGAAAGAATAACCTGTCTAACTCAGACAAATAAAAAGGATTGGACTCTTTTTCATCTAGTTGGCTCTTTAGTACCTGATATACTTTCATTAGTTTCCCCGGAATGTTAACCCTGTGGACCTTTGAAATCCATTCAAGTTCACCCGCAAGGGTAATGTAAGGTTGAGCTGATATGCCTGTTTTAGTTAATTTAATTATACCTTTTGTATTTAAATAGGAAAGAATACCTTGTCCTGCATCGATAGAATATTCTTCAAAACGCTTATTAATTTTATTTGATGGAATTTTTTGAAAAGATTGGAAAAAAATCGCCAATAAAACTAAATATCCTAGCCTTCTAGCCTTTGTATTTGAGTTAACGATTGACACTTCCTTTTTAAGCTCTAGTTTTTTGTAAGATTTAATAAAGGGTTGATAAAAGGAGTTTGGAAATACTTCACGTATTGCATTATGAGAGAGGTGTCTCATTAATGCGAGCACTTTGGGGGAAGTATGATCTATGTAAATCTGAAAGATGTAATTAGGCTCACTAGGACAAAATGCGCTTGGATTCTGATAACCATCATTTTCATCAACTTTGTAGCTTAGAATCAGGTTAGGGGCGACTGAATTGATTACTCTAACAAATGAAAATAATCTCAGAGCGATTGACTTTTTAGGAATTCCAGTAGGAGTATAATCCCTACGGCTTCCTAAATATTCATAATCTGAAATGAATATATTATCGATAAGCAATTCGTTCTTAAACTTTTCTGGCAAATCGCTTAGACGACGTTCTCTGAAATCACCTGAGTCAAAATAGTCTAAAAATTCATCTAAATCACCCTTGGCTTCATTTGATAAGCGAAAATTGATGATTACTAAAAATTTTTCGAATTCGAATAAAAGCCTATTATATTCAACGAAATAATAGTCGGAGCAAAGTTTAGCGATTTTTAAAATTAAAATATCCATATCTATTATATAAAACAAGCTGCACACCCTTCACCTTCAGCATCTTCAATCCGATCTAATAAGTAGGGAGAACTATTCTGAGCAGAGCGCTTTTTCTGCTTATCAAGATAATCTGATTTTACCTTTGCAATTCTCTCTGGATGTATCAAATCATCCAAACTCTCATTATCCATCCATGTAAAACCGTCCTTCTCATATTCTTTAGCCTTCTCAAATCGATCTGGATGCTGCTCATATAGCCAGACCCATTCAATCTTCTGCTGGAAAAAGCAGAAGAAACAACCAGATCTACTTCTTGCATAAGTGCCCGTGCTACTTCCATTTGAAAACTCCTTTTGCTTATAATAAGCAGGAACTCCAACACCGCTGTCCTCTAATATTCTGAAGATATCAGCTCTGATTAAGTTTTCTTCGTTATCAAGTAATGGGAAGTGGTCAACCTTAGATAGAGGGTAATCAGTGAATTCCTTGATGAACCGAAACACGACATAATTAAAATCCCTGATTCCAAGGTTGAGAAGTAGCTCAAGTTTATGGTCCATATCCATCAAATAGGATAATGGCTTAGACACTATCTCCAGAACCCTTTCCAACCGATCTTGATCTTCAACTTGTGCCTCATAAAACTCACCAATAATATCCTTGACATTGTTGGCAAGGACTTTTTTGATTACATCTTGACTCCAAATGTTTTTGCGGAATGGAAAAATGGATTGGATGTTGCTTTTTTTGGAAATATACCCTTCTCGATCTTCGTCACCGCGAATACCTACATATGAAACAACTGGATCATCACCTACAAACTTTTCGAAAGGATCTAGTTTTAAGTTTTTCGTACACCATCTAGCGTTAGAGGAAGGCAAAAAACCTCCGTAGATTTGCAAGAAATGATCAAATGGATTTAAGTGACTTTGATCTGCACCTCGTAACTTGTTAATCGAAAAGCCCAAATAAGTTTCCAAGTTTTTAATCAAGGAATAAGTCTCATCCAACTCCTTTCCAGTGTCACAGAAGTAATACTGAAGATCTAATTCAGGATAAAGTTGATGAAGGTAAATTGCAAGAGCCGAACTATCCTTACCTCCAGAAATGCCAATTACATGTCTTACATTACTCATCCATTAGGTCTTTTAGTATTTCGGCAATAACGGCAATAGATACTGCTTTTTCATCGCTTAAGCTTCCCAATAACTTGGCTTTCAAATCTATAGCCTTTCGTTGTTTTTCCTTGCTGAATTGGATTACTTTCCTTTTTCTTCCCTGGTCAATGGTTTGAATGTCCACTAACATTATTTCATTATCATTTTCCCTTTCAGGTGCTATAATTGAAATATCGTAAAGATTATCGAGTTCTTCAAGCATTAAAGAAAAACTCTGATATAGCTTGGCTTCATCCTCGTCCTCAATATTCTCAAGTGTTTTCCCGATCAAGCCTTGGCATAGAGAACTCAGCCAAGAATTCTGATCCAAGTCAGAAACTAAGCGATTGAAAAAGACTCGTTGTTTAGGAGACATTAGAGCAACATTCAAGCTCGAGTATCTGGCTATCAACTCTTCTCGTAGATTCTCGTAGCCAGTAAGTTCATGAATTTTGTCTAGATACCGTTGGATTAAGCTATCAAAAGATGTACGGATTTCAATTATAATGTCTTCCAACTGCTGGATGTACTCTGCCGCTTTTTCCTTGTTTGAAAGTAATTCACGTTTCGATGTGCCCATGGCTAATGGCAAATCTTTAAAGAATAATGCTTCTGGATCTTTCGCCTTTGTGATCGCGCTACGAACCTTTTGGGCCTTGGCACTAATTCTATTTGTAGACCTTGAGTATTTGGTAAGCTTTTTTAAGAAGCTGAGGAAGGGACGGATTGTTTCAATGAAGGATTCATTCGTTGGAAGGCGCTCACTTTGGTTGAGGAATTTTCGGTAAAGTTTAAATAGTTTCAGGTCAACTCCCTCAACTAGAAAAGCTTTGATATAATACTTATGAGGGTATTTCAGAACAATTTGTAAAGTGTCGCTTGTAATTGTGGGTATATATGCTTCTCCCTCAAATAGGGCATAATCATTTCGTTTTGCAAATAGGAAAAGAGGAACCCAAAACTGAGAAAAGCCATACTTTAGTTTTAAGGGTTGTTGATTTAGGATTTCAATAAACTCCCTTAAGCTTCTTTTTCCAGATTTGGTGGATTCCAAGAAAGCTAGGCTCTTGTCCCAAAGGCTTGAAAAACTTTCATCAGTAGGTTGTTGGAATTCTACATGTTCGTTATCATCTTGGCCTATGAGGCCTTTATCCTTTACAAGAGAAAAGAAGATCGACTTCTCAGGCGGAAATAGGTTGGGATCAAAATTCCAGTTTGGATCTGAATGGAATTCGATCATGTGTTTAATGAAGTTCCTTTGAGCGGTACGTATAGCCCCACTAAGTTTAGTTTTGTTTATCAATTCACTACTAAAAATAGGGGTTTCATGATAAACATGGTTGCAAATTGCGGATAACCGCTGGTTAAGCATACGTTCATTTTCAATATTATGCTCTCCTTCATAATCAACCCACCGTACACTACTTGAATCATTATTGAATGTATCTAGGACGTAATGATTCAATAGACGTTTTTGGTGTTCAAGAATATTCTTTAGTTCTCGTACCGCAATTCGATCTTCTTGGTTACTCTCGATGACCTTCTCTACTTTTCGTATTTCAAATAATAATTTGTGTATTTCAGCTGTGTTTTCATAGAGACAATAAAGTATTGGTCGATTATCCTTTGCGGCCCAACCCTTTAGATTGTCAATAGAAATTTCCTCATTGAATATGAGGTTGATGTAACCATCTATTTCCCCAGATGCATAATGTTCTTTTAGTTCTTCGGAAATTACATATTCAAAAAAACGTGGTGTTCCTTTTTGGTAATAAACAGATTTGGCAAGCACAACTTGAAATTCAAAATACTCTTTTAAAGGATCAACAATATTTCCAACCTTTTCAACAAGGTTCCCTGCTTCATCAATGGCTAGCTCAATATCAAGATCTGTTCCTTCAAAAAGAACATATTTACGGTTATACTTAGTGTACCGAATTAGGCGGTGATTGACTAATTGCTTTAGTACACCTTGAGGCTTTTTGATGCCAAGTGCCCGTTTGCCATATTCGAAAAAGAATTGATCATCAATGATCATACCTCCCGCACCAAAAGTATTAAGCAGGCCAATTGTCTTAATCAATGCACAAGCATCAGTATAATCTTCATCAAATACCCCTTCTGCTCTTTCTAAAGTTGAAGCCATCGAAGCCCACTGGACATAATGAGGATTATGCTTGGTATTTATAATACTGAAGGAATATTTTAAATAGTCGTATACATCAGCAAGATTATAGAATGCACTTTCTAGCTCCTTATTTATCCCTAGTTGATCATCGCTTTCCAAAAACGAAAATAAGGATCGTTCATTTTGCCCATAGCGTTGTAAGGCTAAGGTTAATACTCCTGCGGAGAGAATATCCAAAGGAAGTAGCTTCTGAGCTATATCTTCGGTCAGGTAATCTCGTAAAGGAAAGCTCTTAGAGCGCTTTATGGATTTAAATAATGGCACAAAACCCTTTGGTTTTAGACGATCTCCTAAATCAAGTCGCTCCGAAGCTAAAAACAGCAGCTGTTCAACAGGTTCGTTAAAAGTGATTTCTTTAAACCTGCCTTGGACCTTGGTCCACTCATTCTGTTGTTCCTTTTTGAGCTGAAATCCATAAGCACCAAAATTTTGGTGAAGAGTAGATACGAAAAGAATATCTAGTTCATAGTCATTGATATATTCAGCTAGCTCTTGGATGAAGTAAAGCTCTTCTTCAGGGTCAAATTTTGCAGCATACTCCAAAAACTTACCAAACTCATCTAGGATGATGAGTAATCCCTTACCATTTTCACGTTGGGCCTCATAGGAGTCATGGATAGCATCGAGGATGCTATCTGTGTCATATTCTTCTCCCGGTTGAAACTCCTCTGCAAAAGCTTCCATCATAGACCGGTATTCACCAACTATATTGACAACATGGAATTTGGAAGCTTCAATTTCTTCAGGGACGTTGAAGAAGGAACTACTTTGGCCTAAGGTCTTAGCAAAGGCCCAAAGGAAAATAGATTTGCCCGAACCATATGCACCAACAATAACAAAGGACCTAGAACCGCTTTTTAATCCATTCAATAAACTCTCTGCTACCCCTTTACTGTTCGGGGTAGGAATGTAAGAAAGTGTCTTACGAAGGTCCCTCTTGATATTGACAGAAGGGGAGTAATTCCTATTTTTGGTAGTAGTCATCTAATATGGCAAATTTGTCTTTTAATTTGGAAGAGATTTGAAGCACCCTATTACCGGCAGTTTCGGAGAAAGAACATTCAGGGTATGCCTCACATATCTCCTGAATTTTTTGATAAAGGCCCTCGTGACTCAATGCAAAAATATTACCCGGTGAATTCAGGCTTGAATATAGATCTTGAAAAGTGATAGTCTTGCCAAATGTAGAATTGTCAAGGACAGCGAAAAGCACTACTTCGAAAGGCAGGGAATCTCGATGGTTTGCTGCAATTGAATAGTAGGTCACTTGCTCCTCTCTAAGGATATCCTCTTTCGTTTTCTGCCCAATAAGCTGTAATTCAAATAACAATCCACTAAAGCTGTCTTCTATTTCTGAGCGACTTTTAACACTCGGTGGCAAGTAATTATTTAACAGAACTCTTATATCACGATTAATGGTATTTTCATTATAATCTATTCCCTTAGTCTGTTCACACGTTCTGCCAATAAAACTCTTCAATTGTTCGAGCTTAAACTCTGGTCTAATTCTCCGAAATTCATTAAACACCAAATGATATATTGATGCTTTGCTTGTCTTGACAAGAAAGTAATGCATGAGCCAAATGGAACCTATGGACTCTAAGTAAAGGTCCCGGCCCTGGGAGCCAAAAAGGTAATCACCTATTTCCTGAGTTTGATCTTCTTCATTGGTAATGCCAAAAGCCCTAAGCCAAAACCGGATAGCTCGAACCATGTTTTTACCCACACCCAGTTTAACTACAGCTTGATCTTCAGAAAAGCTATTCTTGCCATTGGACACAAAATCATATCCCTTCTTCAGCCAAAACTGCTTACAAATAAAGGACTCGTGGCCGGAAAAGTTAAGTTTTACCATAACATGTTTCAAGTAGGGATGACTAAGAAAACAAAATGTGTTTTATCCTGTGCAATTTAGTAGTAATTTGGGTTGGATCTTACTAAATGCAGTAGTTTTTGATGGAGAATTACACTTTACACTAGGATGTAGATTATTAGATAAGGCTGGATAGGTATTTTGCTAACCTACAAAGATATAGTAGTAATGGCAGTACGACGCATAGTGTGGGTTGTAATAAGGTCGCATAATTGAAAGTGGGTTTTCTGAATGGTATCTTTGTAAATGATCACTTCTTCGCCTCTGCGCTCCCTTCTCTTGATAATCGGCTTATCCCAATCTAGGGCCGCTGCTAACTCCTTGAGGTATTTATTGAGTTTAACATCGCTAATAGTAGGAAGTAGGGTAGGATAGTCGCCTTTATACTTTTCAATAATCTCGACCGAATAATCTGGTAGCTTCATCATTGTGTCCTTCCTTGGAGTTGCAACAAAAAAGTGGACAGCATAAAAAAAGATTAAGCAACTGCCTTAATTAATAGATCTGTTTCAAAATAGTTTTCTGGAGTTTTATACCCCAAAACCGAATGAAGTCTTTTTCTATTATACCATATCTCGATGTATTCAAAAATGGCTATTCTAGCCTCCTTAGGTGTAATCAGACCAAGTGGATAGAGCCATTCCGTCTTCAAGGATTTAAAGAAGCTTTCTGCTACTGCGTTATCCCAACAATTGCCTTTTCTGCTCATAGATTGTTTGACTTGATCATGCTTAGCTAGTTCCTCTCTAAATTCAGTGCAGGCATATTGAACCCCTCTGTCCGA
>JAGQWR010000098.1:33426-33988 GCA_020437105.1 Saprospiraceae bacterium
ACTGTAACGTTTGCATGCATCGACCGGCTAATGGACCATCCAATCACTTTACGGTCTCCCAGATCAATAATTACGGTTAGATAAATCCAGCCTTGCGATGTATAGACATAGGTAATATCAGAAACCCAGGCTCTATTAATCTTTCCAGGCTGAAATGCCCGATCAAGTAAGTTAGGTGAAATGGTGAATTTATGTTTCGAGTCAGTCGTATGAACAAATTTTCGTTTCATTCTGCTTCTCAAATGATTCTTTTTCATCAATCGGGCCACCCGAGGCCGGGAAATATCAACACCCTGAGCTTTCAATTCCTGGGTAATCCGTGGACTCCCATAAATCTGTTTACTGGCATAAAAGATGTTTCGAATCTGCTCTGTAAGTCTTTGATTTTCAGCGGATCGATTCGATACAGGTCGGTTTCGCCAGGCATAATACCCACTCCGATTTACATCCATTACTCGACACATCATCTCAACGGGAAATTGGTTGCGATGGTTTTCTATGAATTTGTAGATTTCCCGTCTGTCTTGGAGAAGATGCCGATAGCCTTTTTTAAGATTTCCAG
>JAGQWR010000099.1 GCA_020437105.1 Saprospiraceae bacterium
AAAGGCCCTAGACTCTTAAGTTCGCCGCGCGAAGGTTTAACCCGTTTGAATCGTTTAAATCGTTTATTCGTCACAGACGAATTTTTGAACGCTCAACTCTCAACCGGGCAAAGCCATATAGACCGGGCAAAGCCCTTAGACCGTGAAGCCGACAGGCTAGCTAGACCGGGCCAAAGGCCCTAGACCTTCGCGAAGCGAACACTCAATCTACCGAATCCTCCACAATCTTACGCAGCTCATTAATCTTGAGCATACACTCAATGGGCGTCATGCTATTCAAATCCATATCCAGCAACATTTCCCGGATTTTGCCGGCAGTAGGATCGACTGTCTCGAAAATACTGAGCTGTACCTGATTAGATAAATCGGCAGTATTGGTTGGTTGTGTTTTCGGGCCACCGATATCTGAATTACCAGCGCCGTCTGTCAGGCGTTGGGCTTCCAGTTGGGTGAGGATCTGGGCGGCGCGTTCCAGAATTGGCCGGGGCATTCCCGCCATTTGTGCCACATGGATACCAAAACTGTGGGCACTGCCCCCCGGAACCAACTTCCGTAGGAATATAACCTTGTTATTGATCTCTTTGACGGAAATGTTGAAGTTTTTAATCCGCTCAAAGCGATTTGCCAGCTCATTGAGTTCGTGGTAGTGGGTCGCAAATAAGGTCTTCGGGTGTGCCAGATTATTCGTATGCAGATATTCGGCGATAGACCAGGCAATACTCACCCCATCGTAGGTACTGGTACCCCTGCCGATCTCATCCATGAGGATCAGGCTTCTCTCGGAAATATTGTTGAGGATACTGGATGTCTCATTCATTTCCACCATAAAAGTCGATTCCCCGGAGGAGATATTATCGGAAGCACCGACCCGGGTAAACACCTTGTCAACCAGCCCTATTTTCGCGGAAGCGGCAGGCACAAAGGACCCCATCTGCGCCATCAGGCAAATCAATGCAGTTTGGCGGAGCAAGGCAGATTTACCAGCCATATTCGGACCGGTAATCATCAGAATCTGCTGGGATTCATTATCCAGGAAGGTGTCATTTGGAACATAGGCGTCGCCGATCTCCAATTGCTTTTCAATAACCGGGTGGCGGCCTGATTTGATATCGACCACCAGGCTGTTGTTTACCTCCGGACGGCAATAATTATTGGAGATCGCAATACGTGCAAAGGACAATAAACAATCCAGTCGGGCTACCAGATGCCCGTTGTGTTGGATTGGCTGGATATAATCCGCCATGGAAAGTACCAGCTGTTCGAATAGCTGCGCCTCTAATAACAGTATCTTTTCTTCAGCGCCCAAAATTTTACTTTCGAGCACCTTGAGTTCTTCCGTGATATAACGCTCGGCGTTTGTAAGTGTTTGCTTGCGGGTCCAATCATCTGGAACCAGGCCTTTGTCTTTATGCTTATTAGTGACTTCTAAATAATAGCCAAAAACCGAATTATAGCCAATCTTTAAATTATCAATACCGGTACGCTGGGCTTCTTTTTTCTGGATATCAACCAGGATCTGCTTGTTATTGCGGGTTAAATTGCGGTACTCATCCAGCTCCGCATTGAATCCGTCGGCAATAACACCGCCCTTGGCCAGATTTACGGGCGGGTCTTCCCGGAGCTGACTTTTGATAGTATCAAATAATACCGGACAGGGATTAATTCCGTCGCCCACCTGCTTCAGATAGGCGTTGGGCGATTCCAGTAAATGGGATTTGACAATCGCCAGTTGTTCGAGTGCCCGGCCAATCTGAACGGCCTCCCGGGGATTGATTTTACCCAGTGGCACTTTGGAGATCAGGCGTTCAATATCTCCCATAGGCCGCAGGTGCTGCTCCAGGAAATTCCCCTCCTCCGGTTTATCGATAAAAAATTGCACCACATCCAGTCTGGCCTGGATTTCCGGCAGCTTTTTGAGGGGCAGTACCACCCATTTTTTCAGCAAGCGTCCGCCCATGGGCGAAACGGTTAAATCCAAAATATCCAGCAGCGAGACCCCCGTGTCATGCTGGCTATAAATCAGTTCCAGATTTCTGATCGTAAAGCGATCCAGCCAAACATACTCATCGGGTTGGATATGGCTAATGGTATTTACGTGCTGCAGGTTCTTGTTTTCGGTAACGGCCAGGTAATGCAGCGTGGCGCCTGCTGCAATCTGAGACAGCAGCATTTCTTCCACTCCATAGCCCTTCATGGTTTTCACCTTGAAGTGATCGAGCAGTTTTTCCCGACTGTAGTCGAATGTAAATACCCACTCATCCATTGCGAAAGTATAGTGCTTCTCGCCAAAATGGCGCTCAAACAACTTGCGATCACTTTTTGAAAACAGGACTTCCGAGGGTTGAAAACTTTGAAAGAGCTTGTCTGCGTATGAGAAATCACCTTCACAGACCATAAATTCCCCGGTGGAGATATCCAGAAAAGAGATGCCCACCATGTTTTTCCGGCCAAAAGATATGGCGGCGAGATAATTATTCTTTTTGTGGTCTAAGAGTTGATCATCAATCGCGATTCCGGGTGTGACCATTTCGGTGACTCCTCGGCGTACGATCTTTTTGTCGGCCGATGGTTTCTCCAATTGTTCGCAAATCGCTACCCGATAGCCACTGCGCACCAGGCGCGGCAGGTAGGTATCCAGAGAGTGATATGGAAAACCTGCCAGGGCGATTTGACTTCCTCCATTATTGCGATTAGTCAGTACAATGCCGAGTGCCTGACTGGCTTTTACAGCGTCTTCCGCGAAGGTTTCATAAAAATCTCCTACCCGGAAAAGCAGAATCGCATCCGGGTGTTTAGACTTCACCTGGAAGTACTGCTGCATCAATGGAGTAACTTTCCCCTTAGTCGTTGAAGTTGTTGTTTTTTTGGCCATCAGGACAAATATAGAATTTTGGACAGGAATGCAATCGGGCCTCGATTAAAATACCTTTGACACCCTTTGCAATTTTCCTACATTTGTGGCAAATGCGCGTATTTCACGACCTCGCAGAATTACCTGAATTCACGAATGCCGTTTTAACGATCGGCTCGTTTGATGGTGTCCATTCCGGGCACCAGAAAATCCTGGAGCAAGTGAACCAGCTTGCCCGGCAAATCGATGGAGAAAGTATCGTTATTACCTTTCATCCACATCCCCGGTTGATCATTTATCCGAATGACAAGGAACTCCGCTTATTAACGACCATTGAAGAGAAGATTCAACTCTTTCGGCAATACGGCGTAGATAATGTAGTGGTAGTGCCCTTTACGGTGGAGTTTTCCCAACTTTCGGCCGACGAATACATTCAGCGTTTTTTGGTGGAGACCTTCCATCCGAAATATGTCGTCATTGGCTACGACCACCGATTTGGACTGAACCGGCAGGGCGACATCAATTACCTGAAATGGCATGCAAAAGGACATGGTTTTGCCGTCCAGGAAATTCCAAAACAGGAAGTTGAGGACATTGCTGTTAGTTCCACCAAAATCAGGCGAGCACTTGAAGAAGGAGATGTGGCTCAGGCAGCACGCTGGTTAAACCATCCTTTTATCTTGACCGGAACCGTTATTAAAGGCGAACAGCTTGGCACCAAACTAGGTTATCCCACAGCCAATCTCGATTTAAAAAGCATACATAAGCAAATCCCTGCAGATGGGGTCTATGCGGTTATAGCCACGCACAAAGACCAGCAATTTCAGGGGATGTTATATATTGGCAATCGTCCGACACTCCCCCATCTGCCTCAGAAAAGCATTGAGGTCAACCTCTTTAATTTTGATCTGGATATCTATGGCGACAAACTTCGCCTGGATCTGATAGCCCGTTTAAGAGGTGATCTTACCTTTGATAATCTCGAGAAGCTGACCCGGCAATTAGAGCGCGACAAGGCGGAGACGCTACAAATATTATCCCAGTCAGCAGCACCGGAGCAGCAAATTAACAAAGCTCCACAAGCCAGGGTAGCCATAGTTTTATTAAATTATAATACGCAAAACCTGCTTGCAGATTTATTGCCGGCCGTGCTGGAAACCCAATACGAGAATCTGGAGATCATCGTCATAGACAATGGCTCAACAGATGGTTCTGCCGGATTTTTGCAAGCGCGTTTTCCGAAAATTCGATGCATCGAACTGAACAAAAACCATGGCTTTGCCGGAGGTTATAACCTCGGACTGCAAGATGTGGAGGCCGAATATCTGGTGCTTTTAAATACCGATGTACGTGTAGAACCCGATTGGCTGGAAACCTTAATTCCGGTACTCGAAAAAGACCCGACCATTGGGGCGGCCATGCCGAAAATCCTGGATTTCAATAATCCGGAATACTTTGAATATGCCGGAGCGGCTGGTGGCTGGATGGATTACCTGGGGTATCCTTTTTGCCGGGGCCGGATATTTGATACGGTAGAGAAGGATGAAGGGCAGTATAATCAGCCACAGGATATTTTCTGGGCATCCGGAGCGGCTTTTGTTATTCGGAAAACCCTCTTTGAAAAATTAAGCGGCTTTGACGCTTCCTTTTTTGCGCATTTGGAAGAAATTGATCTTTGCTGGCGTATCAAACGTGCCGGCTTTAAGATTGTCGCCATACCACAATCCCGGGTGTATCATATTGGTGGAGGCACCTTAAATTATGAATCCAGTCAAAAGACCTATTTAAATTTCCGGAATAGCCTGTTTACCCTGATCAAGAATGAATCACGACGTAAACTAATCTGGTTGATCCCGCTACGGCTGGCGTTAGATGGTGTAGCGGCTTTGCAATTTCTATTTCAGGGAAAAACCCAACATATTGGAGCCATACTCCGGGCACATGTCCAATTTTATAAAAATTTTGGCGTCTATTGGAAAAAACGAAAAGTGGAGTCGGATCAAATTGCCCGCATTAGCATCGGGTCAGAGATGAATCGAAGTGGCATTTTTGCAGGCAGTATCGTGTGGCAGTATTTTATCAGACGGCGGAAGCAATTCAAGAATCTACCATGAAAAACCAAATAGACGAAATCTTATATCAGGATGATGCCATCATTGCGGTAAACAAACCCGCAGGCTGGTTAAGTATTCCGGATCGCTACGACCCAGAAAAAGCAAATTTATATACCACCCTCAAATCAGAGTTTGGCGAACTCTATACCGTGCATCGCCTGGATCGAGACACCTCCGGCATTCTGCTCTTTGCCCGTACCTCGGAGGCCCACAGACAACTGCAATTTCAGTTTGAAAACCGCAGCATTGAGAAAACCTATCTGGCGCTCGTTGACGGACAATTAGCTGAACCAACGGGTACCATCAACTACTCCGTTGGACCAAATCCCGGAAAACTGGGCACCATGCGGGTAATCGCCCGAGGTAAACCCTCTATCACCCATTTCGAAACCCTTGAAGTTTTTAAATCCGCTACCCTGCTGCGCTGTAAACCGGAAACAGGCCGGACGCACCAGATTCGGGTGCATCTGGCTGAAATCGGACATCCCCTGCTCGTTGACCCGATTTACGGGCACCGAAGCGAGTTCTTTTTATCTTCCATCAAACTTCGGAAATTTCGCCAGGGCAAGAATCAGGAAGAGCGACCACTGCTCTATCGTACGCCTTTACACGCTGCAAATCTGGCCTTCCAGCATCCCATCACCAATGAGCGGATGTCGATAGATTGTCCGATTCCAAAAGATTTCCGAGCCGTACTCAATCAGTATAGCAAATGGGCCTCCGTCAAATAAAAAATAGTCGGATCCCCGAAAAGCTGGATCCCTGGATTATCGCTTTATTGGGATGTCTGTTTTTCCTTCCCGGCATCGGACAGGTGCATCTGTTTGATTGGGATGAAATCAATTTTGCCGAGTGTGCCCGAGAAATGATTGAAAGCGGAAATTACCTGCGCGTTCAAATCAATTTTCAACCATTTTGGGAAAAACCACCTCTCTTTTTCTGGTTTCAGGCAGCTTCCATGAAGTTGTTTGGGATCAATGAATTTGCAGCCCGTTTTCCGAATGTTTTAGCCGGAATAGGGAGCTTACTCGCCTTGTATTTTATCGGAAAACAGTGGCGTAACCGGCAATTTGGCTGGCTCTGGGTGGCGGCGTATTTCGGGAGCCTCCTCCCCCATTTATACTTCCGTTCCGGCATCATCGATCCCTGGTTTAACCTCTTCATTTTTCTATCCCTCTATGCTTTTATCCGCTTAAGCGAAAAAATAAGTCGATCCAAACTGACCTGGGCCCTGCTTGGTGGGATAAGCATCGGACTGGCCATTCTCACGAAGGGTCCGGTAGCCGCGCTCATTTTAGGACTTTGCATCCTGATTTATTGGATAATTAAGCGTTTTCAACCAGTACCCAACTGGAAATGGATCGGAATTTTCGGTCTTAGTGCCCTTGTTATGGTCGGTAGCTGGTTTGGGTTGGATTGGTATCAAAATGGTCCCTGGTTTACGAAGACTTTTATCGAATATCAGATTCGACTATTGTCAACGGAAGATGCCGGACATGGCGGATTTCCGGGCTATCATTTTGTCGTTTTACTTTTTGGGTGTTTTCCGGCTGCAACACTCGGAATTCGGGCCTGGTTTCAAAAAATAAAGTCAGGCGATCCTGATCCAATTGATCTGGAACGCTGGATGCGCATTTTGTTTTGGGTTGTATTGATCCTCTTTAGCCTGGTGCAATCAAAGATTGTGCATTATAGTTCCCTGTGTTATTTTCCGCTCAGTTTTCTGGCTGCCAGTCAAATTCAGGGGTGGATAAGAAATGGCCTCCCTATCCCGAAGTTGGAAAAGTATCTGACACTGGGCATTGGCAGTCTGTGGGCAATAGCCTGTCTGGCCCTGCCTTTTGTAGGCCGCCACCCCGAATGGATAGCCCCTTTACTCGATAAGGATCCATTCGCAGTAGCGAATCTGGAAGCCCTGGTGCAGTGGCCTATTTTGACAATAGTGCCCGGGGTGTTTTTAGCTGTCCTGTTGTGGCTGTTTATGCGCAGCTCGAAACAAACAACCACCTCCAGGGCAATTCTTCAATTCTTTGTCGGCACAGCCTTGTTTTTATTTTTAGCCCTTTGGGCATTTTTAGGCCGGATCGAACAATACTCCCAACGGGCTATCATCGAATTTTACAAGGAGCATCAAGAGGAGAAAGCCTATTTTCATCCGGTAGGCTTTAAAAGTTATGCGCCCCTGTGGTACGCCCGGGTTGAGGCAGATCTCCCGGCAGAAAGTAAAGATCCAAACTGGCTGTTTAACGGAACTATTGATCGCGATGTATATTTTATCACTAAGATCAACAAGGAAAGTCGGCTCAGTGATAAACCCCAACTTCAAAAGGTCTGGTCGGAAAATGGCTTTGTTGTCTATAAACGCAGCAAGTAAAAAAGGCGCACCCCCGAAAGAGTACGCCTAAATTCCACCTAAAAATGAAAAATCTTATGTTGTGAACGTCACCCTTGCTGCTTCACCTTTCAATCTACCGACTTACCCCCATAACAAGAGACTTACCAATGGGTTTTGGATTTCGGGAATTTTTTATCCGAAATAAAAAATATGACAGGCTGCCGTCATTTTCAGATAGCTTGGACAAAAACGCCTCAAACGCTACCTTTGGTCAGCTGGAAAAAAGCCTACTATGACTGCAGTCAATTTACATATCCCCTGTCTGGTTCAACAACAACAGTTGAACGGGCAGGCATTATACTATCTGAGGCCTTTATTTCAGACACATCCTGTATCCTCGCATGCCCGTTTTGATCAGGCTTATGAAAACCTGAAGCGCGATTTAAAGAACCAATTGGACCAATTCCAAATGGATCGTTCTGCTGCTGATACACTTTTATGGTTTGCTTTTGATCCGGATATTGAAACCCATAAACTGGATCTTCGCATACAGATCAACAAACGGGAATATGCCGGTCAATTTAGCCTATATACCTTTCGCTTGCAGGAGTTGGAATTTGGCTTAATGCCCACCTTTGATAATTACCTCTTTCTGATAAACCAGGATGGTGGGCAAAACTTGCAGGAGCAATGCAGGTTGCAGGTGGAATACCTTTTAAGAGACATCCATCGCAGCGATCCTACCGAGTTTGAATTTGAGGATTATGTACTCCCCAAACGCGAGTTTATCACGCCCATTGAACTGGATCTACAAATTAAAAACGGCCCTTTTAAATTCGAACAAAGCACGGCCAATCCACTGGCCCGATTCCTCGAGGATTCCGGAGAATTTGATGGTGGCCTGGAGATTTATAAGGTAGCCGAAAATTTAAATGCCGGTTTCCCGGAAAAACTGTCCAGGGCCTACTTTCGGGAGGAGCTGGTCGAGCAGTTTTCCACGCTTTTTTTTGGGAAAGATTCGGGGCCCATCGCTCTAATTGGACCGGAAGGTTGCGGACGCCATACCATCGTACAGGAAGCCCTGTACCGCTATTTGCAAAACAAACCTGAACGCGAACGAAAACTGTGGCTCCTCGACCCCAATCAGGTCATTGCCGGTATGAGTTATGTCGGCTGGTGGGAAAAACGTTTCGAATCCATTTTAAATCATATTCAAAAGTCGGGACCGGAACCCGATTTTCTGCTGGTAGATAATCCCCTGGCGCTGTTGCGCATTGGCCGCTCTGCCCAATCGGCTCTGAACCTGGCCCGACTCATGCGCCCCTACCTGGAAAAACGGGAAATACCTCTGGCCCTTATTGCCACTCCCGGACAGTGGAAACTGGTTCAGGAACAAGACCCTGCCCTGGCCCGTCAATTTCAGACCATCCGGATTAGTCCGACGAATACCGAACTGGCTACCCGCATCACCCTTAAAAAGCGCAGGTGGCTGGAGAAAAAATACAACTGCCAGATTACCATTCCGGCGATCCGGGAGTTATTTAGACTGCATCGCAACTTTTTCCATGAGCAGGCCCTTCCCGGGAATGTAATCAAGCAACTCGAACAACTGGTGAGCCGGGAGCCTTTCGGTTATATCGACCTGCCACAGGTACGCGAAGCTTTTAGTAATCTCAGCGGCTGGAAAGATCAGATCCTGGATGAAAATACCGGACTCGAAAAAGGCGAAATCGAAAACCGAATTGATGCCCAACTTGTAGGACAACCAGGAGCTGTCCAGGCCTTAAGTGGTGCCATACATCTGGTCAAATCCCGATTGAATAACCCGGGAAAACCTTATAGCTCCTTTTTGTTTGTGGGTCCGACAGGGGTCGGCAAAACGCAAGCGGCCAAGGTGCTCTGCCGGGTGCTTACGGGCTCCGACAAAGCCTTAGTGCGCTTTGATATGAATGAGTATCTGGATGGCATGGCCTCCCAGCGACTCATCGGCACCTATAATCAGCCGGAAGGCCACCTGACCTCCCGCGTGCGCTTCCAGCCATTTTGTGTGCTGCTCTTTGATGAAATTGAAAAAGCACACCCGGCAGTAGTTGACTTATTGCTCCAGGTACTCGACGATGGCCGTTTGACAGACAGCCGCGGACGACGGGTGGACTTTACCAATACCTTTATCATTCTGACCTCCAACCTGGGCTCTCGGGAAGCGGCAGCCAGATTGGGTTTCCGCACGGATTCCTGGGACGAAAGTAATGCCTACCAAAAAGCCCTGGCCAATCATTTTCGGCCGGAGTTTCTAAACAGGATTGACGAGACCGTTGTCTTTAACCCGCTTTCTGAAAAGGAAATTCTGGGTATCGCCCGGCTTCAGATCCGGGAATTGCTGAGCCGCGACGGATTTGTACGACGCACTACCCTGCTCAATATCAGTCCGGAAGCCCTGGAGTGGGTAGCACAAAGGGGTTATGACGCCAAAATGGGTGGCAGAGCCCTAAAGCGTCAGATCGAACGAGACCTCACCATACTGTCGGCGGAGCAACTGATCGAGATTCCGACAGATCACCCGATTCTGCTCAATATCGGCTTAAAGGACGATCACCTGGTTCCCTCGATTACCAGCCTGCAATTTGCCCGGCCGCATAAAAATTCCTGGCAACCATCCTTGCCCGATGAGAACAAGGGAGGCGCCTTTTTCCGAAAACTGATCCAGCGATTAGAAGACCTGGAACAGGTCATTCGGGAGCAGGAAGCCATGCCGGGGGCCTCGCTGCTGGACATCAACCATGCCACCGAAAACTGGCAGTATTACCATTTTCAAAACCGCATCGCCGAGCGTAAAGAACATATTCAAACGCTTTTATTGGGTCATCGGGATCCCAATTTCCGGGAAGCACCATTGCAACCTTACCGTTTTCGGTCGGGGGCCTTGGGGAATAAATCCGATCAGGATTTTTTCAGATCCGAACAGTTGAGTGAATTCCGGGAACATTATCGCCTGGGCCAGCAACACTATAATAGTCAGCAAAGCGAATTTATGGCGCAGTACATCCAGGTAGCACAACTGGAGCTGGGCGGCTACCATTTCATGCATGGCCTGGCAGATCAGCTGACTCTGATTATCGAGCCCTGTGTCTATAATTCGGATGAGGCGCCACTCGAATATTTATACAAGCAATTTGAGGCCTGGTTAAAATTGCGTGAAATCCAATATGAAGCCCACAAAGGCAGCTGGTCAATCCGGGCAGAAGACTACGGCCTGTATGATCAACTCAAATCGGAAGCCGGCCTGCACTTTTTCTACGGTTCATTCGGGAGTCCGGTACCGGTGCGGCTGCGCCTTGACCGCCCGGGCGCCACAGACGAAATGCCCGAATCGGAGCGCATTATTCGTATCTATGACCGCGGAAATACACTCATTGACCTGCGTTCGGGATTTGCCAATGATTATTTCACTACTCCCGGCGAATGGAATTTATTGCTATTCGCCGGATGGTCTGAATCGACCCGAAAATTAAAGCCGGGATTTTAACCACAAGTATAATTTATGAATCTTCTTGAACCATTCCACCAGATAAGCACCTTCATTTTTGATATTGACGGCGTGTGGACCAATAGCCAGTTATTAATCACCGAAGAAGGCCACCTGCTGCGCTCGATGAATACCCGCGACGGGTATGCCGCCAAAAAAGCACTGGCTGAAGACTACCGGATCTGTGTGATCACCGGAGGCAATTCGCTCGGCGTTGAAAAGCGCATGCGGGCGCTGGGTGTGCGGGACTATTATTCCGGGGTACACGACAAACTGGATGTCTATAAAAACTATGTGGAGGGGCTTCAGCTGAACGAAGAAGAGATCCTCTTTATGGGCGATGACCTGCCCGATTATCCACCGATGCGCCGTGTCGGACTACCGGTTTGTCCGGCTGATGCAGCGCCGGAAATCAAAAGTATCTGCCGCTACATTTCTCCCTTTAATGGCGGAGAAGGCTGTGTGCGCGATGTCATCGAAAAGGTACTCAAGCTCAAAGATTTGTGGCACGAAAGATAAATAAATGGCTTACCTCCAACTGCTCCGCACCCCTAATTTGGTCATTGTTGCCCTCACCCAGGCCTTAATTTATGCTTGCTGGCTGCTGCCAATTCAAACCGAATTGGGCATTCCGTTGGCACTGGATCCTTTCCATTTTGGGCTACTCATTCTGTGTACGATTTGTATTACTGCCAGCGGCAATATCATCAACGATATTTTCGACCAGGTAACGGATCAACAGAACCCGGGCAAAAAAGCCATTGTGGGCGTTCAGATCTCGGAAGCGAGTGCACGGATGTATTACTGGCTCGTCGTAGCCCTGGGTTTTGGACTGGCTGTTTACCTGGCCATCCAAACCAATAACCTGCCCTGGCTGCTGCTTTACCCGGCCGCCATCGCTTTGTTGTGGATTTATTCCCGCAGGCTGAAATGCAGACCGCTTTTGGGCAATTTGCTGGTGAGCTTATTCTGTGCCCTGGTCATTGCGATTGTCTGGTTTGCCGAGCGGCATACCTTTAGTGCCCTGGCCTTAAAAGCACCGGATGCCCATGCCTTTCTGGTGCGTTTATTGGAATTTTATATGGCCCTGGCATTCAGTACGACCCTTTTCAGGGAATTGGCCAAAGATGTGGAAGACATCCCCGGCGACATGAAAGCCGGCTGTTTGACCTTTGCGGTAAAATACGGACCGGAAGCCAGTAAAAGATTCCTCTTTGGTGTCGGGTTATTGGTTATCGGACTATCCTTTATCAGCATGGGACATAGTAGTGAGGTAAATAAATTAATCCTCTTTTCGCCCGTTTGGATTTTGGTTTTAATTTGTTTGTACCTCGTGGTGAAAGCCCGGGAAACAGATCATTTTAAGTCGGTCAGTAAATTGGCAAGATTGCTTATCCTTGCAGGCTTGTTGCTCTACCCATTATTGAATCAACTGTAATGAAAATACTGGAACTCCCTATACTCCTTGCTTCTCAATCTCCCCGGCGAAAAGAACTGCTGGAGCGCGCCGGTTTCCGGTTTCGGGTGCAATCCACCGATATTGAGGAAGTTTTTCCGGCAGATATGCCGCATGATCAGGTAGCTGAATATCTGGCCATTGAAAAAGCCAAAGCTGCCGTCCCCATTCGCCGAAAGGCAGAGATTATTTTGACGGCTGACAGCCTTGTTTTTTTGAATGGCGTGATCTATGGCAAACCGGCAGACCGGGCAGAAGCCATCCAAATGCTCCGGCAGTTGTCCGGACAGGTGCATCGGGTCATTACGGGCGTATGCCTTGCCAGTGAAACTAAAATGCGATCCTTTTCGGGAATTTCGGATGTACATTTAGAGCCCATGACGGACGAAGAGATTGAATTTTACGTTGATACCTATAAGCCTTACGATAAGGCAGGTGCCTATGCGATACAGGAGTGGATCGGGCTGTGCAAGATCAAACGCATTGTAGGCACCTACACCAATATCATGGGGCTACCGGTGGACCTGGTCTATCAACATCTTTCCGAGTTTATTTGAAGCCATTTTATGTTTAAGATCAAGTCGTTTTATCCCCTATTCATCCTGGCCGGACTGGCCGTTTTTTCCTGTAAGAAATATCAGGATGGTCCCTACTTAAGCTTCCAGTCTAAGGAAAAACGCATTATTGGCGATTGGTACATTGATCAGGCCATTCTGGTGCAGCAAATCGATACCGCCGAGATTTACGAAGGTTATGTCTTCCACTTTGGCGCAGACAGTACGACGCTGATTGATTATCCCAATCTGGGTAATCCCGATACTGTAAGTGGGCGCTGGTTTTTGGCAGATAATAAAGAGACGTTCCGCTGGTTGCTCAACCGGGAGCCGGATAATTGCCTGTTTGATTCGATGGAGATCTTTGATATTTTCCGGCTTACATCCAAGGATTTTCAGGTGTATGATAAGGAGAATACACTGATTAAGTTTGGGCCTAATTGATTGAATTCTAAGGAAAGAAGTTTAACCAAACTAGTCTTCCAACTATTATCCCGGCTTTCTATTCGGCATTAGCGAAGCAGGTACTCCCGATAGTTATCGGGATGATTTTCCTGCCTGCCAGGCCGCGCCTGGCGGGCAGGCAGGTTGCCTCTTTTTTATCAAGAAAAAAGAGGGCTCCCTGCAAGGGAGACTTATTCTCTTCTTCCAGCACTTATACTCCAATAGGAACAGAGTATCCCTGTAGAAACAGCAGCATTCAGTGACTCTGCCAAACTATTATTATCTCCGGGAATGAGCAGTAACTCCGAACAGGCAGCGGTCATTTCTGCCGACATGCCTTTGCTTTCATTGCCGATAATAAGCAGGCTGCCGCTTTTGGCTTCCCATTGATCCAGGGGTTTACCCGAAAGGCTGCTTCCTACCAGCGAAAGTGTGGGATAACGCTGTTGGAGTGATTCGATGGAAATCGACTCCATTGGCACGCGCCAAAAGGAACCCATGGTCGATTGAACCACTTTGGGGTTATA
The DNA here is from genome assembly GCA_020437105.1 of Saprospiraceae bacterium. Lineage (GTDB taxonomy): Bacteria > Bacteroidota > Bacteroidia > Chitinophagales > Saprospiraceae > JAAEZH01. The sequence goes on from JAGQWR010000099.1 coordinate 13,808, forward strand.
AGGTTCTACTGTATCCGGAGATAAGAAAATAGCAGCGATGCCAAACCAATCAGCGATGCGGATGATGGTGCCTAAATTTCCGGGATCCTGGGTGCGATCGAGGTAGAGCGACAAACCCTTCGCGACAGCGGCTTCATCCGGAGTTTTAAGGCCAAGTTCCAGTTCGGCGAGTACCTGATTTGGTTCTTTTTGGAGGCTGATCCGCTCCAGCTCGGTTGAATTTACGTGGTAGCATTTTTCCTGTAGGGAATGCGGCACCTGCGAAAGTCCGTCCCAATCGGCCCTGGCATAGATTGATACGATACGTTCCGGGATATCGCGCATCGCTTCCCGAACCATTTTATCTCCTTCAACTATGAATTTATTATACCTTAGCCGGTACTTTTTCAGTTTTAAAGATTGGAGATATTTTATTTGCGCCTTGGATATTGGCATGCCATTCTTTAGTTTTTTAGAAAGTTGTTTAAGAATGCCTGCTGAGGTTCAGGGAATTGAATTTTCATTCCAATGGAGGCTTTTTTTGAGCCGCATAGCAGCGCTACGTGGCGATAAAAAAACGAAAAGTGGAGTGAAAAGGCTTTTCCGGAAACCAGTGAGGTGTTTTTAAACAACTTCCATATATGAGTGTGGACCTACAATTTGCTAGATACTACTTTTTTTTAATTCTGTACCTCCTCGGGTCGGGCTGTAATACTACGAAGCACCTGGAGGCCGACCAATCCTTTTTAATTCAGAACAATATTGAATTTGTCGGAGACCAGAAGATCAAGAAAAAAAGGCTATTACGGGATGAGCTCACCCGCCTGTACAAGCAAAAGCCCAATGGCAATACGCTGATCTTCGTTCCGAAAGAACATTTTTATTACAAGCTGGAAGATACTGCCGGCACCTCCAAATTTAACAAACGATTCAAGCAATGGCAAATGCGCCAATTTGGCGAAGAGCCAGCCATCTTTGATCTCGAAAAAACAGACAAAACTGCCCAGGCCTTACAATACTACCTGCAAAATAAGGGATATTTTGAAGCGGAGGTTCAATACTTTCTGGACTACCGTGGCAAGGAGAATGAAAAAATCATGGTCACATACGAGGTGGGCACCAAGGCTATATATGTGTTTGACTCGCTCAGTTATTACAGCAGGGATTCGGTGTTGAATGTATTGCTTCAAAAAATCAAACCGGAAAGCAAACTTGCCAAAGGGTCTCCGGTCGATCAAACCCTGTATTCGGAGGAGGTAACCCGGATCACCAGTTATCTGCGAAACAACGGCTACGCCTTTTTCCAACCGGCCTATATCACCGAATTAAAAGGAGACAGCATCGGCACAAATGTCAATGTAGATCTCGAAGTACTGCTGCCTCCGTCTGATAGTATGCACCGGACCTATACCATTGGCGATGTGAATGTATATCCGGGTTATGACCCGAATGTAAATACGACCAAAATACTCGACACCCTGGGGCTTGGTATTTACTTTTGGCGCAATGACAGCACCTATGCCGTTCGACCGAAAACCATTTTAAACTGTATCTCTCTGGACCGGGATTCGCTGTTCCGGCAAACCGATTATGATCGGACCTACAGGCAGTTAAACAACCTGGGTATATATCGGCTGGTCACCATCCAGGAATCCAAGGATTCGCTTGATCCCAACCAGCTCAACTTTAATATTTACCTTCAGCCAAATGACCGTTTTGAGTTTGGAGCGGATGCCGAAATAAACACCTCCAACAGTCCCTTTATCGGACGGCTCTTTGGGGTATCCGGTGGTATCTCGCTACGCCACCGCAACCTGCTAAAAGGTGCCGAACTTTTTGTGGCAGATTTAGAAGGTGGAGTTGACCTAAATTTATCCAATCTGGACTCCTTGATCAATACTGTAGATTTTACCGTTAATACGAATTTATATTTTCCAAAGTTTATCGATCCGTTTCGGGTGTATCGGGGTTTAAACAAGTTGGGCGTGCTCTCCGACCGCTTCTATGACGAGGTCAACGAAAAAGCCACCACCCGCGTGGGTTTAGGTTATAATTTTCTGGAGCGATTTAACCTTTACACCATCAATACTTTTAATACGAGTATAGGTTATGAGTTCCGTTTATCGAATGGCAACCGCTACCGGATAAACCACGCCAAGATCGATTATTTCAGTCCGAGAACCACCACCTACTTTGACACCCTGATCCTGGATAACAACCCCTTTCTCCAGCGAAGTTTTGACAAACAGCTTTTCATCGGACTGATCCTTCGGGATTTTGATTTCAACCTAAGCCGCCGGGGCAACCGCTATGGCGAAAGTTATAATCTGGGCATCCAGCTGGAAGCCTCCGGCTTCGAAATTTGGGCTGCCAACCGGATAGTCAATAGCATCAATGGCACACAGGACACCTTTGCCCTTCGGCTACCGACAGATACCATCCAGTTTTCGCAATATGTGCGCACCCAGGTTGATTTCCGTTATTCCAAACGATACAACAGCAAGCAATCAGTTGCATTGCGCTTATATTCCGGTTTATCCTTTCCTTTCGGTTATGGGGATAACGTTCCATACGTCAAACAATTCTTTTCCGGAGGGTCGGAGAGTATCCGTGCCTGGTCTGCCCGAGAAATCGGTCCGGGCGGCTATCGGGATCCGCTCACGATAGAAGACGGCACCAATCCCCTGCTCTTTTATCAATCGGGCGAATTCAAACTGGAGTTTAACGCCGAGTACCGCTTCCACATGATGGAGTTATTTGGTCTCCGTTTTGAAGGCGCCCTCTTTTTGGATGCAGGCAACATATACACCCTAAAACGGGATAAAGCCCGTCCGCTCTCCCACCTCCGCTGGACCCCTGAATACGAAACCGTGGACGGCAGCGTCGTAAAAATCGGAGATAACTTCTTAAAGTATATGGCCGTAGGCACCGGCTTCGGCTTACGCATCGACCTGACCTACTTCATGATCCGCTTTGACATCGGCATGAAATTACGGAATCCCTACCCTACCATCCTGGACGACGGCTCCGAAAAATACTGGCGCGACCTCACCACCATGAAGTTTCGCGATTTGAATTTCAGTAATATTGGGTTGGGGTATCCGTTTTAGGGGGGGGGTACTACTAAGCATCTGTTTTATTCTATTTTGATGAATTTTCCACTCAAATCAATATCCTCAATCTTAATAGTAAATTGATAATTACCATTTGGTAAATGTGATAGATCAGCTTCTAATAAATTCTGACCAGGTTTTATATCTACTTCGTTTCTAAATATCAATTTTCCTGAGGAGTCAAAAAATCTTAAATTAGCTTTTTTAGAAATAGGACTATTAAACTCAATAAAAAGTGAGTTGTTGGCAGGATTAGGATAGGTTTTCAGATTATATGTTAATCCTAAATCTACTAAACCTAGTGGCATTTCTGTAGTAAAAGACCATACCTCAGACCATGGGCTTTCCCCTGTCGAATTAATTGCTCTTACTCGCCAGTAATAAGGCATATCGAATTCACTAAAAGTATAATCCATCGTATTATTCATCAAATCACTTTCATCTACGACAATGGTAGCAAAGGCATTATCCTCCGAAATCTGTATTTGATAGGTTTCCGCACCTTGTACCTCCTGCCAATTAAATGTTGTTGTCAATGGAATCCCTGTACTTTCGTCAATAGGTGATAACA
>JAGQWR010000100.1:0-629 GCA_020437105.1 Saprospiraceae bacterium
ATGCGCGTTCGCGTGTGGTCACCGGATGCCGGTACTCCGATCCGATTAAAAGTGGAGGATGCAAATGATCCAACCAAAAGTGTTGAGACCGAAACGAGCACAACGGTAGCGATGGATTGGGAGACGCTTGAATTTGATTTCAATAATGAAGTTGCGGGTACGGCTCCCCTGAATATGACTTATGCGTATTCCAAAGCATCGATCTTCTTTAATTTCGGTACTACCGGAATGGATGCAGGTGTGAAAATATATTTCTGGGATGATGTAGAATTTGTTAGCGGCGGAGGTGGCTTGGCCCAAATCGATTTGCCGGTAACATTTGAAGATGCTAATGTAGATTATACCCTGACTGATTTTGGCGGTAATGCTTCTTCTATTGTGGAGGATCCAACCGATCCAACAAATACCGTTGGCCAGTCTGTCAAAACGGATGCCGCTGAATTATGGGCAGGAACGACTATGGGAACTACCGGTTTTGCAACAGTCATTCCGTTTACAGCCTCAAATACTACGATGAGCGTTCGTGTGTGGTCACCGGATGCCGGTACTCCGATTCGCTTAAAAGTGGAAGATGCAAATGATCCAACCAAAAGTGTTGAGACAGAAACACTGACTACAGCTGCAATGTC
>JAGQWR010000100.1:773-58731 GCA_020437105.1 Saprospiraceae bacterium
CTGGGATGATGTAGAGTTTATTGGCGGTGGGGGCGGTCCGGCACAAATTGATTTGCCGGTAACCTTTGAAGAAGCTGATGTGGATTATACCCTGACTGATTTTGGAGGCAATGCTTCCGCTGTAGTTGAGGATCCAACCGATCCGACAAATACAGTAGGTCAGACGATCAAAACAGATATGGCCGAATTATGGGCCGGAACAACAATTGGTACCGATGCTGGTTTTGCCAGCTTGATTCCGTTTACTGTAGCGGATACAAAAATGAAAGTCCGTGTCTGGTCACCGGATGCAGGTATTCCGATCCGTTTGAAAGTAGAAGATGCAAATGACCCAACCAAAAGTGTTGAGACTGAAGTATTGACTACCGTCGCGATGGATTGGGAAACCCTGGAATTTGACTTCAGCAATGAAGTTGCAGGAACAGCTCCTCTGAATCTGACGTATGCGTATTCCAAAGCGTCCATTTTCTTCAATTTCGGCACGACCGGCATGGATGCTGGTGAGAAGACGTATTACTGGGATGATGTAGAATTTAGTGGTGAAGGAGGTGGACTGGCACAAATTGATTTGCCGGTAACCTTTGAGGAAGTGAATGTTGATTATTCCCTGACAGATTTTGGGGGTAATGCTTCCGCTGTAGTGGAAGATCCAACCGATCCAACAAATACAGTAGGCCAGACGATCAAAACAGATATGGCCGAGTTATGGGCTGGAACAACAATTGGTACCGATGCCGGATTTGCTTCCCTGATTCCTTTTACAGGAATAGCAACAAAAATGAAAGTCCGTGTCTGGTCACCGGATGCAGGTATCCCGATCCGTTTGAAAGTAGAAGATGCAAATGACCCGACCAAAAGTGTTGAGACAGAAGCATTGACTACCGTCGCGATGGCTTGGGAAACGCTGGAGTTTGATTTCAGTAATGAAGCAGCAGGAACAGCTCCTTTGAATCTGACCTATGCGTATTCCAAAGCGTCTATTTTCTTCAATTTCGGTACGACCGGTATGGATGCTGGAGAGAAGACGTATTACTGGGATGATGTAGAGTTTGGCGGTGGAGGCAGCGGACTGGCACAAATCGACCTGCCTGTTACCTTTGAAGATCCAACTGTGGATTATACCCTGACAGATTTTGGGGGCAATGCTTCATCAGTAGTTGTTGATCCAACCGATCCAACAAATACGGTAGGTGAAACGATCAAAACGAATGCCGCTGAATTATGGGCAGGAACAACGATTGGTACGGCTTCTGGTTTTGCCAGTTTGATCCCATTTACAGCTACAGAAACTAAAATGAAAGTCCGTGTCTGGTCACCGGATGCAGGTATCCCGATCCGTTTGAAGGTGGAAGAATCAGGTGATCCGACAAAAAGCGTTGAAACGGAAGCGACAACTACCGTAGCGATGGCTTGGGAAACATTGGAATTTGATTTTAGTAATGAAGCGGTAGGTACCGCGCCAATTGACCTAACTTATGCCTATGATAAGGCATCAATCTTTTTCAATTTCGGAACAACCGGGGCAGATGCAGGCGAGAAGACTTATTACTTTGATGATGTTGAATTTGGTGCCCGTGTAACAGTAGTTGATATCATTGTAAACAGTCCGGATCACGAAACACTGGAAACGGCTGTTATTGCGGCTGAATTGGATGATGACCTAAGTGGTGCTGGTCCGTTTTCAGTTTTCGCTCCAACGGATGCTGCTTTTGCGGCTTTACCAGCTGGTACAGTTGCAGATCTTTTGTTGGATCCAACAGGTGTTCTTGCACAAATTTTGCTTTACCATGTACTTGGTGCAGAAGTGTATTCATCCGACCTTTCTGACGGACAAATGGCAGGAACATTACAAGGAGAAGATATTACAGTAACAATTGACGCCAATAATAATGTCTTTATCAATCAGGCGATGGTAACGGTTGCCGATTTACAGGCAGACAATGGTGTTGTACATGTAATTGATGCGGTATTGTTGCCTCCTACGTTTGTGGGCACCCAATCGCTTGATGCGTCCCTGTATAATATTCAGGTTTCTCCCAATCCTGCAAATACGTTTATTAATATCGAGTTTCCGGAAATACTTAGTGAAGTAGTTTTGGTAAAGCTTTACGATATGAACGGCCGTTTGGTAAAGACTGAAAAAACAAGCCAACAAATAACTCAGATTAATACAGTTGATCTGAATACCGGAATGTATGTCCTGAAAATGGAAACCGGTAATGCAACCTATTTCAAAAAGGTAATGATTGTTAAGTAAAAATATAAATTAGGTTTTATAAGGCCCTTGAATTCCGAAAGGAATCAAGGGCCTTTTTTATGTGTGCGTGAGGTTTATACTCTAATATTCATCCTTTACATTTTCTTTAACCCAAGCCAGGCAGGAGTTAAAATCATCAAACATATGTTCTGTCGGAATAAGATCGGGAATAATATCAATCCGCTCCATCATATACCGAGGCTGTTCAATGGTGTTGACTAATAACACTTTTTTTCCTGCCCGGATTAAATCTACCAATACATCTTCCATCGCATACAGTCCGGATTGATCCATATATTGCATCCTTCCCATTCGAATGATCACTGTTGAGGCCTTGTCGGGAATTTGCCGTGCAAGCTGTTGGAAGTCGCTGGTGGAACCAAAAAATAGTGGTCCTTTAATGTGTTTAATAAATACTTCTTCTTTTAAATTTTTTGGAAAATCTAGTTCATCTGACCAGGCTTTTTCTTCTTCCAGCGATTTAATATCCGATCGTTCAGCAGTTAAATCTCCCATCTTTTTCATGAACATCAGAGAGGCAATGACCAGGCCAATTCCTACTGCATACACTAAGTTCCATACAGAAGATAAAACGAGTACAACCAGCATAATAATGACTTCTGCTCGCGGCATATAAGGAATAGCTTTCAGACCTTTGTAATCCATTACACCAATACCAACGGTAATTAATATACCAGCTAATACACCAGCAGGAATTTGAGAAGCAACCGGACCCAGGGCCAATAAAATGACCAATAATAAGAGGCCTGCTATCATCCCGGATAATCGTGTTTTTCCGCCGGCATTAATGTTTACAACTGTTCTGATTGTAGCGCCTGCACCCGGGATGCCTCCAAAAAATGCAGCTACCGAATTACCGATTCCCTGTCCTATAAGTTCTTTGTTGGGATTGTGTTTTGTCTTGGTCATATTATCGGCGACGACCGAAGTTAATAAGGAGTCTATTCCGCCAAGGAGCGCTAAAGTCAGGGCAGTAAAAATATAGGGTGAAATAGTACCCAGGCTGAATTCGGTGAAAATGTTCAAATTTGGTATAGGCAGACCACTTGGAATTTCTTCAATGGGTCTGTAATCCAATCCAAACCCTACAGCGATACCCGACATGACTAAAAGCGCAACGAGGGTACTAGGTATGGTTGTGGTTATGCGTTTAAAACCATAAATGATCAAAATCGTACATAAGGCCAGAATGAATTCTAACCAATTAATATTTTTAAGCGCATTTGGCAGCACCGTTAAAGCTCCGATAACGCCTGAAGCTTCTTTTCCTGCCAGGGTTTGCGATTCTTTTAGAATTTGAGCCTCGGTAATATGTTCTGCCCTATTAATCGTTTCCTTGAAATCCTCTAATACGAGAATGCCTTCGCCCGCTTCATCCCTTAATATGTTTTCCAAAATGAGCTCTTCGGCTTCTGGTTTGAATTGAGATACAAAGGCAGTATCTTCTTTCGGATAATACCCGACAGCCGGCAGTACCTGAGTAACCAAAATGATAATTCCAATTGCAGTCATAAATCCGGAAACAACCGGGTACGGAATGTATTTAATATATTTTCCCAAGCCAATAAATCCCAGACCTATTTGCATCAACCCTCCCAAAAGAAATACCGTTAAAATAACCGGTAAGGCGGTGGATACATCGCCATCAAAATTTGCAACAATTCCGGCAATAAAAACCATGCTGACTGCCGTCATCGGAGCTGTGGGGCCGGATATCTGTGTATTGGTGCCACCAAAATAAGCAGCAAAAAAACTGATGAAAATAGCACCGTACAGGCCTGCACTGGGGCCTAATCCGGAACTTACTCCAAAAGCCAGTGCTAAAGGCAATGCCACTATTCCTGCCGTAATACCTCCAAATGCATCACCTCTAATATTGGAAAAATCCAGACCTAATACTTTTTTCATATTCTCTTTTTTCTATCCTTGAAAGTTGGGTATGCCACAATTTAACAATTTTAACATTATACTTACCAGTTACCTCAAAACATCTACCGTTTTCAGGGAACTTAAAAATAAAAAAAGCCATCTACAGGTACACCAAAGTGTAATGCCTGTTAAAACAGGCTTACGTTTTAAAGCTACATGTAGATGGCATTCCTGGCTTGCCTGGAACCGTTTATTGGAATTTAGCTCGTACAGAGAAAATAAAACTTCTCCCTGGAGCAGATATTCCCGAACTGTAAGGTCTGTACCGAATGTCTGTCAGGTTTTCAATTCCGGCACTAGCCGACAAATCTTCACTCAGGTGGTACATGACTTTTAAATTGAGTGTGTACCATGCTGGAGCATAGGGATTACCATTTACATCCTTGGCATAAATTTCGGTTTTGCCCTGCTCTTCCAGCGGTAAGTCTTCATAGAGCCGCTCGGCCTGGTACATAGCATAAAATTGGAGACTTAGTTTATTGGCACTGTATGATAGCCGGCTAACTCCAAACATGGGAGCAGCATGCCGGGCAGGACTTGTTGTGCCATCATCCAATTCTTCTTCGCCAACCTGATAATTTAGGTCGGATGTGAAACTGAATCCGGCAGGTAGTTTTACCTCTACGCCTGCCTGTACTCCATAAACCCGGGCAACAGCTGCATTCTGAATAGCCTGGACCTGACTCAATTCGCCATCATAGAAAATACTATCCTGGCCATTGAGGGTGAAAGCTCTTCTTACCAGTGCATTTTGAAGCAGGGTGTAATATCCGGTCACATCCAATTTAACGACATCATTAAAAACTTTTGCAATGCCCAGATCGACATTGTATGCATACTCGGCCTCCAGATCCGGATTTGGAACGGTTACGGTGCCGGGTTCAGAATCAAATACCTTTCCCATGTCATCCACATTAGGCGAGCGGAACGCGGTTCCGAGGTTTGTACGGATCACCCAATTATCGGTCGGCCGAAATACAGCTCCAATACTGCCGGTTAAGGCGCCATTGTTTATCGAAGCCGTTGTAAATGGGAAGGGATAAAAGCGGGTGTCAAATTCAGCGTTCAGCATAAATTGATTAAACCGCAACCCGCCTACCAGCGTAAGATTGTCGGAAGCTTTAAATTCATCACTTACATAAACAGCCATCGAACTCCAGGTAGATTGTGGATAGCGGGCAGGCCCTTCTGTTTCGATTCCGGTTGAAATATTAAGGACCTGGCCAGTAGAGTGTATATCATTTAGTACATACTCTACTCCGTAAAAAACAGTATGGCGTAAGCCAATCGTTTTTACGAAATCCAGGTTCGCTGAATAGGCTTTAACGTCCTCAACCTGAGTACTGCGGTCATCCTTATTCAAAGACCGATCAATCCGACTTTCCTCAAAGGCTTGATGTGCTAGCCGGAGTGTTAGTTGATCATAAAGCGCATTTTCATGCGAATTTGTAATTGTCAGGTTATTGAGCATCCAGGATTGCGGACCATAATTCCATTCTGCGTAGCGGGCAGTGCCTTCTTTTATGCGGTTATGCCGATCATAACGGCCGTAGGGGGAGGTTTCCGAAAAGTGGAAGCTGTACTGGAAATCCCAGTTTTCATTCGGTTTAAACCGCACCTTTTGCATGAGGTTAATCTGCGAATAAGCGGAAGGTATTTGTAGCAACACATCGTCCTGAGTGATGACCCGGTCAATGCTGTCCTGGCGCTGTACATAATAGGGTTTTATATAATCATCCGGTCCGTGACTTCCCTGGCGCAGGTGATCGTAATTCCAATAACTCATACTCGTCAGGAGTGCCCACTTTTCCCAGCCAATGTTGACATCAAAATGCCCGGTTTTTTCATTGTTGGCGGATGCATACCGCGTTACTGCTTTTCCGGTAATTAAAGGGCTGTTGTTTAATGAAAGCTGCGGGGTCAGGGTTTGAAAACTCATCACCCCACCAATAGCGTCGCTACCATAAATCAAAGACCCCGGACCAAAAAGTACTTCGGTGTTTTCCAGCGTGAATGGGTCGAGGTTGATGACATTTTGGATATTTCCACCCCGGAAAATAGCATTGTTTAATCTGATGCCATCTATGCTATACAACAATCGGTTTGTTGCAAATCCTCTGATCATTGGACTTCCGCCACCTTGCTGACTTTTTTGGATATATACCTTGCCGGAAAGGCTAAGCATGTCGGCAGCCGTTTGCGGATTTTGTAGTGCAATTTCTTTAGGGGAGATCAATACGATTTTGGAAGGTACATTGCCTGTGGTCTGCCTCCAACGAGTTGCAGAAACAACAACTTCATCCAAATGAAGTATAAAAGGTTCCAAAAGCAATTCAAAATTTGCCGATTTCAACTCCGCATAATTTTTTACAACCGTTTTATAACCCAAGCTTCGGATTTCAATTTTTTCGGCATCTTTAAAAGCAGATATATCGGCTTGTCCGTTTGAATTGGTGGTAGCAAATACATTTGGATCCAGGCTGAGCAGGGTGGCAAACTCAATGAGTTCCAATGATTCCTGATCCTTTATAGTGATAGTTTGAGCGTGGATCTGCATGGAAATACCAAACGTGAAACACAGCATTAGAAATTTCTTCATTGTGTATAATTTAGAGCTTGTACCTCTTTCGGATATATACCCAAACGAAAGTGGTTTGAGTCATTTTCACTTGCCACTGCGGCTGTCCACTTTGTTGTACCCCCGATAGCTATCGGGGTGCCGGCGCTAAGGCGTTGCCTGTTTTTTGCGCCTCGTTGACAAGCACATTGGCTTCGCGCAACCTTTCCCAACTGAGCGCAGCGAACTCACAACCGAAGGGCGTAAACCACTTTGTTTCGGATATAGAAATGGCATTAAAGAGAATGCCCTATTTTTTCTGTCGAAATAATAAAGGATGTACAAGCACCTTTTAGATAGATAGATTTTGTCTGCTCCCAAATAGTTATGGAAGCCCATTAAAAAAAACTAACTACATTTTGGAGGAGGCGTAGGCGGCGAGAGTGAATGAGAGGAGACAACTATTAAATAATCTGCATAGCCCTTATTTTTAAGAGGATCCAGCAGCAGATTGAAGTGCGGAAATTCAAAGGAGTACAGAGATTTATAATAGACAAAAAGGCGCTCCTGGTGTTCACGATTCAAGGGATCCCACTTGACAGATTTGGTTGCTAAATTCTCCAGTTGCCTGTTTAATTCGGTTTCTTTATGATCTCGCCAACACCAAAAATAGAGTGAGTCTCCCTTGGTTTGTGTTTCTGCCACATCATACATTTGACCCTGGTACTCAAATTCTACCTCGTCCTTCCATCGAAGGGTTGTTTGGGCGGCTTCTTTAGAGAATTTCAGCAATATGAGCTCCGCCCTGTACATTTCCTGAATGAGCGCCTCCTTTACCTCCTGCTTGATCACTAATCGGCGATAATGCAGCCAGCTATGTGTAATAAAAGCCGGTGCGATAATGACAAGGAGGAGTAATATGCCTGTAAGACTTCGTATCAAAAGGATATGTAAGCGTGTCTATTAATTAAATTGACGTATAGCTGTTGCTGCTATACGTCAATCAAAATTAGTAATTCAAGTGGAAAGACCTTTTTCTATTTCTCCAAAATGAGGTACTGGTAGTTTTCCAGCAAGAGTTCTGTGCCTAACGATACTGTATTGCCAGTTAGGAAATCAGTCCAGTCTGTATTCTGTAAGTCCGCATTCAATTGATAATTTGTCTGGCTGTTTCTGACATTTACGATGATTAAAACTTCTTCATTATTTAATACCTTTTTAAAACAGCTTACATCATTATCAATAAAGACAGCGTTGGTTCCCCGTTTGGAAACCTCTGATTGTGCATAAAAATTAAGGATGTCTTTGTATGCCTGGAGCATATCCGGGTTTGCATTCCAGTCAATATTTGTGTTGGAGAAAAACGGAACGGTACTTTGTCTTCCTACTTCCTGACCGGTATAGATCATCGGCACTCCTCCCATGAAAATGGAAATAACAGAAGCGGCTAATGCACCTTCCTTGCCATTAAATAGCACCATAGGGGTATTATCCCAGGCAGATTCATCGTGATTTGTAGTGAATCGTAATTTTTGAGCGCTATTAGGAATGGTATTATATTCAGCAGTATTTGTGGCAATTAAACTGGTTGCAGCCTGTCCGGTAAAAACACTTTTTGTGGTGCCGTAAAAATCCCAGCCATAGTTCAGGTCAAAGCCGGCAGCGAAATGATCAGATCTGTTTCCTTCCGCTAAGAAGATGTAAGATCTATTTGGGATGTTGGCTAAGGTATCCAGTGCCTGTTTCCAAAAATCAAACGGAACCCCATCAGCATAATCGCAACGGTATCCATCAATATTTGCCTCCAATATCCAATATTTCATGGCGTCAATCATGGCCAGCCGCATCTCTTCATTGCTGAAGTCTAAATCAGCTACGTCGGCCCAATTGGTGCCGGGGGGCATGATAATGTTGCCATTGGCATCCTGTGAATACCAGCTTTTTTTATTTATCCAGTTGTTGTCCCAGGAGGTATGGTTGGCTACCCAATCACTGATCACGGCAATGCCTCTTGTATGTGCTTCATCAGTCAGTTTTCGTAGGTCATCAAGTGTGCCATATTCTGAACTAACCGCTTTGAAATCTCTTATGGAATAAGGAGAATTTACGGAGTTGACCTCCCCAATCGGAAAAATAGGCATTAGCCAAATGGTGTTTATCCCTAAATCTTTCAGGTAGTCTAAACGATCTATTATTCCCTGTATATCTCCACCCGAACTAAACGCTCTTAAGTTAATTTCATACATCACAATGTTTTCAGTTGTAGGAACATCACTATAAGGAGTGCCGTACTGCTTATAGGTCGGATCCATCTCTACAGGTGGCTCAACGATTATGCCGTCATCTTTTTTACAGGATGCAACTGCAATAAGTATGATAAACAGAGGGAAGATGAAAAGACGAATGTGTTTCATGTTTTGAAGGTTTAAAATTTTCTGCGGGATCCATAGCCAAACCACTTCGTTTCGGGTATAGGGGGTTGATCGATCGTTTGCCCGAACGAAACTACGAAAAAAGATAGTGAATGGTACAGAGACAGCGTCTGTCGGTTTATTCTTTGAGGCAAAAGCGCAAAGCCCCGACAAATTTTGTCACGACAGGATCTGATGTGCTCTAAACCGGGCGATCTGCCCTATTAATTCCAGGGGCATCGGTTTGTCTAACGGGAATTGTACAGAGCCTTTTCCCTGTTTGTACACAGAAAGTGCTTCTGAAAATTCGGAATGGCCGGAAGGTGTTGCGTAAAACCCGATATGATTACGGTAGGCACCAAAATAGACAAGTGGCTTCCCCATTAATTTATAGGCAGGCATACCATAGCTTATGCCTTCAACAGCCTCTGGTACAGCTTGCCTGATGGTTAGACGAATTTGATTCAGGAGGCGCTGAACCTCGACAGGAAAGAACTGAATGTATTCGTCAACGTTGTTAAAAGTTTGCTTCATGCAGCCAGTATATTATGGTCTTAATTTGTTACACATTTGTAATGCAATTGGACTAATCCCCGGTCAAATTGTTTTGAATTCACGAGGTTTAACTTTTGAAGTGTTTGCCCGTCTTTAAAAAGTCGAATCCCGTTCCCAAGGAGGATCGGGATAACAGAAATAATTAACTCATCAACCAGATGATTTTTCAGTAATTCAGTTACAATCTCAGCTCCACCATCGCAGTAGATGTCTTTGCCGGGTTTACTCTTTATACTGTAAACCAAATCTTGAAGATTTCCTGTGTAATATTTATAAGTCCCGATAGCAGGTCGCTCTGTTCGGGTAATGATATATACATCCTTGTCGGTATGTGGATATTCATACCCCATTGAAATCACCTTGTCGTATGTTTTACGACCAATAATGATGGTATCAACAGATTTAATAAATTCAGTATAGCCATAATCCTGGCCCTCCTGTTCGACCAGAGAAAGAAAGTCAAGACTCTCATTAGAATCGGCAATATAGCCATCTAATGACATGGCTATATAGATTATTACTTTTCGGTCAGGTTTCATTTTAATGTTTTCCTGGCAAGTACAATCAGGTGCGTTTGATCAGCCCCGTCTCTTTTTTGGTAGGTTTTTCGAAATTCCCTGGTTGCTTCAAAATGGTGCGCTTTCAGTTGATTCTGCAAGTCCTTTCCGGAATGGTAATAAACGTAGGTTTGATCGCCGGTGCTTCCGGTCTCGTAGCCTGATTTAGCATAGTCATCTTCGATAGCACTAAGATATAAAATACCCTGTTTGTTTAATAAGTTAAAACAATCCGCAATTAATTTTATAACATCTTCTTTGGAAAGATAGGGTAGGCAAAACCCACAGATAATAGCATCGTAGGTTTTGGCAAGGGTGTTAATTTCTCGGCAATCCATTGTCGTAAAACGAGCAGTTGGATTGTTTTTTTGTGCTAATTCAATCATTTTTGGCGCAACGTCAATACCTTCAACCTGAAAATCCGGCCTTTTGTTTAAAAGGTACTTTGTGATGTTTCCCGGTCCGCAACCTATTTCTAATATCGTTGGGTTTGGCGTTTTAATTTGCTGACAAAAAGTGTCATAGGAGTCATCGTAAAGATCTAGGTCCATGAATTTTTCCTGGTATAACAGCGCAATTTTATTCCAGGTATTAAAAGTGGTTTGATATTTATCCATTCAGTTTATCCGATGTAAGATCCGATGGTTTTCCGGCAATTTTAATGAAGACGAATACTGTTATTATAGCAACTAAAAACCAGGCATACTGAATATATGATTTACCGGAAAACAGATAATCAAACCCGATGGAAAGGGCGACTATAATATTCATGCCAAGTATTGCCAATTCAAGTGATTTTTTATTTTTTTGACGTTTGAAATTAGCAAACATCCCAATGTTTAAAGCAGCAGCCAATAATTGGAATATCGCTAGAATTATTTTTTCATCCTGAAGTAATCCAATCCCTCCTAAAATAAACAAAGCCCCATTCAAAAGAAACAGGAACCTAAGTATGTTGTTTTTGCTACTTTGTTTATCCATTGGGTACTTGTTATTATTGAAATAAAAGTTAGAGCTTGTTCTTTTTATTTGCTTTTTGAATAAGAATAGCTCCAAATATAGCCAGCGTTGTGCCTGTCACTGATGCAATAATTTTCCAGGTGCTGTCTTCAATGACTGTTAGACTAAAAATAGCTAATAGGCCACCAATGCTTGCCAGAATATTTCCGTTTTTTGTCATGTTTCCTATTTAACGACAGTTCGTGTGATATTTTCGGGTAAACGCGTAAGCAATTCGTAGTTTACCATATCACTAAAATTACTAAAGGAGGAAACACTGATTTCCAGATCTCCTTGTTTTCCAATGAGGATTACCTCTTCCCCGACCTCAATAGTATCGCATTCTGTTATATCCACGATGGTCATATTCATATTTACAGTACCAACTACATCAAAGCGCTTTCCGCGAATCAAAACCTTGCCCTGGTTGCTTAAGGAACGGGCAAACCCTTGTGCATATCCTACTGGAAGTACGGCTACTTTTGTCTTAATATTGGTAAAGAAGGATGTGCCGTACCCAATAAATTCTCCAGCCTTTACTTCTTTTACCGCCATAACCCGGGTCTTCCAGGAAATTACTCGCTTGAGCGGATTTTCCTGCGTTTTATGTTTTGTAAGGTATTGCACCAGTACTTCATTGCTCGGAAAAAATCCGTATTGCAAAATACCAATTCTTGCCAAATCCATGCGTGTTTTTGGATATTGAATACTTGCAGCCGAACAAGCTAAATGATAAGTAGTATCTAGCCAGTCTAATTGGCTTAGATGGTTTTTCACTCGTTTAAACCGGTCATATTGCTGTACTAGTCGTTTGTAATTGGCTATGCTTTCAGCTCCGGCTAAGTGCGAGCAGACACCACTTATGTGCAGGTGCGTTTTGTTTTCCTCTAAGTACTGAAATAGTTTTTTGAGGTTTTTTAAGTCAAACCCGGTTCGATTCATACCGGTTTCCAATTCAATATGGACTCGGGCAGCCTTCCCTGCTTTTTTTGAAAGTTCAATAGCTTTCTCCAGTCGTTCTTCCTCAAACAGAAAAAACTCTACTTCTTTTTGAATCGCCCATTCTATTTGGTCATCATCCAGAAAGCCCATCACCATTACCGAAATATCATTTGGAATAGACGCCAGAATTTCCTGTGCTTCATTTGCACTAAAAACGCTAAAATGCCTGACGCCTGTTTTGTAGAGCATCGAACAAAAAATGGGAATGCCATGTCCATACGCATTACCTTTGACTACAGATGAAAGCCGGGTGTCTCCCAGCATGTTTTTAATAAAAGAAATGTTAGCTTCCAAAGCAGATTCGGAAAGTTCTATATAGGAAGTCGGACGCATTAATTTTTGTTTATTTCTTGGATAATTTGAAAAAATTGCTGAACCCCGGTGGAGATAATTTCATCCGGAAAGTCATAATCAGGGTTGTGTAATGCAGGCGTGTTTTCTCCGGCTCCCAAACCAAACATCGCGCCTTTAAATTTTTGGGTAAATAAACCAAAATCTTCTCCCCATTTAAAAGAATGACTCATTTCGTGAATTTCAAACTTGTTTGTTTTGGCCGCCAGGCGAATAAAGTCAATGGCTGCAGGGTTGTTTTTATTAGCGTAAAATACCTGTGTCCATGAAATTTGAAATCCCAGAGTATATTTTTCACATGTCCGTTTAATGAATTTTTCTAAATTGGAACATTTTTTCTCAAATAGTCCCAGATCCCAGCTTCGAAGGGTGAGGTGTAATTCTCCGGCACCCGCGGAGATGCCGTAGGCGATCTCACCCAAGTTTATATGTACGGGCGTAATTAGAAAGAAATCTTCTTGTTGAGGATTGTTGTTTGTTTCTTTTTCTATATAATGTAATATGTCAGCAATTGCCATGGCCGGGTTTTGTCCTTTTTCTGGTTCGGCAGCATGAGCTGTTTTTCCCTGCAATTTTATGATCATGCTTTTTACATTGGCATTAAAGATGTTTTCCTTAATAATAATTTTATTCTTTTCAATGCCGGGTATATTATGTAGGGCAAAAACAAAATCAAACTGTAATTTTTGAAAGTGAGGGTCATTTAAAACAGATTCAGCTCCTATGCCGATTTCCTCGGCAGGTTGAAAAAGTAGTACAACCTTTCCCTTTTTTAAAGGGTATTTAGATAGTAACTCGGCAACGCCAAGCATAATAGCTGCATGTCCATCATGTCCGCATTTATGGCTTACCCCACTTGTTTTTGATTTATGCTTAAAATCGTTGATTTCTTTAATTGGCAAGGCATCTATATCTGCCCGGAGTAAAATAGATTGCCCAGCAGCCCCACTGTCAAATGTGACTAATACTCCCGAATTAGCAACAGTGGAAACTGTGCCAACAGAATAAGTTTTTAAATAAGTTTTTATCCGTTTAGCTGTATTAAACTCATGCTGTGAAAGCTCCGGATTTTGATGTATCTCTTTTCTTATTTCTTCTAAACGCAGGACTATTTTTGCAAGGGTTTCTTTCATGTGTTATTTTCTCCTGATAGATTGAACGATGATGAAACTTATAGCTGCTATACTGATGCCAAAGAAATTGGCATCCAATTCCAATGGTAATTTGATATTTGTAATTATTAATGTCAAAGTAGTTAGCCCTCCCAGAACCATGGAAATAATCGCGGCAAGAGAAGAAGGATTTTTTAATGCCAACATGCCGATGACAGGTACCAATAATCCCGAGACCATAAAGGCATAGGAGTATAGCATGAGTTCTAATACATTTTGCATTTTAGTAGCTAAAATTACCGCAAAAACACCTATTACAAGCGTGACGATTTGCGAATTTTTTACACTGTTAAAGACTTTGTTCTTTTTTAAATAACTCCAGATGTCTGTAGTGAAATTTCCGGAAGCAGCCATCAGGCAGCTGTCGGCTGTTGACATGATCGCGGAAAAATAAGCAGACATCATTAAACCCATTAGTCCGATAGGCAGGATGCTTCTTAAAAACAATGGTAAGCCAAGCTCTGAGTCTATTTCACTTCCGGGTGCATATCCGATTTCAGTAAACATGCCTTGCTCAAAGGCTACCCGAGCAAATAAACCTAATGCAATACCCATGAAAGCCATGATAGGCCATTCAAATAATCCGGCAATTCGCCAGGCTCTGACAGCCGTTTTTTTATCCTTGCAGGCATAAATCCGCTGATATAAAGTCATGCCTACAAACCATATCGGTACAATAGTAATAAACCAATTAAATAGTTGGATAAATGAAATGTTTGTTAATGACATGAAATCTGCCGGAAGTGTATTCTGTATGGCCTCCCAACCTCCAATTTTAATATAGCCAATGGGAATTCCGATGCAAATTAACCCAACCATTAGAATGATCCATTGAATCGTGTCAGTATATATTACCGCTTTTATGCCTCCAATTACCGTATAGGACACCGCAATGACCCCCATGATGAGTACCGCATTATTTATTGAAATAGATGGGAAGGTCGCTGAGGCTAATTTTGCTCCGGCTAAAATTTGGGAGCTGGTAAACCCTACATAACCTATTAAAGAAATAATGCCGGCAATAAAGGCAACCTTTGTATTATAGTGAAAAGCAAGTGATTGAGGGAAGGTTAAAAACTGATGCTTTTTTGCAATGGGATATATTTTCGGAATTAAAAATACAGCACTTATCCAGGCACCTACCAATCCAGTGAAAAGCATCCAGCTTCCCGATAACCCCATGACAAAGCCCAGACCTCCCAGTCCAATAGAAAAACCACCGCCAACATCCGTGGCTACCACCGAAAGTCCTATATGACCGGCCGACATGTTTCTGCCACCAACGTAATAGTCTTCCTCTGATTTATTTTTACGCATGAAATAAAAACCTACTCCCAGCATAAAAAGGAGGTAGAATACAAAAATGCTCAAGTCTATGATGTGTAAATCCAATGGCTTGTCTTTATTTAAATTGTAGTTTGCAACCCCACAGTATAATATTTATCTTTACATAGCCAAATATTTACCAATTTTTCTGGAGATTTTCATTGTTTGATATGTATTTGGATCAAAAAAAAGCGGATTAAAAACAGTTGCTTTTAATCCGCTTCACGCGCGTGATTTTATTGAATATTATTTAGGAGGCAAAGGTTTTCGGTCAAATAACCTGATAAGTTCTTTACTCAATTCGTTAAAAGACTCTAGTTGATCCGGCCGACAGATCGCTTTTAAATTTGAAAAATGCTTGAAGTGAATTTGCTCTATTGCCAGTTGTGTTTGTCCCAATTGTGTGAGTAAGCTGTCTTTTTTCGGATAACTGTCCTGCCGAAGTTGTGCATAAAGTTCTTTTTTTATATCCAGAATAATCTGTTCCTTTTCAGCGACTTGTTTTTGATGTTGTTGAATAAGTACATCATATTCAGCTATTTGATCTGCATCCAAATGAAGCATGTCAATGATCAATTGTTTGGGGCCTTCAGGTCGAGGCGGTGCGCCAATAATTAAGGCGGTTACCAACAGTATGTTTAGCAGGGCCAATGCAACGACAGCAATAGTTAATAATTTGATCTTACTCATAGTATAACTGATTTGAATGATGTAAATCCATTTCCTCAACTACTATTTGTAAGGATTCGGCCTTTTTGCTTTTTCGGAAATCTGATCGAATTAAAAGGAGGTTGAAGCAAAATAAAACAGCAAGCCCGAGACTCATGGCATAGGCCCATTTGATCGGAATCCGATCTTCTGGTTGCTGATTAATCCGAGCTTCAATACGGGTAAAGAGAAAAGGCGGTGCTGATACCTTTTCGATTTTTTTTAGAAGATCAATGTTTGATTTAGATTTCATCGGTTACACTTGATTGTCATACTATTTCTTTGACGTTCAATTTAACGCTATCCTTCGCTAGCATCCAGCTTTTTTTGAAGATTTGACCGAGCCCGGGAGAGCAGGGATTCCACAGCTTTGATTGAAATATCCAAAATTGCAGCAATTTCTTTTTGGGATAAATCTTCCACAACTTTCAGGAGTAGAGCTGTTTTTTGTTGTTGTGGCAGGTCATTAATATTTTTAAAAATGTAGGCGACTGCCTCTTTATCTTCCAGTTGTACCCCAGGATGTTTGAAATCAGAAAGTACAGGAAGTCCCTCAGCAGGATTGCCCCATAAAACAGGAATGTGAAACCCAAAACGCTTTTGCCGTTTTTTAGCTTTCAAAAAGTCCTGGCATTGGTTAATACTTATCCGGTAAATCCAGGTTTTGAGAGTAGCTTGCCCTTTAAAGTTTGCTAATTGCCGATACACTTTGATAAACACGTCCTGGGTAACTTCCTCTGCATCTGCTTCATTTTGCAGGTAATTTAGACAGAGGTTAAACACCATATCTGTATGCTGCTCGTATATTTCTTTAAAAGAGGGAAAATCCGACATCAGAATTGGAGAATTGTCTTGACTGCTTACCCGTCAAAAGTAAGTTCTTTTTGTGTTGTTTAAACAATTGCACCAAAAGAGGCTTGTATTCGCCCTTTGTTTTCCTGTATATTTGCCATCCAATGAAAGTTAGTATCAATATATTCACCCTGTATCTGCTGATGCTCAGCCTGATCCCTTGCGGGGATAATGGCGGGGGAATAATTGAGATCGTCAACCATCTTTTTGGAATCGAACATCAGGAACATCCGGAGCATCAACATGACTCCAATTCCTGTGGGGAGGATGATTGTACACCCTTTTGTGTCTGTAATTGCTGCTCAACAGTACTCCATTCTCCGGAGAATCTGGTCTTGCCGTTTAATCCTTTTCCACCTACGCCGAATAAGCTCCCGGCCTTTGCGCCAAATTTGATCTTTTCCATTTTTACGATGCCTGTCTGGCAACCCCCTACCGCTTAAGTCCGCTGTTTTCTCAGGATACCTATGTCCTGACTATTCCTATTTGGACTAACCAGGAGCTTGTAAAATTCAGTTCATTCGCCTCAGCGCGAATAAAATCTGGATTAGCTCTAAACCTTGCTTTAATTATGTTTGATAAGATTATTTCTTATTCGATTCAGAATAAGTTTGTGATCGGCTTGTTTGTCATTGCCTTGGTTGTTTGGGGACTATTTTCCCTGAGGCAATTACCTATTGACGCCGTACCCGATATTACCAATAACCAAATCCAGGTTATTACCCAGTCGCCTACCCTGGCGACCCAGGAGATTGAACAATTTATTACCACTCCGGTCGAATTGGCTTTACAGAATATTCAAAACCTGGTGGAGATTCGCTCTATCTCTCGTTTTGGCCTCTCTGTTGTCACACTTGTCTTCGAGGAAAAAATGGATGTTTATCTCGCCCGGCAATTAGTTAGTGAATACCTTAAAGAGGCAGAGGCAAATATTCCGGAAGGATTAGGTACACCGGAGATGGCTCCCATCTCGACCGGTTTAGGAGAAATATACCAATACGTTATTCGCCCGAAACCGGGATATGAATCCGAATTCCCGGTCACCGAATTGCGGAGTATCCAGGATTGGATCGTACGCAGACAACTCTCCGGAATTGAAGGTGTGGTAGAAGTTAATACCATGGGCGGATTTTTAAAACAGTACGAAGTTGCTGTGAATCCCAGTCTGCTAAAATCGATGGGTGTTTCTATCACAGATGTATATGACGCCCTCCTTGGTAGTAATGAAAACACAGGAGGCGCCTATATTGAGAAAAACCCGAACACCTATTATATACGCACAAACGGTATCGCCCAATCCTTAAACGATATCGAAAACATTGTAGTTGATGTCCGTAATGGACGCCCGATTCTGATAAAGAATGTAGCAAAGGTGCAGTTTGGCAAAGCACCCCGGTTTGGCGCTTTAACCCGAAACGGAGAGGAAGCAGTAGGTGGCAGGGTTATGATGCTCAAAGGGGCTAATTCTTCCATGGTGACCGAACGCGTAAAAGAACGCGTCCTCCAAATTCAAAAATCCTTGCCGGAAGGGGTATTGATTGAGCCTTACCTGGTGCGGGATAAACTTGTTTCTACTGCTATTAACACAGTTAAAACAAATCTGATAGAAGGCGGACTCATTGTCATTTTTATTCTGGTTTTGATGCTGGGTAATTGGCGTGCCGGATTGATTGTCGCTTCTGTGATTCCCTTAGCTATGTTGTTTGCAGTCTCGATGATGCATTTGTTGGGGATTTCGGCTAATCTGATGAGTCTGGGGGCTATTGATTTTGGATTAATTATTGATGGCGCTGTTATTATAGTTGAGTCTGTTGTGCATCGATTGCACGTAGGTTTTGCCGGTCAGCGATTAACGAAAGCCCAGATGGATTCAGAAGTGGAAAAAGCTTCCATACAGATCAGGAGTTCGGCCGCTTTCGGTGAAATTATTATCCTCATGGTATATATCCCTATACTGGCATTAGTAGGTATTGAGGGGAAAATGTTTAAGCCGATGGCAGAGACCATTATGCTGGCCATCGGAGGTGCTTTGATTTTGTCGCTCACCTATGTGCCTATGATGTCGGCCCTGGTGTTGAATAAAACGATCAGTTCCAGGGAAACGATAGCAGATCGGATGATCGCATTTTTTCAAAAATTATATACACCCGTGTTGCATGCCGCTTTGCGTTTGAAAACACTGGTCGTGTTTGTCACACTGATTTTATTTTCCATCAGCTTGTTTGTTTTCTCCCGGATGGGAGGCGAATTTATTCCGACACTCGAAGAAGGTGATCTGGCCATGCAGCAAATTCTTCCCCCGGGCACCTCCCTGTCGCAGAGTATAGAAATTTCCAAGATGATCCAACGCAGGTTGTTGGAAGAATTTCCGGAGATTATTGATGTCGTGACCAATATCGGATCGGCCGAAATCCCGACAGATCCCATGCCCGTCGAAATTGGCGATTATGTCTTGGTAATGAAACCTAAATCGGAGTGGACCTCTGCTCAAAACAGGCCGGAGCTATTCGAGAAAATCGAAGAATCGCTTAGTGTGTTTCCGGGAATCGGGTATGAGTTTTCACAACCGATCCAGCTGCGTTTTAATGAATTGATGACAGGCTCCAAGTCTGATATTGCCATCAAATTATACGGCCAGGATTTGGAGTTGCTGTATGATAAAGCCAAAGAGGCTGAAACGCTCATTGCTCAAATAGAAGGCATCGGTACGGTCAATGTGGAGCAAACCATCGGTATGCCTCAGATTATCATAAATTTCAAATATGATAAAATGGCCCAGTATGGCCTGCAGATCAGGGAGGTGAATCGCGTAATTCGAACAGCATTTGCCGGAGAAAGTGCAGGTCTGATCTATGAAGGAGAGCGACGCTTTGATTTGGTTGTTCGCCTGGATGAAGGCTTTCGAAGTGACCTGAGTAATGTGCAAAATCTGTTTATCCCCCTGCACAATGGAAATCAGGTACCCCTCCGGGAGGTCGCTGATGTGAAGTTGATTGATGCCCCGATGCAGATATCCAGAGACAATACAAATCGGCGCATCGTTATCGGCGTAAATGTCGGCGACCGGGATACAAAAAGCCTGGTGGAAGAAATTCAAACAGTTTTGGATACCCGGCTCGACTTAGCTCCGGGTTATTTCTTTACCTATGGCGGGCAGTTTGAAAATCTTCAGGCCGCAAATGCCCGTCTGGCTATTGCAGTGCCCGTTGCACTCGCCCTCATTTTCATCCTGTTGTTTTTCACTTTTGGGTCTGTCGCGGAGGCTGCCTTAATTTTTACCGCTATTCCGCTATCGGCCATTGGAGGGGTATGGGCCTTGCAGTTGAGAGGGATGCCTTTTAGTATTTCTGCGGGTATTGGTTTTATCGCCTTATTTGGAGTAGCCGTGCTGAATGGCATTGTATTGATTGGATATTTTAATCAATTAAAATCAGAAGGTATGACCAATATACGGGAACGAATTTTAACAGGTACGCGGGTACGCCTCCGACCTGTTTTGATGACCGCAGCAGTGGCATCATTCGGATTTTTACCGATGGCTTTATCTCATTCAGGAGGCGCAGAGGTACAGCGTCCACTGGCAACTGTCGTAATCGGCGGACTAATTTCTGCCACCTTTCTGACTCTGATTGTTTTACCCATTTTATACAGTTGGCTCATGCATTGGCAGGAGCGGAAAACCAATAAAGGCTTGCTGATTTTGCTGCCCTTCCTTCTTGCAGCGGGTGCCATACATGCACAACCTCGTCCAATAAGCATGGATGAAGCGATCGAATTGGCTTTAAATAATAACCCGGCTATTCGGGCAGCTGATTTACAGGTACAGCAGAGCCAGGCATTACAGCACTTAAAATATAATCCGGGGACCAGTAATTTTACGTACCAGGGAGATGGGCTGTTTCGGGAAAATGGACAGCAGGTCAATCAGGTTGGAATTTTGCAAAATTTTCGCAATCCCGCTTTCGCGAAAGCGCAGAATGCCCTACAGGAAGAACAAGTTGGCCAGGATATACTGGAAAAACAACTTACCGCCAATGCATTAAGATTAAACGTGGCAGAAGTCTATCTGGATTTGCAGCACCGAAAAGAACTTCGAAAATTATACCAGCGATTGGTTCAAACCTACGAGCAATATAGCCAGGTAGCAGCCATTCGGGTAGATGTGGGGGAGGCAAATCGAATGGAATTGCTCAGCCTTCAGGCAGCGCTGGGTGAATACCGCCTTTTATTGCAGCAAAACGAACTCGAAATAAATCATTTTGAAGCTATGCTGACACAGTTGCTTCAATCGCCTGAGCCTGTCACTGCCGATCAAAGATTGACCTTACGATCCTTTGTGCCAGATAAAGCAAGGACTACGTTAAAAATACAATTAGCCGAACAGCATAGTCGGATAGAGGAGGCTAAAATGGGGATTCTACAATCTGCTCGAAAACCTGATTTTAATTTGGGCTATTCTGCACAAAATTATTTTGACGGAGGCTGGCTTCACGGTTTGCAGGCAGGCGTGCAAGTGCCATTGTTTAACGGGCAGCTAAAGCAAAAAGAAGAGGCACGGCAATTACAGATTGAAGTGTCCCAGGCTATGGTAGAAGTTGAACGTCAACGTATAGTGCAGCAATTATTGACGGCCGAAAATGCGATCCAACTTTATGCGGCTGGCGCCGAATATTACCAACAACAGCTTGATGTTATTAATCCGGAAATGGAACGCATTTCACAACTTAACTATGAGACTGGCGGCATTTCTTATCTCGAATTATTAAATACCTTGAATCTGCTGGCAAAGAATGAAAAGAGTTATTGGGAGCAGGTTTTGGCATATAATAAATCAGTAGTGCTTTATGAATTTTATTCAAATTAATATCCTATTTAAAATGAAAAATATATTTCAATCTATATTGTTGGCGGGCTTATTTGCGGGGTTAATTTTAATGTTTTCCTGCGGACATTCACACGAGAATCAATTAGCTCATGTTCACGACCATGGCCATGAATCAGAAGGACATGCTGGTGAAGACCATGCTGAAGGAGAAATTCACCTGACCAAGGATCAGATAAACACCATGGGAATCACTTTTGGAGATTTTTCAAATCAAAAAATAAATGATTTTATTACAGCCACAGGCACGCTGGGTTTGCCGCCAAATGCCTATTCATCTGTAAGTGCTAAAGCAAGTGGATTTATTAAGGAAAGTAAAAAATATATTGAAGGGAATTATGTGGAAAAAGGCGTGGTGTTAGCTTATCTGGAAAATCCGGAATTTATTAAGTACCAACAAGCCTATCTGGAAGTTGTAGCCGAATTATCCTACTTAAATCCGGAATTGGAACGACAGCAGCGCCTATTGGAAGCCGATGCCGGAATTTCAAAGACGGTACAAAAATTGCAATCGGAAGTAAGTTTAAAAATGGCGGCATTAAAAGGCCTTGAAAAACAACTAATTTATTTGGGAATTAATGCGTCCAATTTATCGGTGGATAATATTGTGGAGCGTATTCCTGTTCTATCGCCGATGTCGGGCTATATCACCTCCATTAAAATGCACAATGGGATGTATGTCACTCCCGAACTCGAATTAATGGAGGTTGTAAGTGAAGACCATTTACACTTGGAGCTTGATGTATTTGAAATGGATATTGCAGGCTTGAAAGTGGGGCAGAAAATTAGCTATACTGTTCCTGCATTAGGTGATACGGTTTACGAAGGGGAAGTCCATGTGATCGGAAAAGAATTTAATGTTCAAAATAAAACCGTGCGGATACATGGTCATTTAGAAAAAAAGCGTCCGCAGTTTATCAAAGACCTTTATGTAGAAGCAAAGGTCTGGTTGAACGACCAAACCGTGCAGGCATTACCGGAAAAAGCAATTATTCAGGACGGCGCTTTTTCGTATATCTATGTGGCTAAACCGCTTCAGGATGGAGATGAGTTGGAGTTTGAGGCACTGAAAGTTATTCCGGGGGCCAGTTCTATGGGCTTCACATCTTTAAAATTAATTGATCCTGTTCCGGAAGGGATGTCGATTGTAACAAATGGCGCCTATTTTGTGTACGCCCAATCAAAATCCGGAGAGCTGACGCACGAACATTAAAGTTTGAGTTTGAGTTTGAGTTTGGGTTTGCCCTGATAGCTATCGGGGGAGTTTGAGCTTTCTCGCAGAGCCGCAGAGCATCTCCCCACGACGCGCAGCGGAGGATCAACGAGTAAGTTTGGGTATAAAAAAATGCCGATGTAGAGTAGGAAACTCCAACGTCGGCATTTTTTATAGGATGAAATGAGTATGCTATTTGTCAACTACCTTGGGAGCGACATTGATCGCATTTGGTCCTTTAGGGCCCATTTCTACTTCGAAAGTCACCTTGTCACCTTCGCGGAGTTGTCCGTCAACATTGTTGGCGTGTACAAAGATGCTCTCCTCTGTTTCGATGTCGATGATAAAGCCATAGCCTTTTTCATCATTAAAGAATTTGACAATGCCCTTGCGGATTGTTTCCATTGGCGTATCATCCTTCGGTGGTACACCGATAATGATATCTTCCGCATTGATTCTTTTCTTTTTTGCCGGATCTGGAGGCGTATCGGAGAGATTGCCGTTTTCGTCAACGTAAGAAAGCATTTCTTCAAAGGTTTTTTTGCCACCTTCTGCTTTATCTTCTTTCCGCTGCTGTCTGCGTTCTAGTTTGTCCTGCTTCTTTTTACGACGCTTTTTTTCTTTTTCTTTTTTGTTAAATGATTCTTGCGATTTGGCCATGTGTTGTTTTATAGTTTATAATATTTCCCATTTGATGATGAAAACCACTGGCAAAAAGACCTGCAAGAAAATTTACCCTCAGCACCCAATTCAAGGAGGAATTACAAATTTATTGAATTTTAACCGGATTCCGTTGATTTTTTGTATAGCCCGGTCTTTTATAACTACGAACCAACAAAAGAAGTTCAATGTATTTAAGGAAAGTGGGGTATCCACAGTTGGTTTGATCAATAAAAAGAGTAGGTTTGCACCCCTTTATGAAAAATGGCAAGTGAAAACGACTCAAATCACTTCGCTTCGGGTCTAAGCCTTTCCCATCTTTAATAGAACCAACTAATAAGCCTGATTTTACCAGAACTTGTTTAAGCATTCCAATGAAAAAGTATTTCAACCTGTTTGATCTTTCCCAAAAGGTCGATTATAAGAATGAGGTTTTATCCGGCCTGACTGTAGCATTGGCCTTGATCCCGGAGGCAGTGGCTTTTGCGCTGATAGCCGGGCTTTCTCCACTAACCGGGCTTTATGCCGCTTTTGTGATGGGTTTGGTTACTTCCATCTTTGGCGGCCGTCCCGGAATGATTTCAGGCGCAACTGGTGCGGTAGCAGTAGTCCTGGTTACCCTGGCTGCCTCACACGGCGTTGAATATATTTTTGCAACGGTTGTATTAGCAGGAATCATACAGGTGTCAGCAGGTATGTTAAGGCTGGGGAAACTCATGCGGCTTGTTCCGCATCCGGTGATTTTCGGATTTGTAAACGGACTGGCTATTATCATTTTTATGTCTCAGCTGACTCAGTTTAAAGATGCAAGCGGACATTGGCTGACAGGCTCTGAATTATATATGTTGCTTGGTCTGGTGCTGTTAACCATGTTTATTATATGGGGTTTGCCTAAACTAAGTAAAGCGGTACCCGCCTCTTTGGTAGCCATCTTGCTGATCTTTGGTATCGTGGTTTGGTTTAATATCGATACCAAAACGGTAGGAGATATTGCTTCTATTAAAGGTGGATTTCCGCCCTTTCATATACCTCTCATTCCATTCAACTTTACCACCATATCGATAATTCTACCTTATGCCTTAATTATGGCAGGCGTTGGATTGATCGAAAGCCTGTTAACCCTCAATATCATTGACGAAATTACAGAAACAAGGGGCAGGGGAAATAAAGAAGCTGTAGCCCAGGGAATTGCAAACATCCTGTCTGGTTTCTTTTCAGGCATGGGAGGCTGTGCGATGATCGGACAAAGTCTGATCAATATTTCCTCCGGAGCCCGCGCACGGCTGTCAGGTATTGTTGCCGCTATCATGCTGCTGGTTTTTATCATGTTTGGTGCAAATTTGATCGAACGATTACCTATGGCAGCATTAACAGGACTGATGATCATGGTGGCCATCGGTACCTTCGAATGGGCCAGCTTGCGCACCTTCACTAAAATGCCAAAGTCGGATATTTTTGTAATGGTCATGGTTACACTGGTAACTGCAGTGCTGCATAATCTGGCATTGGCCGTTATAATTGGTGTTATTATCGCTGCGCTGGTTTTTGCCTGGGATAATGCCAAAAGGATCCGTGCCCGAAAACATATTGACGAAAACGGGGTAAAACACTATGAGATCTATGGCCCATTGTTTTTTGGATCGATTACCGTTTTCAACGAAAAATTTGACGTACTTAATGACCCCGATGAAGTCATTATCGACTTTGCAGAAAGCCGGGTAGTGGATATGTCGGCTATCGAAGCCCTCAATAAGATCACCGAGCGCTATCAAAAAGTAGGCAAGAAGATTCACCTCAAACACCTCAGCCCGGACTGTATCAAACTACTACAGAATGCCGAGGATATTATCGATGTGAATGTGCTCGAAGATCCAAAGTATAAATTGGTGGTTGATAAGGTTTAGATTTCGCTTATCCGGATTTTTTTCTTTTTCAATTTACTGTTGTCGATCTGTAATAAAAGATCGGCCACTTTATCCGCCTGTACGGCAACAAAAGCACAGTCCTGCTTTAACTCGATGTTTCCAACATCTTCTTTACCCAGACTGCCTTGTTTGAAAATCAATCCGGCAATATCTCCTTTTGAAATTTTGTCTCTGCGTCCGCCTGAAATAAACAGGGTTCTCCATGTGGAAGGTGTAGGGGGCGCAGCTGGTTGCAGTGCTTCTATTTCGAGATCTGGAATGAAGTCAGGTAGTTTTTCATCTACCCAGTGTAGAATATAAGCATTGCCCTCACTGTGCATTCGGGCTGTTCTTCCATTTCTGTGGATAAACTCTTGCTCGGAATGTGGCAGATGGTAGTGGATGATGAATTTAATCTCGGGAATGTCGAGTCCTCTGGCTGCGAGATCCGTAGCGATGATCAGTTGATGGGTACCGTTCCGAAATTTAATAAGTGCCCTTTCCCGATCTTTTTGATCCATGCCTCCATGAAAACAGCCATGGGCAATATTATTATCGGTAAGGTGTTCGCTTACTCGTTGGATAGAGTCTTTGAAATTACAGAAAATGATGCCGGGGTGGTTTCCAAAATGGCAAAGGGCATCTACAAGTGTTTCCAGCTTATCTTTTGAGGGCGAGACAATCCGCTTAATGATTAATTGATCAATCTTCTCGTCCAGATAGTTAACATAAATCGGATTTTTCAAGCGCACAAAACGCGGAATCTCGACACCCTGAGTAGCAGAAGTCAAGATTTTCTTGCTGAGCTTTCGAAGTGCCGCAGCTATTTCACTCATTTCATCTTCAAAACCAACCTCAAGTGATTTATCAAATTCGTCGAGGACCAGCGTTTTGATGAAATTGGTATCAAAACGCTCTCTTCGTAAATGATCAGCCACCCTGCCCGGCGTACCGATAAGTATAGCAGGCCGATGTTTTAAATCCAGTTTGTCTTGAGAGGCTGCCCGTCCGCCATATACGGCATTGGCCTTATAGCCCGTTCCCATCTCCCGGATAACCTGCTCTATTTGAATAGCCAATTCCCGGGAAGGGACAAGGATCATAGCCTGAATTTCGGTAATCTCCGGATCCAGTTCAGCAATTAGCGGAAGCAGAAAAGCGAGTGTTTTACCTGTTCCTGTTGGGGATAGTAATACGACTTCCGGAGCAGAATGGATGGCGAGTTGCGCTTCCTCCTGCATTGGGTTTAGATGCTCAATCCCCAATTTATCCAGAATTCCTTTTTGATTTTTTATAGCACTTGACATGCTGCAAAGGTAGGCTTCTGCTGATAACAATTTTGGATATTCCAACTCAAAGAATGAAATCTGCGAGTCCTAATATTGGATGTTGTTATTGAAAGAACCTTTTTGTGATTTGATTTACGAAAAATTTGTATCCAAATCTTCTCCTGATTTTATATAAGCGCTTTGCATCCTTGCCTGCAATATATCGAAGTTGACTTTTTCCGTCTGTAGCAGTTTCAAATACCACATGGGCGATCTGCTCTGCACTGGAATAGTTTTTTTGGCGCCTGGGATCTGAGAAAACGGCCATAACCTTGTTTGCCAGAGATTCATATGCCGGGTGTGGCGTAAGTACGAGTGACCGACTGGCAAAATCCGTAGAGATGCCTCCCGGTGCAATCGTTTTCACTTGAATGCCAAAAGGCTTAAGCTCGAAAGAAAGACTTTCGCTCCAACCTTCCAAACCCCATTTAGTGGCATGATAAACCGAATTAAACGGGAAGGTGACCAATCCGCCAATGGAGGTGGTTGTTAGGAAAACCCCACTTTTTTTGGCCCTAAAATGAGGGATAAATTGAGCTGTTACCCGCATGACACCTAATAAAT
Organism: Saprospiraceae bacterium; assembly: GCA_020437105.1. Classification (GTDB taxonomy): domain Bacteria; phylum Bacteroidota; class Bacteroidia; order Chitinophagales; family Saprospiraceae; genus JAAEZH01. The sequence continues at coordinate 28,022 of JAGQWR010000100.1, forward strand.
TGGTGTCGAGTTCCTGTCTGACCTGTTCGTCGCTTGCGCCCTCAAAAGGCCCGGCCAGCCCATAACCTGCATTGTTAAATACAACATCTACTCCGGCCTGAATGGCTAAAAAACAGGTGCTTTTTATCTGCTCCGGATCGGTGACATCTAGCGGAAGTACCAAGATATTATCCACCTTTCCCAATTCGGAATCCTTTTTGGGGTTTCGCATGGTGGCAATGACTTTCCAGCCTTTTTCAGCAAATAATATGGCCGTAGCTCTTCCTAAACCAGTTGAGGCGCCTGTAATGAAAATCGTTTTTTTCATTTGTCGGGTTTACATTTTGTCAGGAAACCAAGATAGCTAAAGTATGTCCTCAATCTCTATTTTGCGCCCGTTAAATTCAATGTGTTCCCCCTTTTTTTTGTTCCATAACAAGGTACCGATGGGGGATTTATGGGAGATACAGAAATAGGTCTGGTCACCGAGCCTTAGTTTTCCGATTCCAATCGAAAGGTAGAATAACCCACTGTTTGTAATTACTAAACTACCGACGCCTATTTGCGTAGAAAAGGCCGAAGGATTTATTTTTTTCAATTCATTTTGCACTTCCAATGCCTGTGCAAGTTGGTTGCTGAATTTCTCTTCTTCCAGTTGCATCATTGCCCGCCCGGTCTCATGTTTATCACCCACGCTGCTCTTGGTTTCATTGTTTCGAGCTTCGGCCAATGAGTATAAACTCAAACGAATAGTGTTGATTCGTTGGTTAATATTATCCGCGCAAGCTTGATAAAGTTGAACTTTTAGCTGGGTTTTATCTGACATTTTACTCAGCGCTTTTAGTTTTAACTGCTACCGCTATTTTTGAATCTGCCGTACCATAGTAAAGCAGCCATTGGTTTTTAAAGTAAACTAATCCTTCCACAAAACAGACTTCGTTTACCTCACCAGTTTTTTCATAGGGCTTATCCGGGTGAATAAAATAATTGGGTGTTCGATCAATTAATTTATACGGATTTTCCTTGTCGAATAATGCCTGCCCTGCCGCATACGTGAATTTTGGTAAACCAGGCTCATTGAAATTAGCGGCATTGCTGCCATTGTAAATTAATAGAATACCTGCGTCACGAACCAAGGCAAAGGGACCGGGCTCAACCAAACGGCTGTCAAAGTATCCTTTTCGGGGATGTAAGACTGAAATCATTTGCTGGTTTTCGGCGTTTTCGGCAACCTCCCATTGAATTAGGTCATCCGAAGTTGCCAGAAATAAATCGGTGTCTCCAAAATACATCCAGTATTTCCCCTGGATTTTTGTTGCTATAATGCTGGAGCCCTCTAATGTACATACGATAGCACCCGATTTTGACCAGGTATCTTTATATTTTCCTTCTCCTAAAACCAGACCGTGTTTGGTCCAGTTGATTAAATCGGTGGAGCTGGCCAGGCAGAGCCGGGCAACTTTTCCATCGTATGAAGTGTAGGTCATAATATATGTTCCGTCGGCACGCTCCACAATTCGGGGGTCTTCCACACCTCCTTTCCACTCATATTGAAGCATGGAATCCTGATCGGGATAAAAAACGGGAGCAGCTTGTTTCGTAAAATGCAAGCCATCAGTACTTATGGCTAATCCAAGCCTGGAAGTCATTTCCTGATCCTGTGCCCGATAGATTAAATAGACTTTGTCGTCTTTTACGATAGCTGATGGATTTAGTACATTTCGTGCTTCCCAGTTTATCTCTTTTTCCTGAACAGGACAGTAAAAGAGTTGCTTGTTGGCCGGCGTTAAAATCGGATTAAGGCTGTCAACTTTTACAAAGTCAACTAAAGTCCAATCTGCCGTATTCGGTTGGATCACCGGACTGTCGGCACAACCAGAGAAAAGAAACACTGTGGAACAAAAAAGTATCCATTTACTATTTTTCATAATCAAGGGTTATGGTTTACCAGAATACAGAAATAAAAAAGGGGCATAAAAGCCCCAGGGAATCCCAAATCAAAGTAATTTGGATATAATCCTTCAGTCAGCGCTCTAATGAATGACTAATTTACCACTTATTAGTTCTTTCTGCCCATGAAAGATAACGTAGGTGTAAAACCCTTTCGGGAAGGCAGATAGCTGAATATATTCTGATGGATTGTCGATCGAATATTGATTGATAAGTTTGCCATCTACTGAATAAAACCGGATAGCCAGGTCTGTCTGAAGTTGTTGGGGTGGAATTTCGATACACAATTTGTCTGTTGCCGGGTTCGGAAATACATTTGCTGAAAATTCAGACGTGTTAATAGAGGAAGTTGCATTTATGCTTCCGGCAATCTTTTTAAGGAACATGCCGCCTTCCCGGCTTCCGGCTATGAGGTAGGAGCCATCTGTGTTTTGCCTGATGGCGGCTCCCTGAATGGTTAAACTATCCGAATAAATGATCTCCCATTCTGTATTTAAGTTATTATCCAATTTGGAAATGAAACCGACCTCATTTCCATTTTGATTCCAGAAATCGTAACTCGATCCGGTGAGGATGAATCCATTATCGGATGTAGCGGCCATAGCGGTAATAACTCCAAAATCAGAGGGTACAAAAGGGACAGGGTTGAGAAAACCGCCAGATTGGTTAATCTCAATGAGTGAAGGAGAGTAACCGGCAATGCCCGAGGCGGTCCCGCCAAGCAGGATGTTTCCTGTATTTGTATTCAGTGCGCTTGTCAGGAAGATGTCTTCGGTACTTAAATTATAGGTGTTACTCCATATTTCAGTTCCATCAGTACCGAGAATTTCGAGGGCAAATCCCTGGCCGTTTATTTTTCCACTGATTAAATAATTGCCAGATGGAAGCGGAGAAATATCCATGGCAGCGCTATTAAATGTAGCTGGTGCGAAGTATTTTTTTGACCATAAACTATCTCCGGCTGCATTCATGCCCATGGCCCAAATTTCTGTATTGCCGTTGCCGCCGGTTTCTGCTTCAAAGCTTCCGACCAAAATAAAATTGTTGTCATCGGTACCAACAATATCATAAAAGCTATTTACCCCATTTCCTCCAAATCCCTTTGTCCAAAGAGAGTCTCCATTTGAAGCTGTTTTGAATACCAGCGCTTTGCTAAATCCGTCGGAGCCAACAAGGAGTAAGTCCTGATCTACAGTCTCTGCAATGGCCCGGGCACTTCGGTAGCCAATATTGTAATAATCATAAATCTTTGACCATAGTTCATTTCCATCCAGATCGGTTTTGACCATCCAGATGTGGTGTCTGAGTGCTCCTGTAGGGAGATCTATTTCCCCCGCAATGACATAACCCTGATCGGAAGTTTCCAGTAATGCAAATCCCTTTGAAAGGCCAAAACTATCTACAAAGGTTTTTTCCCAGTCCTGTGCATTACTCCATTGGGGTGATAAAAAAAGTAATCCAATAATTAATGTTGTTAGTGTTTTAGTTTTCATATAGCAAGTTGTTTAATTACAGACAACAATTTTGGAGGTGATCGTTTCGGTTTCTTTTTTGAAAACGATCTGATAAACTCCATTTGGAATCAAGCCCATATTTAGAGTACCTGAAGAACTTGGAACGACTTGATCTAGTATTTTTCTTCCGTTTATATCATACAAACTAAGCTGTGTATTTTGATCAAACCAATCTCTGAGGTCAAAGAACAAAAGGTCTGAGACAGGGTTTGGGTAGAGTTGAACAGGGGAGGATGCGAGATTTTGTAATCCGACTAAAATAATATCGACAGAAAGGGTCGCCATCATTGCACACCCTGCTGCATTCGTTTCCGTTATGGAAAGCATTCCGGTTATGCCTGGCTCCCAGATTATTTCAACGATTGCTGTGCCCTGCCCGCTAATGATTTCACCACCAACAACTTCCCAAAAATAATTACTGCCAATCGTTTCAGGGTAAGTGTATAAAATGGAGATGGCAGTGGCCGGATTTGAATTTCCGTTTATCGGATACAAATAAAGGAATGAACAGGATCCGTCATCATCCGTAGCTGCCGGATCAAAATTACAGGCGCCGGGATCCTGGCATCCCGCAATTTCGAGTTCATCACAAATGCCATCCTGGTCAATGTCATTCAGGCAGTTTCCGTCGCAGTCGTAAAAAGGATCCGGAAAGACACAAGATCCATTATCGTCGGTTGCAGCCGGATCAAAATTACAAGCGCCGGGATCTGTACACCCCTGAATTTCGAATTCATCACAAATGCCATCCTGGTCGATGTCATTCAGGCAATTGCCATCACAGTCAAAATAGGTTTCGGCATAATAGCAGGAACCATTGTTATAGGTTGCTGACGGATCATAATTACAGGCGAATATATCTGTACATCCTCCGATGGCGGATGGGTCTTCTACAATTGTTATACGTCCATTAGCAGCTATATTGTTGAGTGTGGTGATTTGCCCGTTTGGCCATGTTACTTTTATTTCGTCCACAAAGGTATTCGCCGCAAGGCCAAAAAACTGGGTATAGGAATTTTGCGAACTAAATCCTTCTCCACACCCTATCCTGCGAATTTGATGGACGCCGCCTGCAAAAATGTCTATCAATGCTCCAAGTGCCATTGAATTTGAGATGGAGCCCTGTAAGTCAATAGCGAGGTAATTGTTTTCTGTAAAGTTGTTTTGCCAAAGCGTTACCGGATCGGGATACTTGTTGTTTTCAGCAAAATCTACTCGTCCGTCTGCATTAAAATCGCCCAGTGCATTGCCGACACTATAGTTGATGTCATCCTGGAATCCCCAATTTGGAACAGCATTGAGAAAAGGCAAACCGCCTCCCTGGTTTTCAAACATATAACTTCCATAAGTGGAGGACATAAAGAGGTCAAGGTCCATATCGTTATCGGCATCCAGAAAAAGGGCTCCCCAGCAAAATTGATTGACTATAACACCCATAATAAGTGCCTTTTCAATAAAGGTTTCATCTCCCTGGTTTTCCAGGAGGGAATTGCCCTCTGCCGTGCTGGTCAAATAAATATCCATCCACCCATCACCATTGAAATCGCCAATGGTGGTGGTCATAGAATTGTTTTGAATGGCTGAATTTGAGGAGGCTGAAATGTTGTCGAAAGTGCCATCACCCATATTTTTCAGAAGGATGTTGCCCGCCTGGTAATCCTGCCCCACATAAATGTCTTCCAGCCCGTCATTATTGAAGTCAAAGGTGGTCATGGACAATACGCTATTCCCCAGATTTCCCAATCCGGCAGCTATGGTGACATCTTCAAATTGATCGTTGCCCAGGTTATGATAGAGGGTAATATTGCCTACCAGGTGGCTGAGTCGATGTGAAACACATAGGTCTGGTAATCCATCTTCATCATAATCCAGCCAGCTACTGCAGAATGATTGCTTCCAGGGGTCATTGAATCCGGTGGTGGCTGTAATGTCAACCAGATTGAGGTTGCCGGTATTCTTATAAAGCTTGTTAACGACGCTATTCGTCACATAAAGATCCAGGTCGCCATCATTATCATAGTCAACCCAAAGAACTTGTTTGACCTCATCAAGATTGTTTTCAAGTAGCAGGGTTTCTTCAAATCCTGATCCACTATTTACGAAAAACCGAATATTGTCATTTGTTCCACTGGCAATGGTCAGATCATCAAGTCCGTCCTGATTGAAATCTACAAAACTTACACCTCCGCCATATTCTCCATACTGATAACCTCCAAATAAACCAATAGAGGTACCGACTTCAAGAAACCCTTGCGGGAATGCTGTTTTGACGCAAACGAGGGAAAAAATCAGGAGGAAAAATGCTTTCATAATTGGTTTTGGAAATGATTCTCCTGTAATATCGGAGATTCCAAATCCAATACCAAAACATTGTTCCCGGTGGGTGCCTTTATGTCACCTATAGCGCATACCTGACGTGGCTATTCCTATAAAACCTCTTCCCGTCCATCTGCATGTAAGGCAAAACGTCCTTTTTCGCGGTCATGGGTTTGTTCCTGATTTGGCCAGGGCCATCCTCCAAATTGGGTGCGGCGATATTCTTGAAAGGCTTCCTGAATTTCCGATTCGGTGTTCATAACAAAAGGGCCATACTGAACAACAGGTTCATTGATTGGCTTTCCCTGAAGTAGCAGAAGGAAACAATCTTGTTCGCCGGCTTTTAGCGAAATATCCTGATCGGATTGCAACCGGGCAGCATGGTTCACCGACATAGTTTGTCCGTCGATTTGCATGCGGTCACCTTTGTAGAAATAGAGGTTTCTGTTTAATTGGGCAGCCGCTTTTGGCAAGACCCAGGTAGCACCGGCTTCCAGCTTAATGGTCAGGATCGATACTTCGTTTTCGGGTGAAGCAGCCCAGGAGTCGGGCGTTGGTGCCGGAGCTTGTTTCTGGTGGATTTTACCAGCAACAATCCGGATTTCTGCAGATTTACCGGCAGTGTCGGTTTCTGTTAAAACCGGGATGGTTTCGTTCCACAACATTTTAAAATGTGGCTCTACAAATTTGCTGGCTCTGGGCAGGTTGATCCAGATTTGAAAAATTTCAAATGGATTCCCCTTGTCTTTATTCAGAAGTGGAAACATCTCGGAGTGTAGAATTCCCTTCCCTGCAGTCATCCACTGTACATCGCCAGTGCTAAATCGCCCGGCCCCTCCTAAGGAATCTGTATGATCCACAACGCCTTCCTTTGCAATGGTCACTGTTTCAAATCCACGGTGCGGATGGTATGGAAAACCCGGTACATGGGTGCCATGGTACATTCTCCAACCATCTTTAATCACAAAATCCTGTCCGATGTTTCTGCCTGCCAGCGAAGTATCGGGTCCCATTACATCATTTCCTTTCGGATACTCATCGCGGTGATGAACACAAAAAATGAAGGGATCCTGTGTTTCCCAGGGGAATCCGAGTGGGGTGATTTGTTTGATGCTGGAAGTCATGGCTTTTGATTTCATTTAAGTCCGATTGATGTCGTTTCGGGTACCGAGGAATTAACGTCATCAGGCAAAACAAAGTTTAAATGTGGGGGCTGTAATAATCCAGCACAGCGACTAGTCCCAAACAAATTTCCAGGAACCATCGGTTTGTTTCTTCCATACTGTATGGAAAACGCCCCGATCCTGGCTGGCATTCCCCATAGAATCTACACTTGTATAGGTGTAATGACCATAAGTATAGCCCAAATCTCCGGAAGCAGCCACATCCACAAACTCCGCGACCCATGCCAGTCCTTTGGAATGTTGATTTTCGTAAAGTTGGCGGATTTTTTCCTTTCCGATGACCAGGTCATTGTTGCGCATCAGCACGGCTTCTGCTGCTGCAAATGTGGTGAAAGCAACAGAAATTCCTTCTGCTGCTGCCAGTTTGGCAAAAGCTTCTTCCGTTTCAATGATTTCCTGTTTCCAATGGTCGATCTGTTTCTGATTTGATTTCATGGTGCAAGCGTTCGTTGATAGAAGCAGCCATAATAGGAGGAACAAGGGTTTTATCCGGATCATAGAGGTAGAATTAAGTTCGATTTACAACGATCGAGCCAATAGCAATATCATGAATGGCTCTTTTTTTATCATCTCCTGTAACACTAAGTAAGGAGATCCAACCTAAGGCTGTTTTTAGGATAAACCGCAAAACGGCTAATGGGAAGAGTATGTTTTTCTCCGGGTCAGTCAAACGGGTTACTCGTAATCCGTTTATAATATGTCCAATGGTGCCTCCCCAAATACTGGTAAACAGCGGATCATAAAGCACTATAATAAAAACCAACACTGCAATTCGAACGCTGGCTTTCGGGTCTTCGAAATAGGCGAGCAGTAAAGTTGCCAGGTACATGAGCAGAATTAGAACAAGGGCGTCAATAAGTACCGCCTTTACTCTGCTGATAATGTCAGGGTAGGTTTGATAAGCCATTGAAGAGATATTGTATTCCCTATAAAGATATTAATTTCGCATAGTCAGCTTGTCTGGAGTTGTCTTATTTTCACTATCCATTAATTCCAATATTATCAAACATCCAAGCTATACTCTGCTCTGCCTCCTACTGTTTTTTTGTGCATGCCGATCTCCGGAAAGCAGGTTTATTCCGGGAATGGTTTTGAATACTTCTACTACTTTTTATCAGGATACCATTCGAGTTGATGCCGATTGGGATTCCTCAAAGCCTATTCTAACTATTCAGGGGGAAGGGTTAGTAATTGACTTCAATGGACTTGTTTTGATAGGGGCCGGTGACCCGGAAAGACCGGATCTATTTGCTGGTACCGCTATTCGGGTAGAAACGGGCAGGGATATCCGAATTTTACAGGCAAAAGCACATGGCTTTAAAGTCGGACTGTTTGGAGAAGATGTGTCAAATTTAGATCTGCAAAATTGTGATTTCAGCTATAACTACCGGCAACGACTAGGCAGCACCTGGGCACAGGAAGATGAAAATGACTGGCTTTATTTTCACCAGAATGAATCGGATGAATGGCTCCGTTATGGTGCCGGGGTTTACCTGAAAAATTGCGATTCTTCAAAGGTACACGGATTGACCGTTGAGGGTGGGCAAAACGGGTTGATGCTGGTAGGGTGTGATCAGGATTCAATTTTTGACAATACTATTCGATTTAATTCAGGTGTAGGAATCGGCTTGTATCGCTCCGGTAATAATTGGATTAATCACAACAGGCTAGACTGGAATGTGCGTGGATATAGCCATGGCAAATATGCCCGTGGGCAGGATTCTGCCGGTATTCTTTGTTATGAACAGAGCAGCAATAATACCTTCTCCCTGAACTCTGCGACTCATTGTGGAGACGGGTTTTTTCTATGGACAGGCCAGTCCACCATGGATTCCGGAGCGGGAGGCTGTAATGACAACCATATTTTCTATAATGATTTTTCGCATGCTCCCGCTAATGGAATTGAAGTAACATTTAGTCGGAATGTTATGGAGTACAACCGCCTGGAAGATTGCCGCTATGGCATTTGGGGCGGATATAGTTATGAGTCCATCATCCGGGGTAATCGGATTTCGAATAATGATTTTGGGGTTGCAATAGAACATGGCCATGGCAATATGATTAGCCAAAATCGCTTTTCAGGTAACCAGGTCTCCATTAAAATATGGGAGCGGGAGGAAGTTCCAACGGATTGGGGGTTTGTCAATCAAAGAGATGTTTCCAGTCGGAATTATGTCATTAATCAAAACCTGTTTCTGGGAGAGTCGCTGGTACTGGATGTTCAATCGACCGATAGTCTGGAGATAAATGCAAATCTTATTTGGGATTGTGACGCATTCTATGCCAATCCCTTTTGGAAGGAGGACCTGCTGTTTAGTCGGAATCAATTTTCAGAAGGCCTGGTTTTCCCAAGGGAGGTTGGGCTGGAAAATAAGGTTCTGGAATCGCTGCCCGATACATCCGCCTGGCAGGGGATTATTACCGAGTCTGCATTGGATTCCATGCAGGGGGATTTTATTCAACCGGGGGAGCAACCACAGGGGCGCGCTTATATTTTGGTAGATGAATGGGGGCCCTACGATTTTCGTTCACCATCAATTTGGTTACGCGAAATCAATGAGGATGTTTATACATTTCTACTGCTCGGTCCGAAAGAAGGAAACTGGAAGGCTATAGGTGGAGCTGGATGGGATCAAATCAATCCCAAGACAGGTGTTTTTCCGGCTACTTTGGTAGCAAAGAAAACACCCGGTGCTCCAGGTCCACAACTGGAATTGGAATTTATTGGGGCAGCATTTACCGACAGGTTTGGCCGGGAAAATAGCAAAGGGAAGGTTTTTTCATTTGCTTTTGGCGAATAACGGGATTATAAAAGTCCCTGCTGAATAGCAAACTTGACCAGTTCTGTACTGGAGTTGAGGTCTAATTTTCTTAGGATGTTTTTTCGATGTGTTTCTACAGTATATTTACTGATAAACAGGGCATTCCCGATTCGTTGACTAGTCAATCCTTTGCTAATAAGGACCAGGATTTCCTGTTCCCGTTTGGATAAGCGAAGTCGTTTTTGAAAGTCGTCTGTCAATGCAACAGCCGATTGTGTTTCCTTTTTTTGAGGCATTATCTTCCGTACCGGATGATAATAAACAGTTCCGTTGTGAACAGACTGTATGGCTTCTACCAGTTGTTCGGGTTCTGCGCTTTTGTGCAAATAGCCCTGTGCACCCATATCAATAAGGGACTTTGCCAGATCATAGGATTGGTAGCCCGAATAGATCAGTACTTTGACCCAGGGAAAATCCTTTTTTAATTGCTGGATGTTTTTGGTGTAGTCCTGTCCGCAAATATTTAAATCCAGTAAAAGAACTTGTGGGCGTACCTGTGGCAAGCAGGTAAAGAGTTCGTCACTTGATTGAGCGGATCCTACAAGTACTATTCCGGACGCCTTTTGGAATAGCGAGGATATACCGGCGACTACGACAGGGTGATCATCAGCGATGAACACGTTGATGTAAGTTTGTGTCATGGGATATAATTTGTTATACGGAGCGAATTCCCTTCCCAGATTTCATAAAGCTGGTATTCAATTTTTTAGGATTGAATGACCAATAGCATTAGAATCGAAATTAAATTTCGGGATTTTACAATAGGGTAGATAGGTGTAGAATGGGGGGAAATCCCGTAGTTTAGGCAAGGTACTGATATTTTGCCATCCTGTCAAGTATGCCTAATCCTGCTCAATTTCGGGTTCCATTATTCCAAGCGTGTGCATAGCTTTCTCTGAAGCTGTTTGTTCGGCGCTTTTTTTATTGAAATCATCTGCTACAGCGACTTTTTTACCGTCAATGATAACAGCGACTTTGAATCTGTCGCGTTTTTCAAATTTATAGCGGGCTAATAACTTGTAGCTAATCGTTTGGCCGTGCTTTTGGCACCACTCAAGCAATTGGCTTTTGTAATTGTCATCATAGTTTTCCAATTCATGTACATCCACATAATTGCGGAGGATCTTTTTGATGACAAATTTTTTGGTGGGTTTGTAGCCTTTTTCAAGGTAAACAGCACCTACAAGTGCTTCTACAGCATTGCCAAGCATTGACTTGCTCAGCCTTGTCTGGTTATATTCAGATAGCAAAAGGTCTAGTCCCATTTTCTCTCCAATCTTGTTAAGCGATTTGCGTTTAACGATTTTTGAGCGCATTTTGGTTAGGAAACCTTCGTTTTCGCTAGGGTATTTTTGGAAGAGGTATTCGGCTACAATGGTGCCAAGAATAGCATCTCCCAGGAATTCCAGACGCTCATTGTTTTGCATGGCATAGGCCTTGTCTGAGGTACTGGATTTGTGGGCAAAGGCCAGTTTGAAAATCTGCAGGTTTACTGGAATAAATCCTACTAAATTTAACAAGCGCCGGACAAATACCCGATCGGGAGAATAGAAATAGTTGTAAGTTTTTCGGATTATCGACAAAACGTTTCGCTTTTGTTCGTGTCGGAGAAAAAATTCCCAACACTACCCTTGTTGAAAAAATGTTCACACAATAATCCTGAATCAGGATAGGTCCAATTCAGGTTTGATAATGCAACAGTTTTTGCACTTGAAGGCGATCCTTCGGGATACCACCAAGCTTCATAAATTAAGCGAAAGAGGACGTACCGTAACAAGCTTGAAAAGCCGTAGCGGCAAGACAGGGGCAGGGTAAGAGATTGATTCATACCTTGCTCCGGACTCACAGAAGATACAGTTGCTGTCGCCTAGTTTATATCTTTCCAAAGGATTCTTGCCCTCTGGAGCTCTTTACTATCCTTCAAATTTACGAATGATTACGGAAGAATTATGTCCTCCAAAGCCAAATGTATTACTTAAGAAGGCTTTTATCGGACGCTCTTGCGCATCATTGAACGTAAAATTCAATTTTGGGTCTAGTTCCGGATCGTCTGTAAAATGGTTGATCGTTGGCGGAACAAATTGGTGATTGATGCCCAAAAGCCCGGCAATTACCTCAATAGCACCTGCTGCACCGAGCAGGTGGCCGGTCATTGATTTAGTCGAGCTGATGTTCAGTTTGTACGCATGATCACCAAAAACATGCTGGATAGCAGCTACTTCTGCTTTGTCTCCCAATGGCGTGGAAGTACCGTGTACATTAATATAATCCACCTCATCGATGTTCATCTGAGCATCTGCTAAAGCCAGGCGCATCACATTCCGGGCACCAAGTCCCTCCGGGTGTGGTGCAGTAATATGATAGGCATCTGCAGTCGCACCAGCGCCAACAACCTCTCCATAGATGGTCGCTCCGCGTTTTTTTGCGTGCTCTAATTCTTCAAGTACCAAGGCACCACTACCTTCACCGAGTACAAATCCATCTCGATCCTGATCGAATGGCCGGGATGCCGTTTCAAAGTCATCATTTCGGGTGGAAAGTGCTTTCATTGATCCGAATCCACCAACACTTACTTTGGTGATGGAAGCTTCCGAACCTCCGGTTATAATAATGTCATTTCGACCCAGACGGATATAATCAAAAGCATTGGAAATTGCGTGGCTGGAAGATGCACAGGCAGAAACAGTGGCATAATTGACACCACGGAAACCGTATTTAATCGAAATCTGACCCGCAACAATATCAATAATCATTTTTGGGATTAGAAACGGATTATAACGAGGTATTCCGTTTCCAGTAGTGAAACCTTCAATTTCAGCTTCCAGTGTTGGCAGGCCACCAATACCGGAACCCCAGATAACACCGACCCGGTCCGGATCAAAATCACCTTCTCCCAAACCAGACATTGTAATGGCTTCATCAGCGGAAATCATCCCGTAAATAGTGAAGTCATCCAGACGCCGAGCCTCTCTGCGATCCATAAAAGATTCAACATCAAAATCTTTTATTTCACAAGCGAACTTTGTTTTAAACTGTTCGGCATTGAATTTGGTCAACGGATTTGCGCCGCTTCTGCCATTTTTCAAGCCATCTAAATATTCTGGAATGTTGTTTCCGATTGGCGTAATAGCTCCGATTCCTGTAATGACAACCCTCTTCATAATAAATCTGTGATTTGGTGCGCAGGTTAGAGAATAGAATGATCCTTAAAGAAAAATTCCACAAATTAGTAGGACTGGCCCCTAATTTGTGGAATAGGTTATTTAGCCAAACGGCCGGTTAAAGCTGTTCTTAGCTATTTTTTGGGGAGTTAGCCTCTAGGTATTCAATAGCATTTCCCACAGTCAGAATCTTTTCTGCATCTTCATCAGGAATGGAGATACTAAATTCTTTTTCAAATTCCATGATAAGCTCAACAGTATCCAGTGAATCTGCACCCAGATCAGAGGTAAAATTAGACGTATCAGAAATTTCTGATTTTCCAACGCCCAGCTTATCGACAATGATTTGTACTACTTTGTCTTTAATAATCGACATATTTAATCGTTTTGATTTTTAGTTTAGTTCTGCAAATAACGTTATATCTCAAACTAATACCAAGGGAATGCTGGTTTTTTTTAGATAACGCAATTGTTTGTATTCGTTTGATAAATGCGACTTTAAGTGTACATTAGCATATTATTTAGGGTAAATTTTACACTAACTTATTTCTTTATGCAAATTAGCGATGAAAAAAATACGAAGATTGTTGCGACTGTAGGACCCGCTTCCAGTAGTTACGAGAATCTGCTTGAATTAGCCAAAGTTGGCGTTAATGTTTTTCGCCTCAATTTTTCCCATGGCTTGCATGAGGAACACCAGGAAGTGATAAATCGGGTCTGCTATATTAACGAGAAATACGGGTTGCACATAGGTCTGTTAGCTGATCTTCAGGGGCCAAAACTTCGGGTTGGTAAGATAGACGGTGAGGGAATTTCCCTTGTCGAAAATGATGTAATCACCTTTGTAAATGAGCCCTGTGTTGGTACACGGGAGAAAATTTACATGAGTTATGAATCATTCCCGAAAGATGTAAATGTAGGCGAACGCGTATTGGTCGATGACGGTAAACTGGTATTTGAGGTTATTGAAACCAATAAGAAAGATACTGTTCGTCTGAAAACATTATTTGGCGGTACCCTCAAATCAAACAAAGGTGTCAACCTTCCAAATACAAAGATCTCGCTGCCCTGTCTGACCGAAAAAGATATTGCGGATCTGGATTATATCCTTACGCAGCCTGTCAACTGGATCGCACTTTCCTTTGTACGTTCTTCCAAAGACCTGAAAGACCTGCGCAAGCGTATAGATGCAAAAAATCACCCGGCCAAGATCATTGCCAAGATTGAAAAACCGGAAGCCGTTGAACGCATTGATAAGATTATCAAAAATTCAAATGCGATAATGGTCGCACGTGGAGACCTCGGTATCGAGGTGCCTATGGAGCGCCTGCCTTTGATTCAAAAAGATATTGTTCGCAAATGTATCCAGCGGGCAAGACCGGTTATTGTAGCAACCCAGATGATGGAGAGTATGATAACAAACCCCAGTCCGTCACGTGCAGAAATAACAGATGTAGCCAATGCCGTTTTAGATGGAGCCGATGCCGTGATGTTGAGCGGGGAAACAGCCGTTGGGAAACATCCCGGGAAGGTTGTTGAAGCAATGACCAAGATCATACTGGAGGCTGAAAAGAGTTATGATATGGTCGGTCGCCGGCCATTGCCCAATAAAAACTCAAGTACTTTCCTCTCGGATGTTGTTTGTTTTAATGCTGCCCGTACAGCGATTGATATTGAGGCAAAAGCCATTCTTGGGATGACTTCCTCCGGTTACACCGCATTTAAAATTTCCAGTTTTCGTCCGAATTGTGAGATTATCATTTTCTCGGATCGCATGCATATGCTTGCTACCCTCAATTTGGTTTGGGGTGTGCGCTGCTTTTATTACGATAAGTTTACCACAACAGACGAAACGATCCACGATGTAACCGAAATATTAAAGCTGGCTAAACGAGTGAAGCCCGGGGACGTAATCGTGAATTCCGGCTCTATGCCACTTCACCGCCGGTTCCGCACAAATATGCTGAAAGTGACTGTGGTCGAATAAGCCACAGATTCCCGTATCTTTGCCGGGAATTTGTAAAAACGATCACATGAGAATTGTTATACCGATGGCGGGACGGGGCTCCCGACTGCGGCCGCATACCCTTACGGTGCCTAAACCCCTGATACCAATTGCGGGTAAGCCCATGGTGCAGCGAATAGTGGAAGAACTCACTTCCGCTTATGCTGGTCAAATTGAGGAAATTGCTTTCATTATTGGCGATTTTGGCGCCCAGGTAGAAGCCGATCTTCAGGAAGTAGCAACTGCCCTGAACACAAAATGCAGTATTTACCACCAGCACGAACCTCTGGGTACCGCGCATGCAATCCTGTGTGCTGCGGAAAGGCTCCTGCAAGGACCCTGTATTGTCGCTTTCGCGGATACGCTCTTTCAGGCAGATTTTCAATTTGATGATCAGGCGGACAGCGTGATCTGGGTGAAAAAAGTAGAAGACCCTTCTGCATATGGAGTAGTTACGACCAATGCAGCTCACGAAGTCCTTCAATTTGTTGAAAAATCGCCCGTATTTGTATCTGATATGGCTATCGTGGGAATCTATTATTTTCGCGATGGGGTACGGTTGAAAAAAGAACTACAGTTCCTTATTGATAATAATATCAAGGAAAAGGGCGAATTTCAACTCACTACTGCCCTGGAAAATATGAAAGCTGCCGGCGTGAAATTTAAGGCAGCTATGATAGATGAATGGCTGGATTGTGGCAATAAAGAACATGTGCTGCATACCAATAAGCGCATACTGGAGATCAAGCAACCCCAGGAAGAACTGATCTCCAAAGATGCCATTATCGAATCCTCCGTTATCATTCCTCCCTGTTATATTGGTCCGGGAACCCTCGTCCGAAACTCGGTCGTTGGTCCCTATGTTTCTATCGGCAGCAATTCAAAGGTTGAGAATACCGTTATTAAAAATAGCCTTGTTCAGGAAGAGTCTGTAATCAATGGGGGGCACTTTGATGACTCCATGATTGGGAATAAGGTTGTTTATCAGCGAAAATTCGAAGAACTTAGCATCGGAGACTACACAACGTACACAACATGATTTTTAATCGAACAGGAATAGCCCTGTTTCTGGTGCTTTTTCCATTATTGGTAAATGCCCAAAACGGTCGGCTTTCCGAAAAGGATGTGCAACGACAGGGCATGTATATTGAGGCTAATCAGCAACGACTGCTCGGCAATTATGCTAAGGCGATCAAAATTTTTGAAGACCTGCTAATTGAAGAAGCGGAAAATGATGCTCTAAACTATGAGTTAGCACGTACATACGAAGCAGGAGATGAATTACAATCTGCCATTTATCAGGCCAAGATTGCAGTAGCTCTCCAACCTGATAATGAGTGGTACGGCGTCTATCTGGCTGATTTGTATCAGAAAACCGGCCAGGACAATGAGGCAGCCGAGGTGTACGAAAATCTGGTTAATGCCTACCCTGATCGGGAATCCTTCTTCTATAAATGGGCGTATTTTCTGGTGCGTGCAAATAGAGCTTCCCAAGCGCTAAAGGTTTACGAAACGATGGAAGATCGTTTTGGAATGAGTGAAGAACTCAGCCGTAGAAAACATACCCTCTATTTGGGGGTGGGGGATTTCAAAAAAGCCGAAAAAGAGCTTGTCAAGCTGGTCGAATTATTTCCCTACAATACAGAATACCTGCACCTCCTGGCTGGATTTTATGAGCAAATGCATGAGGACAATAAGGCCCGTGCGGTTTATGCACGAATTATAGAACTTGATCCAAATGATTCACGCGCAGCCATTGCTGTAACAGATTACGAAAACCCGGCCTCCAATGATGTAAATTACCTTCGATCACTCCAGGCAATTTTTGTAAAAAGAGATGTGAGTCTGGATGTGAAGATGGTTCAGCTTATTCCGTTTATTCAAAAGGTAGCTGATACAGGTGATCAGGATTTGGCCAATGCAGCACTTTCTCTGACCGCCATTCTCGATGAAATTCATCCGGGAGAAGCAAAGGTTCATGCCGCTATAGGCGACCTGTATTATTATAGCGATCAAAAGGATTTGGCGCGCACCTATTATGAAAAAGCGTTGCAGGAAGACGAGTCCGTCTATCAGGTATGGGAACAATACTTATACACCTGTCTGGAAACCAATGCAAATGATAAGTTGCTTTCGTATTCTGAATCGGCCTTAGACGTTTTTCCGAATCAGGTGAAACTCTATTATTTAAATGCAATAGGCTATTCCCGGAAGGGCGAATCCCGTTCAGCGATTGCAGCTCTTGAACAGGCCTTGCTGATGACTGGCAGAAATTTAGCCCTGCAATTACAGGTGTATCATCTCCTCGGAAAATCATATCAGGAAATCGGAAATTATGACCGATCCGGAGATGCGTATAGCCGGGCGCTGGAACTCGACCCAAATTCTGCAGCCGTACTTACTGATTTTAGCTATATGCTTGCCATGCGCGGAGTCAATTTGGGAAAGGCCAAAGAAATGGCAGCCAGAGCGAATGAAATATTTCCCAATAACGCGCAGGCCCAACATACTTACGGATGGGTGTTATATCGTTTGCAGGAGTATAAAGCGGCAAAGGACTGGATTGGCCGTGCCCTGAAATTAGCTCCGGAAGACACCATGATCCTGGAGCACTATGGGGATGTTTTGTATCAATTAAATGAACAGGAGGCAGCCATCCGCAACTGGGAACAGGCAGCTGCCAAGGGTGGTGGATCTGAATTGTTAGATCGGAAGATTGCAGATGGTAAACTATATGAATAAACCCCTTTTTTGGCTTGGAATCGCGGCACTGCTGCTATTTGCCGCCTGTCATAGTGCAAAAGGTTTAGCCGCAAATGATCTGAAAAAGCGTTCGACTCGATTTCTGTTGAAAGAACTGGTCGAAAATCAGGTGGATGCGGAGTGGTTTAGTGCCAAGGCTAAAATTACCTACTCAGATGCCTATGAAAATATGGTGTTGAGCTCCAATATCCGGATTCGAAAAGATAGCCTGATCTGGATGAATTTCAAAAAATTAAGTGTAGAAGCCGTGCGGATCCAAATTACCCCGGATTCGATCTATATTATTGACCGACTCAATAATCAGTATTCCATTAAGGGTTTTGGCTTCCTTCAAAAGCAATATCAACTTCCTGCCACTTTCGAAAGTCTCCAGAATTTGCTGCTTGGAAATCCGGTTTTCTTTACAACCGATCTGGAGTCGGATGTACTTGGCCAGCAATATCAGCTGGTTGGAGCCGGGACCCGTTACTCCAATACCTATCTGCTAAACGGATTAAGTTACCTGCTTGAAGGGCTGATCCTGGAAGATAAACAGGAAAAACTGGTGCTAACTGCAGTGCTAAGTGACTATCGTAAAACAGAAGGTGCACGAAATTTTTCTTATTTTCGTAGTGTTACCCTTCAAGGAGAGGACAAGGATGAAATTTCCGTGGAGCTTGAATTGTCAAAAGTAGAGATCAATGTCCCGAAGATTATCAGCTTTGAAATACCCGAACGATATACCCGGATGGATTAAATCATTTCCGCTTTTGGCTGTTGTCAATCAGCAGCCTCGGAAATGGGTAATCTTCTTGTTGTTATTTCTCCCACTTTCCCTGTTCGCCCAAGAGCGGGAGAAACTTGAGGAAAAACGCAAGCAACTCATCAAGGAGATTGAAATGACATCCGTGATGCTCTCTGAAACCCAACAAAATCGGGCTGCCACTCTGGAGCATTTTGTAACCTTACAAAAACAAATTGAGAAACGCCGACTCCTAATTGAAACCTTGCAATCGGAAATACTGATTACAGAGGAGGGAATCAGTCAGGCAGCAGATATCAGTGAAGCGCTACGCGATGACCTCGAGCGCCTGCTCGAAGAATATGGGCTCATAGCCCGCGCTGCGCTTAGATCCCAAATCAACAAAACAGCTACCCTTTTCATCTTTTCGGCGCCCACCTTAAATGAAGCTTTTAATAGATGGCAATATATTCGTCAGTATGATCGATATCGAAAAAAGCAGGCACGCCTAATCGTAGAAACTCAAAAGATGCTGGACGAACGGCAGGCTTGGTTGGAAGTGCAAAAGCAGGAAAAAGGAAGCCTCCTGGAGTCTGAAGAAAATCAGGCACAACTCCTCGCAAAGGAAATTACGACCTACGATCGGCTTTTGGCGGATCTTAAACGGGATGAAAAACGTCTGGCTGGCGAACTGAAAGATAAACAGGTTGCCCACCAAAAACTAAATGCAGCGATTGAAAATATTATTCGGGAAGAAGTAGCTCGAGCCAGAAAAGAAAGTCGAAGCCCTGAAGCACTCGAAGAAACCACTCGAACCCGCGACGCGGAACTGGTGACCGGTGCCTTCGAACAAAATAGAGGCCGCCTGCCCTGGCCCGTTTCAAATGGCGTAGTAACGGGGTATTATGGCAAGCATACCCATCCTACACTTCAAAACGTTACCGTTGATAACAATGGGATCGATATTCGCACAGATCAGGATGCCAATGTGCTTGCCGTTTTTCAGGGCGAGGTCGTAGGAACCCAGTACATTCCCGGATATAATTATATGTTAATTGTCAAACACGGGAACTATTATACCGTGTATTCCAATTTAAAGGAGGTGTATGTTAAACGGGGAGATTCTGTTACACTTCGGCAGGCGATTGGAAAAGTTTATACCGACCCGCAAACAAATACGGCCAGCCTGCATTTTGAGGTGTGGCAGGAAAAAAAACGAATGAACCCGTTGACGTGGGTGGGGCAAAAATAAAAGCAACTTATGGCTAACGAATGGAACCTGGGGGAAAAACAACCCCAGGGATTAAATATAATTGAAAGAGCGGTACTGGTAGGACTTGTTCAGCGTGATCAAACGACTGAAGAAGTAGAAGAATATCTGGACGAGTTGGAGTTTCTGGCCCATACAGCCGGTGCCGTTACTGAAAAACGCTTTACACAAAAACTGGCTAATCCCGATTCCAGAACCTTTGTTGGTAAAGGAAAACTCGAAGAAATACAGGCGTATATTGAAGAGCATGAGGATGTCACCATGGTTATCTTTGATGATGACCTTACGGGAAAGCAGGTCAATATCATTGAAGAAGAGTTAAAGGTTAA
This sequence comes from Saprospiraceae bacterium, assembly GCA_020437105.1. Lineage (GTDB taxonomy): Bacteria > Bacteroidota > Bacteroidia > Chitinophagales > Saprospiraceae > JAAEZH01. Next base: position 48,036 of record JAGQWR010000100.1, read on the forward strand.
AATCATTGATCGAAGCAGCCTGATCCTGGATATTTTCGCCAGTAGAGCACAAACAGCGCAGGCCAAAACACAGGTCGAACTCGCTCAAATGCAATATCTGCTTCCCCGGTTGCGCGGACTCTGGACCCACCTGGAGCGGCAACGTGGTGGTATTGGGATGCGCGGACCAGGGGAAAAGGAGATCGAAACAGATCGCCGGATCATTCGGGATAAAATTTCCCTCCTGAAGAAAAAGTTGGAAAAAATTGACCTGCAGGAAACAACCCGTCGCAAACAACGCGGCGATCTGATCCGGGTGGCCCTGGTGGGTTATACCAATGTCGGTAAATCAACTCTGATGAATGTGCTGAGCAAATCAGAGGTTTTTGCAGAAAATAAACTCTTTGCGACCCTCGATACAACAGTGCGTAAAATCGCCTGGGATGGTATGCCTTTTTTACTGTCAGATACCGTTGGATTTATTCGAAAACTTCCTCATCACCTGGTTGAAAGTTTTAAATCAACCCTCGATGAGGTTCGCGAAAGCGATATTCTGCTCCATGTAGTGGATCTGGCACATCCGCTTCACGAAGATCAAATTGTAACGGTCAACAAAACCTTAGACGAGCTCAAGATGCTTGAAAAGCCTACTTTAATGGTTTTTAATAAGATTGACTTGTACCGGGAAAAAAACTTTGACGAGCTGTTGAATGATGCCGAAAAGCAGGAAATTGAATCGGGCTTGCAACAAAACCTGAAGAATACCTTTGAGCATGAAAACGTCTTTATTTCTGCCCATTCACGGGAGAATATTGATGTTTTACGCGATAAACTTACTGAGATGATTCGGGTAATGTATGAAACCCGATATCCATATCAAGTAAAAATGTGGTAACCCGAAGCTTACATCCAACAAAACGAAAACAACATGATCCTGGAGCAGTATGCCAAATTGCTGGTGCATTATTGTCTGGAAGCAAAACCTGGGGAACGACTTTTTTTAAGGTCAACCACCCTGGCAGAACCTCTGGTACGGGAAATTTATAAGGAAGCCTGTAAATCAGGTGTTTGGGTAGAGGTTGATATGGCCTTTGAAGACCAGGCTCAAATCTTGCTCGAACATGGAACGGATAATATTCTACAGCAGGTTTCTCCCTTTTATGAAAAAGCCATCCGGGATTTTGATTTGATGCTCTCCATTCGGGCACCGTTTAAAATGCATATGGAAACGGTGTCTGTAGAACGAAGTCGGTTGCGCCAGAAAGCATTTGAGGAAGTAAACAAAACCTATTACAAACGCTATGGGAATGGAGGCTTTCGTACGGCACTTTGTCAATATCCGACGGAAGCCTGGGCACAGGAAGCTGGTATGAGCCTGGAAGAGTGTACCCATTTTGTATATAATGCCTGCAAACTTTTTGAAGAGGATCCCGTAACCGCCTGGTTGGATGTGCGCGCCCACCAGCAGAAAATAGTAGATTACCTGGATCAGCGAAAGGAGTTTCGTTACCGGAGTGCAGGAACTGATATTCGGTTTCGTACCGATGATCGGGTCTGGATCAATTCAGACGGAAAGCACAATATGCCTTCCGGCGAAGTTTATACCTCGCCTGTAGAAGATTCAGTGGAGGGCGTGGTGCATTTTGCTTATCCGGTGATTTATCGCGGGGAGGAGATGGAAGGCGTAACGCTCTGGGTTGAAAAGGGATATATTGAAAAATGGGAAGCCAAGAAGGGGCAGAAGATGTTGGAGGAGCTATTTAAAGTCAATGGTGCTCGTTATTTTGGCGAAGCAGCTATTGGTACCAATTATCAGATTGACCGATTTACCAAGAATATTTTGTTTGATGAAAAGATTGGAGGTACAGTACACATGGCAGTCGGCCAATCGTATGCAGCAGCAGGTGGAAAAAACACATCTTCAGTGCATCTGGATATGATTGCTGATATGAGCAATGGCGGCGAAATCTTTGCAGATGGCGAAAAATGTTATGATAGTGGAAAGTTTCTCTTCCTGGATTAGTCCGTTTTTGCCTCAGATAGCTACTTTTTAGGCTTTTAATGCATAAGATTTCGGATCGTAGGTCATATTATTGTCGGAAGCTTCTGGCATTGTTTAAAAATTCCTAAATTGCCAGCGTTTCCGGAAGCTTTGTGTTTCTTAGGTTTGGCGAAGATAACCAAGTGAGAACCCCATGTACGGCGATAGCCGGGAAAGTGTACAGCGATTTATCCAAAATTAACCGAGACTAGAAAAGTGGATTCCAACTTTGCAATTCTTGAACTGAAATATGGTAATATCTATGGGGGGTATCCCAACTTCTTTGCCATATCTGAAGTATCCGTCGTAATCTTTGAGCAGCCGGGAAACAAAATCTTTATTGAGACCTGGCGGAACCGCCTGGATGTAGATTATGTAAGCGTATCCTCAAAGACTAATGAACTGGGACATACCACTGGCCGAATCAAGGAAGTGATCAATATGCGGACAGGTCGTACCCGTCCTTTTGTTGAAGAGTTTCAGTTGGACGACCGGGACCTTCAGTATAATTTTAAAATACTTCGGCCGGTTCAATCCTGGATTCGAAAATTCCTGCTCAATACTTTTCGCAAGTATAATGTGCGCAATATTTTGACTTTTGATGGCCGTAGAGATATCTTCCTCTGCGAACGATCGGGTATTGATTTCAGAAATTCTTCCATATTGGATTTGCAACGAGAGCTCAATCGGGAAACCGATTACCTCTTCTCCCTGAATAAACTCGGCGTTGTTATTGGTTTTGATATGGATGGTTCTTATCTGCGCTCCAACAATCTGGAATATTGGCTCCACCCAATTGCCGCCAAGCAGTTGATACCAAAAACAGCTGCCTGGGATGCTGCCCGACTGCTGATGGTGCATAATGAATACCGGGAGTATCACGATGACTTTATGATGAAAGCAGCACTGCTTCTAAATAAAATTCAGTCACAGAAGGAAGGTTAAGTACTTTAGCTTTCGCGAAAAAGAGGTCATCTCCAAATGAGATGGCCTCTTTTTTTTTTGCCTGCCATGTAATTTCATCGAATTTTTCCAATTGTTTATCGAGTAACTATGTTTTGTAAGCTATCGTGTATTGCATAGTAGTGTATGGTTTTGTATGTTTGTCTTATGAAGTTGGAAAACACAAAGGCACAAATGCGAAAAGGCGTGTTGGAACTATGTGTTCTTTCGGTGATCTCGGAGGAAGGAGAAGCCTATCCATCAGATATCATTTCGAAATTAGAAGGGTCTGAGTTGCTCGTAAAACAAGGCACTTTATACCCTTTGCTCACACGCCTGAAAAACGACGGCTTGCTACACTATACCTGGAGGGAATCTTCTGAAGGCCCTCCCCGGAAATATTATTATGTAACAGAAGTCGGAAAAGAATTTCTGAACGGCTTATTGCTAACCTGGAAAGAGTTAGTGTATGCAGTTCAACAATCAACAAAAAACATTGCCACCAATGAATAAGGTATTCAACATTAATCTCGGAGGCTACCCTTTTACCATAGATGAAGGCGCGTACGAACATTTGTCAACTTATCTCAAAACGATCCACAATCACTTCAGACAATCTGATGGATACGAAGAGATCACATCCGACATCGAAGCGCGTTTAGCTGAAATTTTCAGGGAAAACCTGGGCGAGCGTCCCATCGTAAGCCTCCACCACGTAGAAGATGCAATCGCCATTATGGGTACCCCCGAAGATTTTGGGGCAGAACCAGTAGAAGAAGGTGAAGCAGAGCAGGCCGCCCCTGAAAGTGAGCAACCTGATTCAGCTGCATCAGACAAAGAACGGAGCTACCGGACAGGTAAACGCCTGTTCCGAAATCCGGAAGACGAAAAGCTTGCCGGGGTTTGCTCAGGTATTGCTTCTTATTTCGGTATTCAGGATCCACTCTGGGTGCGCCTGGCATTCGTGTTATTTACTATCTCCGGCGGATTCGGCATTCTGATCTATATCATCCTCTGGGCTGTTTTACCAAAAGCAGAAACGGCTAGCGACCGCCTTTCTATGCGAGGTGAGCCAATCAATGTCTCCAACATAGGAAAGATCATTGAAGAGGAAATGGAACACTTTTCCCATAAAATGGCTGAATTTGGCGGAGAATGGGGTGATAGTTGGGGAAGTAAAAAAAAAAGGTCAGAAAACGCAGGGCGAGTTCATGAGGTTTTAGAGAAAATAATCTCTACTCTGAGCAAAGTGATCAGCATCTTTTTCAAGATTCTGATGAATATCTGGAAACCCATCCTCTTTTTTGTAATGGTAGCCCTGCTCCTCGCTTTTGCTGCCAGCTGGATCGGTGCGATTATCGGACTAACATTCGCCTACCCCTTTATGAGTTATCTGACTCCGGGTTCTACCTTTCTGCCTATGTTAGGCGTAGTAGGGCTGATGCTGACTATCGGCATTCCGGTACTAATGACAGCATTCGGAATAGGTAAGCGATTATTCCGCTTCAGAATGAACCCCTACGTGCGGGCCGGAGTTGGAGGCGTTTGGTTTTTGAGTATTGTATCGCTTTTTTTTACTGCCAGCTGGGTTGGTCGTGATTTTCAAAGCAGCAAGGAATTGGATATTGAGAACTCGGTTTTGCCAGTTTCAGGGGATACACTGTATATAAGGTATGATCGCAGTACTTCCTCGGATAACCTTTTCCTGTTTGGACATGACCTTCAATTGAAGTCTGATGCCCTATCCAGCGAAATGATAGAGCTACATGTGGTACAAGGGAAATCACCCGGGTATAAACTCAAAACAAGTTACTATGCCAGAGGTAACTCAAGCGAAGAAGCCAATGCGCTTGCGAGTAAAATTGATTACCGCCATTGGGTAGAAGGAAAAACCCTCAATCTGAGTCCAAGCTTTGAAATCCCAAAAGGAACGAAGTGGCGCGCCCAAAAGGTAGTGCTGGAACTGGAGGTTCCGGAAGGAAAGGTCGTAATCTTCCCAAAAGATTGGCATGGTAATTACCGGAGCCATTTTGATATTGATCGCGATCAGGAACACCCCTGGAATGTGAGCGAATGTGCTTTTTGGATAATGGGCCCAAATGGCCTTTACTGCCCGGATTATATCAGCTCTATGTCTGATACCAAAACCTTTACCGGCGAAAATTATACACAAATTCATATTGAAGGGGACTTAGATTTAAAAATTGCCCAGGGAGATACCTATAAGGTCAAGATTAATGGGCGGGAACGGGATCTCGAAAAAATAAACATCCGGCAGCTTGATGATCTATTGGATATCTCCGTGACCGATAGGCTACAGGCCAGGCCACAAGTTGAGATTACCCTGCCATCGCTGGAGTTACTGGAAGCCGATCAGCTGGAGTTTATAGAGCTATATGGCTTCGAGGGCTCCAAACTGGAACTTTGGCTGGATGAGGTTAATCGTGTTAAAGCATTTGTCAAGGTAGAATCTCTGCGTATCCGACAAACTGGCGGAGGCGGGATAGAACTGCGGGGCGAAGCAGATATGCTGGATCTTCGTTTAGAGAACTTCGGAGAATTAAACGCACGGACATTCACCGTAAGGGAAGCTAAAGTAGATGTAAAAGACAGCAATCAGGTTAATCTGCAGGTCACCGAATTAGTGCAGGAACGGGTAGGAAATGGATCCAGGGTTGAAATAGACGGTGGTGCTAAGCGTGTATCCCTGGAAGAAGCGCAATAAAAGGAAGCATAGTAAAGTCAAATATTTTCTAGTTGCCTCAACATCCAGCGTTGCTCGGTGTTGGGGCTGCTTTCTTTTATGTCAGACTCCAGTTTTTGAATACTTTTTTTGTCGTAGGGATTAATGGTCGTGAGCTTTTTGGTGTAGGTAATAATATTGGTGTAATTATCCCGGTGGTATCCCATGACCTTCTTGCGACGCAGATATACACGCATGCTCTCCAGCAACGAATCCAGGGCATTAAACTCTTCCTGCTCGTAATACATTTTTAAAAGCATGGTTTTCGCCGTCAGATTCATCAACATATCGTCGTATTCCACTTGCGTGAATAACAACATGGCTTTGTGGTATTCTTTCTTTTCAAAATGAAGCCGGGCCAGGCTATAATGCACAATGCTTTCCCGATGCTTCTCTTCCAGATGGTCCCGAAATTCAAGGATGAAATTTTCGGTCCAGTCAAACTCTTTTAAAATGGTGCCAAAAGCAACCGCGTTCCGGAATGTCCATCGGGAAATGATTCCATCTTCTAACAAAAGAGTCTGTTTTTTCAAGCCAAGCTGTGTCAGCTCAAGGGCCTCGCGGACAAAGTGATCTTCTCCGCGATTAATCCGCTGAATGCAAAAGTTTATGGCGAGCAGATAGTGATCCCGAATCTCATTGCGCTGGAAGAAATCGCCGTGCTGTAGGATTTGTTCTTTTAGTTTGTAAAAATGTGCCTCATTTTCCCGCTCTTTCAAGGATAGGTAACTGTAATAGTAAACAGCAATGGCTGGATGTTGAAGGAAATTCTTCTCTTCGACCAAAGCTAGCAAGCCGTCAAGCAGTCCCCAGTCATATTCGATTTTGTAAACAGCCTGGTGTGAAAACATCAGAGAAGCCTGCCGCAATTTTTCGGCAAGAAACTGCCGATCTAAAGAATCTGATACTTCCTGCAAATTAAAAGGGCCGCTACGTTGTTTACTACTCAGGTAGTTGTAGCGCTCTTTTTCGAGGAGCAACTCGTTTTCCAAAAAGCGCCGATTCCGATAAGGCTGCTTTTCCTGCTCTTTTCGGGCAGCGTCGAGGGTACGTTCAACCGATTTATCTATATGTCTGCGTCTGTAATAGGTAGCCAGAGCAATTTTTGCGCGAACAGGATCGGCCATGAATTCCTGATAACTCAAATATTCCTCTGTACACTTCAACAAAAAGTGGATGCTTTGCCGTAATCGGGCGTCTTCATACGGCACCTCCGGAAACAAATAGTCGAATACGACAGGTTTTGTCAGCTGGTCGGCTGAATTAATATGGACAGGGTCGGCCAAATATTCGTACAATGCAAGCACATCTTCCCGCTGGTTATGGGCAGGGGAGAGCAACCATTTCCGTAAATCTCGAAGCTCTTTCTTGGAGAATGATCTGAAAATGCGAACTATTTGACTTTTTTCCAAGGCTAAAATATATTTTTGCTCAACAAATTGAGTTTTTTGGTTTGCGAGGATTGCTTTATAAACGATTGAAAATAAATGATTTAAATAAATATTTTAAAATAATGACTCCTCAAAATTACAAAATGTTGCTCAACAAATGCGTGAATTTGTCTTTGAAGTTGATAACAGGGTGTAGCATCTTTGTAATGTCAAAGGAAAAGAATATGCAATTGCCAATTAACAAAGTAATCCTGAATAGAGCTTGTGCGCTAATGTGTGCGCTGGTTTTCGGGGTTATTGGCAGCAGCAATTTGAAAGCACAGGGTTGGGAAAACTACTACGGTGGCGATTCAGAAGATGAAGTCACAGCAGTAGTTCAGACTAAAAGCGAAGGCTATACGATTTTAGGTTTCAGCGAGTCTTTCGGAAGCGATAATGACTTGGATGTTTATCTGGCACGTGTAGATGTTGATGGCGATTTAGTTTGGGAAAAAACAATTGATGAAGGATTCATCGAACGAGGTTATGCAATGATTAATACCGCTGATGGTGGTTTTCTGATTGCAGGCCATTCCAAACTTTCCGTTACCGACGATAACTTCGATGCTTACCTGATAAAAGTTGATAAGGACGGAGGTCTTCTCTGGAGCAACACCTATGGTGGAGCTGGAGATGAAACCATCGCCTCAATTGCACAGGCAGCAGACGGTGGTTATTTCCTGGTAGGTCGCTCAGCCAGTTACTCTGATAACGAAGATGAGGATGTGTACCTGCTAAAGGTGGATGTCAACGGAAACGAAGAGTGGCACCAATCCTACGGCGGTACCTTAGATGATCGGGGAAACTCGGTTGTTTCAGCTCCAGACGGAGGATGCTTTATCCTGGGCAATTTGAAAGACGAGATTAGTGGCAGCACACTAATATATCTCCTGAAAACCGATGCCAGTGGAGTGGAGGAATGGAATAAGACATTTGGCGGAACCTCCTATAATGAGGGCCTTAGCTTAATCCTTGACTCTGACAACAACTTGGTCTTCACAGGTCATGAGACCTTTGTGTTGACCATCCTGAAAACCGATTCACAAGGAGCCGAAATCTGGTCAAAAGTCATTCCTTACGGTGAAGAATCTATCGGAACCGATTTGGTTGAGACTATTGATCAGAATTACGCTCTGACCGGAGTCACCTCCATTACCGATGCTGACGGTGAGATTCTTCTGGCAAAAATTGACAATGAAACCGGTGATCCAATATGGATTACCAACCACGGACGAAACGGATATCTCGATTGGGGAGCTTCGATCGTTCAAACCAAAGATGGTGGTTTTGTAGTGGGAGGGTATAACTCCCAATTTCTGAGCTTATTCAACGATGTTACCCTGTTGAAAGTAAACGGCTCCGGAGAAATCTTCACCAGCTACCTCCAAGGTAATGTGTTCTTTGATGACGGTGATTGTAACTACAATGGAGAGCCAGGTCTGGATGAATGGCTGATTGAAGTAAAAGGTGCAGAAAACACCTATTACGGATCAACTAACGCAGACGGTTCTTACTTGATTCTGGTCGATACCGGTACCTACGATGTACGAGTTTTGATTCAAAATCCCCTATGGGAAGGCTGTATTGAAATGTACAACGGGGTATTACTGGCAGAAACGTATGACACGACAATTCTCGACTTTCCCATCCACGGACTAATTGATTGTCCTTTGTTGGAAGTCGAGATTTCTACCCCCTATGTTATACCCTGCTACGACCTGACTTACTCAGTTTATTATTCCAACCAGGGACCAGAAACAGCTACTGATGTTTCTATCAGTCTGACCCTGGATGACGAACTGAGTTATGTCTCTTCGACCATTACACCAGATGAATTCATTGGTGATAGCTTGTTTATCTTCAATTTGAATTCGCTGGCGCCGGGTGAAACCGGAACTTTTGAGCTGGTCGCGATGGCTGATTGCGATACAGAAACGGGACAGGCTGTTTCAGTAACAGCTCATATACAACCAGATAGTATTTGTGTGGATAGTCCAGACTGGGATGGCTCAAACCTGACAGTAGCTGGAACTTGCAACCCTGATTCGGTTCGCTTCCAAATACGAAATCTTGGTGAGGATATGCAAATGGCTACTAATTACATCGTTATTGAAGACGAAGTAATGGCTATCGCACAACCGATTGATCTGCCAGGCGGAGACAGCCTGGGTATCTCAGTGCCTTCAACGGGTGCTACTTACCGGATTATCGCAGAACAAACATTTGGACATCCTGGAAACAGCTATCCAACAATAGTTGTAGAAGGTTGCACCGAAGACGGTACCGGAGAAATTACAGTTGGAAATGTCCTGCAGTTTCCCGAAGATGAAGGCAATCCTTTTATCTCGATAGACGTACAGGAAACACTAGACCCGCAGTCAGGAACTGCAACATCATTAAGAGGCTATCCCAAAGGCTATCTTGCTGAAAAACTGATTACACCAGGAACGGAGCTTGAATATCAGGTCTTCTTCCAAAACACCGGCTTGGACACCATTTTCCGGGTAGTGGTAAGAGATACCTTACCTCCAACCCTGGATCTGACAAGTGTTCGTGCAGGGGCTTCAAGCCACCCCTACAAATTTGAAGTTTACGAAGAAGGTTATATCAAATTTATTTTTGAAAACATCGTTCTTCCTCCGCAAAGTGTGAATCCGGAAGAATCCTTCGGAGCGGTTACTTTCAAAGTAGCCCAAGTTGAAGGAAACCCAACCGGAACAATGATTGAAAACAAGGTAGAAACTTACATGGGTTTTGAAGAACCAGTACTAAGTAATACAGTTTACCATGAAATTGGCGGAGAAATACTCCAGGACTTCTTACTGGTGAGCATCACACAGCTCCCAATTCCGGGAACAGATATCTGGGTTTACCCGAATCCGTTTACCAACTCAGCCATCCTGAAAGTGGAAGGCATTGAATTGAAAGCATTTGAATTGACTATATATGATCAACTTGGAAGACTGGTCCATACGATCGAAGGATTTGGTAATGAAATTGAAATAGAAAGATCTGGCTTGCCAACGGGCACCTACTACATCCGTTTACAATCTGATGGACGGATGATAGGCACAGGTAAAATCGTTGTACAATAGTCGTTAATCCCATGAACCGTATCCAACTCCCCGTCCAACGGGATGGGGAGTTTTTGAAAAAAAAACTTTGCGCGGAAAATCGATGGTTAACTAACAGTGACCATATCCAAAAACCGATACCTTTTAAAAGTATCAAAACCGATTTACAACAATTTTCCCAAGACCGATTACGCGCAAGCCGGGGTGAGGTTCACCAAACCCCGGCTTTATTAAGAAAAGCATTTGACTTTAAGATATTTTTTTCATGAGACTATAATTTGTTAATGGCATTTTCTAAAGTCGCGCCGCGACGGCTGCGCGACTTTTTTTTAAGAACTTTTTCCTCCTTTTTGGAGTTAATATATCGAACACTTTTCATGGGATTATAATTTGTTAATAGCGAGGGCGCAGCCATACAACGGCTGCGCTTTCTTTGTTTAGGGAACTTTGTACCCAAAAAAAGCCTGCATCACGATCGTGATGCAGG
>JAGQWR010000101.1 GCA_020437105.1 Saprospiraceae bacterium
AAAATTCGGGATGACTCATGTTTAGTTGAGGGTAAATCAGCCCTTGTTATTTCGAATAAATTCAGCAAACCACTTCGCCGAGGCTTTTGGTGTTCGCTCCAGGGTTTCGAAATTAATATGGGTCAATCCAAAACGCCGACTGTAGCCAAAGGCCCACTCAAAATTGTCCATAAAAGACCAGGCAAAATACCCCTTAACATTTGCCCCATTTGAAATGGCAGCCTGGCAGGCGGCCAGATAACCTTTATAAAAATCGATGCGCTCCTGGTCATTTACCTGGCCACCAACTACTTCGTGATCAAAGGAGCAACCGTTTTCTGTGACAATGATTTCCGGGTGGTCATATCGCTGGTCAATCCATTCCAATAGTTTTTGGAATCCCCAGGGCACAATACTCCAATTCATGGTTGTCATCTTCCAGGATGGATCTACCGACAACTGTACATCCTGATCCTCTGATATCCCTCCATTCCCGAATACGCTGTCTTTTGTATCCAAACCGGTGGAGTCGGCAGCGTACATAGTGGTATAGTGGTTTAAACCAAAAAAATCAGAGGAACCTTTTATCATTTTCACCTCTTCCTCCGTAAAAGTTGGAAGCCGATCCCCGAGGCGTTCGACCATACTTGCCGGGTAATGCCCTTTGTAAATAGGGTCTGCAAACCAGCCCAGAAAAAATTCTATTGCACGTTCGGCAGCAGCCTTGTCTGCGGCAGAGTCTGTTAATGGTTCACGCCAATCGCAATTATTGGCAATCCCGATACGACCTTTTTGGCTTGGTTGGAATTTTGTCCGGTAAAGGTCCACTGCTTTAGCATGCGCTTTGATCAAATTATGTCCTACCTGGTATGGCTCTATATTCGACACGCGGCCAGGAGGAAAGATCCCCTGCCCATAGCTCAACATAGCAATAACCCAGGACTCGTTTATGGTAATCCAGTTTTTGACCCGGTCTCCAAAATGGGCAAAACAGACAGCGGCATAATCTGCAAAAATGTCGGATATGTTTTCACCCAACCAACCATCTTTTTCAAATTCCAGTGCCAGAGGCAAATCCCAGTGATACAATGTCACCCAGGGTTCAATATCATTCGCCAAAAGGCAATCAATAAGTTTTGAATAAAACTCGATACCTGCCTGATTAACTGCTCCCGTTCCGGTTGGCAGGATACGCGGCCAGGATATGGAGAAGCGGTAGGCTTTCACTCCCATTTGCTTCATCAACCGGATATCTTCTTCAAAACGGTGGTAATGATCACAGGCCACATCCCCGGTATCTCCATTTAGCACTTTGCCCGGAATTCGGGTAAAGGCATCCCAGACGGAAAAACCTTTTCCAGCCTCATTAGAGGCACCTTCAATTTGAAAAGAGGAAGTAGCTGTTCCCCAGATAAAGTCTTTTGGAAATGATTGCATGCTAAATAGTTGTGCTTTTTAGTTAATTATTTATTCCACCGCTTTTGGCAATTTATCGTACCAGGTCCGCTTTAAAATAAGGGTGCAAATGATGGCAACACCCAGCACAAGTAAGGTCGGAACGGTTTGTAATAATACCAGATATATCGGAAAAATAACCAGGGCTGTTTGCCAAATCACTCCGATAATCACATTAAACATATCTCTTTTGAAATTTGTATTACGCGCAAAACCCGGGTCTTCAGCCAGCACCTTCTCATGGATCGGCTTCCAAAATCCCCAGGGGCGCACATTCTTATAAAATTTCTTCAGGAGTGCTTCCTCGACCGGTGGAGCCGAATAGGTACCGATCAAACAACCGATAAACGACAGCGCCAGCATCAGAGGAAACGTATATAAATCCAATACATTTTCAAAAATAAACCGGAAAGAAAGTGCCGGAATTAAACCAAATACCATCCCCCAGAAGAAGCCATTTCCGTTAAATCGCCACCAGTACCACTTTAAAACATTAGCTGCCACATAAGAACCAAACAGGCCGGAAACAATCCATTGTAGCACATCATTCACATCTTTAGCATAAAACCCGAGTACGATACTGATGAAAACCATCACCAATCCGGCAGCATAATTGGTGAATTTTATCTTGCGATTCGTTGCTTTTGGATTGATGTGTTTCAGGTAAATATCATTTACAATATATGCCTGCGTAGCATTCAGCGTGCCCGCGAATGTGGACATGAAAGCCGCTAATAATCCGGCCAGCAGCAGACCCAAAAATCCAACCGGCACAAACTCATTAATAGCAGAAGGAAGAATTTGTTCAAAATCAATATTTCCTGCTACTATCAAATCAAGCTTGTCGGAGTATAAAATGGCCAAAACACCAAAACCGGCAATCATAAAATACCGGATTGGCATCAGGATAAAACTCACCGAACCACTCATTAGGGCCGCCTCGCGTGGCGATTTAGTCGCCAGGATTTTTTGCATGTCGTAGCCCGGTGCAGGACCAGCCAAACTAACCAGGACACCTTTGAAAATCATCATCATAAAAAAGATCGAAAAGAGGCTAAATCCATCGCTTTCAATCTTCTGATTTACCTCAGTCATGATATTGGTCCAGTCCAGATCCAGATGCATGCCAAAGAAAGGAGTCATCCAGCCATCCGGCACCAGCAACTCATTAACCATAACGGCTTTCATGGCGATAACTCCAATTACGATGCTCGATATAAGCATCAGAACATATTGAAGTACATCTGCCCATACAATACTGAGCATGCCACCCAGCAAGGCATAAAACACCGCAAAGCTGGTCAGAATAATACCGTAAAAATGCGGGACATACTCTGCGGAAACCTCAAATGGGATGTAGGGAGAAACCGTTTCCCAGGGAACAAAAATTTCAATAAACTTTCCAATTCCGATAAAGCCATAGGCCAGAAAACCGAGTCCGAGGAGGATGGCAAATACGACCACAATGGAATGTGACAAGGAAGCTCCACGCCCAAAACCAAAGCGGGTATTTATCCATTCGGCACCTGTCGTTACATTTGATCGTCGGAGCCACATAGATAAAAAGATCATCAAAAAGATCTGATTAAACACCGGCCACAGCCAGGGAATCCATGCACTTTTTAGGCCGTAAACAAACAAAAGCGTAACCAACCACATGGTGCCGGAAATATCAAACATACCAGAGGCATTACTCAGCCCCAACATGTACCAGGGCATCCGGTTGCCTCCCAACATATAATCAGACTTGCTTCGTTCTGCCTGCTTGCGGAGGAGCAATCCAACCAGTACCGTTGTCAGCAAATAAGCCAGAATAATTGCTATGTCAAGCGCGGCAAGTTTCATGTCCGTTTAGGTATTGTTAGGTTGTAGGTAAAGATTCTGTATTCTAAGGTCTAAGTAAAAAGGGCATTCAGGGTAGCCTTGATATTTCGTCCCTGAAAAAAGAAGAAACCCAGTGCTAAACCCAGTGCGGCAATCCACACAACCGGATGTAAAATACCCTCTAATTCCATGCCTTGTGCAGTAAGTATGCGTGCCAGAAACAAATGGAGCAGCGATAAAACTACAACAGCAGCCAGCCAACTCAGGCCATACCATTTAATCGAAGATCTGTTTAGGATAGATCCCAGTTCGCTTCGGGTATAACCCAATTCAAAAAGTCTCCGAATATCTGCAGAAGCTTCTGCAATCAGGAGGCGATAATTCAGATTGACCACCAAAAGCGAGAGGATGGCGATCAAAAAGCCAATGAAAGCCAGGATTACAATGATTAATTGAATCGTAGCAATGACCTCCCCTCCTACCAGGCGTCCGGTACTGAGTTCGTAATTGCGTTCTTTCAAAAAATCCCGGAAAGGTTTTCCGAGGGGGTTGTCAACTTTCAGAATCAATCTGGAGGGAGTAGCTTCTACCCCGGTTCCAAATTTTTGGTTGGCCCAAACTAAAAATTCTTCGGGTACCAAAATGGAATTGATTCGATCACTAAATCCGACTATCCGGCCGGTTGCATTTGTCCGGGTTCCGTTGCCACGAATCACCAGATCAATTGGAACCCGCTTGATGGTATTTGGTGTAAACTGGGGCAACCCCTGAGATGGCGCAAACCCAAAGTTGTAGAGGGCCAAATAATCTCTCGATAAAATGATGGGCACCTCTCCATCACCGTCTTTCCATTGAAAGGAAGGCAATTCCAGGTCAATAAATTCGGAAGGAACTGATTCAAAAAACAACTCCGTGTAAAAGCCAAAAGCATTGCTCCCGGCTCCTACTTTAAAGTCATTTGACTGGAAAGCGCCCAAAGATTCAATGAAATTTTGTTCTTCCAGCTCAGCTATTTCTTCTTTGGTAAATCCGGATCGGGTGCCGAGGGTATTGATCAGGTTTACCCGTTTGTTAATTTGCACACACTGGTCTGACCCCGTTCCACCTAAAAAGCCCTGGAGGTCAAAATAAACCTGCAAGGCAGCTAGTAATAAAAAGAATCCTAGGCCCGCTCCGATCGCCGCTCCCAGTAATTGCCAGCGCGACCTGGACTGCCATAAGATACTGGCTAAGAGTGACTTTGAGGAGCTGGTATTTGTTTTAGGAGGAATTGACATAAATACAAATTTCTGGCAGCAAATGTAAGACAGGCAATCGAACAATAATTTTATCTTTGCCCCATGAGTGAAAAAATCCTCATTCTCGATTTCGGATCCCAATATACGCAATTGATTGCCAGACGGGTCCGTGAACTGAATGTTTACTGTGAGATCAAGCCCTTCAACGCTTCTGTCCAGTTGGATGCGCATACGAAGGCGGTTATTTTATCCGGAAGTCCCTTTTCGGTAACAGATCCAAATGCCCCGCACCCTGCCCTCGATGATTTCCTGGGAAAGGTACCAGTACTTGGGGTTTGCTATGGCGCGCAGTTAATTGCGGAGACCTATGGCGGCAAGGTACTTCCTTCCTCCAAACGGGAATATGGCAAGGCTCATTTGGATAAAATAGATTCTGGTGATCCGCTTTTTGAGGGCATCTCCATTGGATCACAGGTGTGGATGTCGCACGGAGATACCATTCATAAACTGCCAATCGGGTACCACCTGTTGGCCGGTTCGAATAGTATTGACGTGGCTGCATTTCGTTCTGACGAAAAAGCCGGACAGGCCCCTGTTTATTGCATCCAATTCCATCCGGAGGTAACACATAGCCTCGACGGACTGGAACTGCTCCGGAATTTCATTTACAAAATTGCCGGCTGCCAGGGAGACTGGACTCCGGCTTCCTTTGTAGAGGAAGCCATTGCCGGTTTGCGTGCGCAAATTGGAGATGAGCGTGTTTTGATGGGACTCTCCGGGGGGGTGGATTCAACCGTTGCAGCAGAATTATTGCACCATGCCATTGGCAACCGGTTAATCTGCTTTTTTGTAGATAACGGACTGCTGCGCAAACATGAGTACGAGGAAGTGTTACATTCCTACAAACAAATGGGCCTCAATGTAGTCGGTGTGGACGCGAAAGCGGAATTTTACAGCGCACTGGCCGGCATTTCCGATCCGGAAGGAAAACGGAAAGCCATCGGACGCGTATTTATTGAGGTATTTGAACGGGAAGCCAAAAAACTTGATCATATTGAATGGCTTGGACAGGGCACTATTTATCCGGATGTGATTGAATCTGTCTCTGTGCATGGCCCGTCTGTAACGATTAAATCTCACCACAATGTTGGTGGACTGCCGGAAAAATTAGACCTTAAGATCGTCGAACCACTACGCATGCTTTTTAAAGATGAGGTTCGCCGTGTAGGGAAAGCACTAAACATCCCGAATGACATTTTGGGACGCCACCCTTTTCCGGGGCCAGGATTAGGAATTCGAATATTGGGAGATATAACAGCCGAAAAAGTAAGCCTGCTTCAGGAGGCCGATTATATTTACACCTCTAACCTCCGTAAATTTGATCTTTACGATAAGATCTGGCAAGCCGGAACCATCCTCCTGCCCGTACAATCGGTCGGAGTTATGGGAGATGAACGAACCTATGAAAAGGCCGTTGCGCTCCGGGCAGTAAACTCGGTTGATGGCATGACTGCCGAATGGAGTCACCTGCCACATGAGTTTCTGGCCGTAGTATCCAGTGAGATTATCAACAACGTAAAAGGAATTAATCGTGTCGTCTATGATATCAGTACGAAACCGCCTGCGACTATCGAATGGGAATAAATGGATCTGGTTAGGACTCTTCCTAATTAGTTTCACCATCTCCTGCGATCTGTTCAAAAAGCTTCCCGATACCGATCCGATCAGTGATACGGACGAAGACCTGAATGACATCCAGGGACCCAAACAAATTGATCCGGAAACAGGTGAATTTGAAGTGGTAACCAATCTTTCCGAAGATATGGATACCATTAAGTGGACAATGAATTCACCTGATAAATTTCCTCCAATTACCTCAGATACCCCTTACCAGCCAAGCGAAAATGGTGATGGAGTGGTTGCAGGTGGCGGGCCCTACAGAATCAGCATGTTACTCCCATTCTTCACCGACCGCTTTTACAGCGCTTCAGGGGAAATTTATGAGAATAGCGATTGGGCGCTCCAATTCTATGGGGGTACAAAGATGGCGATCAGTCAACTTGAAAAAGACGGTTGTAATCTCCAATTCTATATTTACGACACTAAAGGTACTGAAACGACTACCAATCAAATCCTAAACAGCCAGCCTGCTATCAATGGATCCCATATGATTATCGGACCCTATTTGAGCAGCAATGCCAGAGTGGTAGCTAATTTTGCCCGGCAGAATAAAATCCCGGTGGTAGTACCCTATAGCCCAAGTTCAAATCTTTCACCACACAACCCATATCTGGTTCAGGCAAATCCGACATTCAAAAGTCATGCCGACGCGCTGGTAAAACACATTCGGTCAAACTATACTTCCGAGCAGGTTGTGTTGGTGGTTCCCAATAAGCCCGACGAAATCCAACGGCTAATGTATTTCCAGGAAGCTAATTATGAGTTTATGGGTTCTGTTGACAGCACCGCACGCTTTCAGGAATTTATCGTTACCGACGAATCTGTTGATCTTAGCAAAACCAATATCGGCCCCTATTTGCGGGCAGATAAAAAGACGATTTTCATTATTCCGACCTGGGATAATGAATCCTTTGTCTATTCCTTCCTTCGAAAATTGAAAATTGCGCAAGCCGGGTTTTCAGAAGTAGAAGTCTATGGGATGCCTAACTGGATGACGTTTGAGCAGATTGATTATGCCTTATATGAAGATTTAAATCTACACGTAAGTAGTTTCTTTTATGTGGACGATTATGACCCGGTGATCAAAAAATTCAAATTGGATTATTTTAATACTTACGGTATAGCTCCCTCCGAGGAAGCTTATGTAGGTTATGGTTTGACCTTGTATTTTGGCCGACTGCTCAACAAGTTTGGTAAGGACTGGATTAATCACCTGGATGGGTTTCCAGGGGAAAGCCTCTATACCAAATACCAGTTTCAGAAAATTACCGACCCTGATGTCTCATCAGATATGGAATTGCTTAACAATGTCGAGCGGTATGAAAATCGATTCCTCCATATCCTTAAATTTGAGGATTACCATTTTCAGCCTATTAACGAGTAAGCAGGGTTAACCCTAACAGGATTCATCATCCCGAATTTTGGAGCAGTCCGAAATTCGGGATGTTTATTTTTGGGCGGTAGTTATCCATTCAGGCAATTTCTTCCCCTTCCGGGAACGTTTATAGCTCCGACCCCAAAAAACTAAATCCTATGTCCCTGTTAAAAGCCCTTGTTTTCATCAGTCCGGTGCTTTTTTCTTTGTGTGAACAACCATTTACCGAATCTGAAAAAAGTCCACCGGAAGGCCCTTCAAAAATTTACATTGACCAGCAACCCGACTTGCTCCCAAACTATGCCTGGTTGGAGGTCTATGATGCAACAGAAACGATAGCTCACCGTATTCCTGCTCCGGCCGGCTTTCGCCGAAAGGCCCTAAACACGGGAAGTTTTGGAGAGTGGTTACGCTATTTACCCTTAAAACCGGCAGGCAGTCCGGTGCTTCTGTATGACGGACAGAAAAAATACAACCAAAATGCGCACCATGCGGTAATCCAAATAGATGTTGGAACACGCGATTTACAGCAATGTGCCGATGCCGTCATGCGGCTGAAAGCTGAATACCATTATTCCCGTCAGGAATGGACTTCAATTCACTTTAACTTCTCTGATGGCACCGCCATTTCCTTTGATGACTGGCGCCGCGGAAATCGGCCGGTATTGAACAATAACAGCTGGTCAATTGGACATGGAAATGGGACCATCAGCAATTCATACCCCAATTTTAAGAAGTATATGAATCTGGTATTCGGATATGCAGGCACCGCTTCGCTGGAAAAAGAACTAAACCGGATTCCGGCAGTTGACCTTCAGCCGGGAGATGTATTTATCAAAGGCGGTTATCCCGGCCACGCCGTGATCGTGGTGGATATCGTCGAAAACGAACAGGGAGAAAAGCGCTTTTTACTGGCACAAAGTTATATGCCTGCACAGGAAATCCATATACTGAAAAATCCGGCCAATCCTGGGAATGACCCCTGGTATAAAATTGCTCCGAGCCAGACATTAAATACCCCTGAGTGGACCTTTGATTGGAACCAGTTGCGTCGATTCGACAAGGAATGAGGCTACGCAGTCTGATTAGGCATAAAATGAGTAATTTCGGCCAACTAAATTGCTTTCTGTTTTGACTCCTGAACGTCTGGCAAAATTTAAACGCGTTGCCGATCAACGACAAGCCAATCTTACCGTGATCCTGGAAAACGTGCACGATCTCCACAATATTGGAGCTGTACTGCGCTCCTGCGATTCCGTAGGCATCGGCGAAATTTACGTACTAAACACCAGTCCGAGACTCCAAAAGGAAATGCTGGTGCTTGGCAAACGCACCTCTGCCGGTACCCGCAAATGGGTGGATGTTCATTATTTTACCGATGCCGCTAGCTGTTTCTCCGCCCTCCGCAAAAAATATACGCAGATTCTCTGTTCCCAAATTGATCCACCTGCCACCGAGCTCTATTCGCTGGATTTAACCGGCTCAATAGCCCTGGTGTTTGGCAACGAACACGACGGTGTCAGTGCAGAAGTTACTGCCCTCTGCGACGGCAACTTTTACATTCCGCAAGTAGGCATGGTAGAAAGCCTGAATATTTCTGTTGCCTGTGCCGTATCGCTGTATGAAGCCTTTCGCCAGCGCGTATTGCAAAACATGTATGAACAGAATTCAACAAGTTCTGAAATCGAGCGCATCCAATTATTGGAAACCTATGTTCAACGGCATGAGGAAGGTTATCGACAAAAGCATGTGCCGAAGAAGGGGTCCTGAAAAAAGACTTCAAAAAATGTGGAAAAAATGGTTTTCCACAGCGGGTTCTTTTCCCTATTTTTGCACGCTATGAGGTTAAAAAACCTGGAAATAAAAGGCTTTAAAAGCTTTGCTAATGAGACTGTCATTCATTTTGATCAGGATGTCATTGGTATTGTCGGTCCGAATGGCGCCGGAAAGTCCAATATCGTGGACGCGATACGTTGGGTTTTGGGCGAACAAAAGAGCAAAGAGCTTCGACTGGACACTATGACGTCGGTCATTTTCAATGGTACCAAAAAGCGGAAACAAAGTGGCATGGCCTCTGTTTCGCTGACTTTTGAAAATACCAAAAACCTCCTGCCTACTGATTATCATACTGTTACGATATCGCGGGTGCTATACCGCAGCGGCGACTCCGAATACCGGCTCAACAATGTTCCCTGCCGCTTAAAGGATATTACCTCGCTTTTTCTGGATACCGGAATCGGTTCCAACTCCTACGCCATCATTGCCCTGGGTATGGTGGATGATATCCTTGCCGACAAGGATAATGCCCGTCGGCGTATGTTTGAGCAGGCTGCCGGTGTATCAAAATACAAAATTCGGAAACGGGAAACCCTCAATAAGCTCAAAAGCACTACCGAGGACCTCGAGCGCGTGGAAGACCTCCTTTTTGAGATCGAAAACAATCTCAACTCCCTGGAAAAACAGGCAAAACGCACCAAGCGCTATTTTGAGCTAAAGCAAGATTACAAAGTTATGAGCCTGGATCTGGCCGTTATTAAAACAGCCAGTCTGCGCATCCAACAAGCAGAAATCCAGAAACAACTCACCCAGGAAGAAGACGCATACCGGTCAATAGAAGCCGAGATCCGCCAAAAAGAGGCTGCCCTGGAACAAGAAAAAAAGGCCAACCTCGATAAGGAAAAAGCTCTGTCTGAACGCCAACGGGATCTCAATGAGGCCGTCGCCAAAATCCGAAACATGGAAAGCGATCGGCGGGTATTAGAACAACGCATTCAGTTTCTTCGGCAAACCAATGCCAAACTCGATGAGCAAATTCAAGATGCCTCCCGCAAAATTGATCAGCTGCGCGCTGATGTCGAGCGCTACCAAACCGATCTGAGTTCTGAAAAACGCATTGAGGCCGAACTGGAAGAACAGTTGGACGAGGCTGAAGCAAACCTCAAAAAGGTGCAGCAGGAACACGGTGAGTTAAAAACCGACCTGGACTCTATCATGCAGCGCCAACAACAAGCCGAGCGCGCTGTTTTTGAGATGGAAAAACAACGGGCAATTAACCAGAATCGCTCCGAAAACCTGCACAACGAACATCGGCGACTATCTGAAGAACAGGAAAATCGCCAAAAAGAACTGGATGAACTCTTAGGGGGTCTCAAAGACCTGGAAGTACAGGAGAAAGAATTCCAAACAGCCCTGCAAACCCTCGAAATGGCGGAAAACAAACGCCAGGATGCCATTGTGGAAGCAGAAGCCCATTTGGAGCAAATCACAGTACAAATTCGGGAAGTAAACCGGAATCTGGATGCCAAAAGAAATGAGTTCAAACTGACCAAAAGTATGGTAGAAAATCTGGAAGGATTTCCGGAATCTATCAAGTTTTTAAGTCAGCATAAATCCTGGAAAAAAGATACCCCCCTGCTTTCAGACCTGATCTACGTGCAGGAAACTTATCGAATTGCCATTGAGAATTATCTGGAGCCTTACCTCAACTATTATGTAGTCGCCAATTTGGCTGAAGCCGCACAAGCAGTACAGTTATTGAGTGAGAGCCAAAAAGGGAAAGCCAACTTTTTCCTGCTGGATGTATTTAAAGATTATCGTCCACCGATGGCGATGGCCCCAAATACAACCAGTGCCATTGATCTAATAGAAACAGACCCGCAATATCATAGCCTCGTCTCCTATCTCCTGGAAAATGTAGTTGTTACCGAATCGGAACAAATACAGAAATCCATGGAAGATGAGCGTTTGGTGGTGCTCTCCAGGAGCGGACGATTCATTCAAAAACGGTTTACACTCTCCGGTGGTTCTATCGGCTTGTTTGAAGGTAAAAAGATCGGTCGCAAGAAAAACCTCGAAATCCTCGAAACGGCTATCACCAAATTAGAACGGGAGGAAGACAAACTATCTACCAAATATTTTCAGCAAAAGACCAAACTGGAAGGCCTTAAAACCCAGCATTCTAAAGAAGCTATGCAGGAGGCAACCAGTAAGTTAAATCGTCTCTCGCAGGACCGGGTGAGTGTTCAAACACGGCTTGAAAACCACGATCAGTTTATCCAGCAATCTCAAAATAAACTGCAGGTCATGCAGGAAACGCTGGAACAAATAGAATTAGAGGAAAACCGGATAAAATCGGAACTCATAAACAGGGAGGCGGCCATCGGACAGGTAAAAAATGAGATCGCAAATACCGATGGTTCTTACCGACAGGTAGCCGAGCAATTAAGCCAGGCATCCACCCATTTCAACAACCAGAATATTGAGTTTATTCGGCAACAGAATAAGGTAAATGCCATCCAGCGAGAATTGCACTTCCGTGAAAAACAACTGGAAGAAACACTTAATGCGCTGAGTCAAAACAAATCCAACCAGGGCGAAACAGCTCAGGAGCTTACCGAGCTCCACGAAAAGCTCGCTGAGATGGAAACCAGCCTCAAAGCATCCTATGCCGAAAAAGAGGCGAAAGAATCTACCTTGACAGAAGTCGAACAGACCTATTTCCAGGCGCGTGGTGGTATTAATGAATTGGAGGAATCCCTGCGTGGTTTAAACAGGAAGCAACAAGCTGCCCAGAGCCTGATAAATCAACTTAAAGAAAAGCTGACTGAGTATCGGTTTCAATTGTCGGCAGTCAGTGAACGCCTCCACGCAGAATTTTCTGTACGCCTGGATGACATCAAAGATCGGCAGGTTGAAACTGGTTTACCCCAGGATCAATTGCAGGAGAAAGTTGACCGGCTCAAATCGCGCTTAGACAATTATGGGGAAATCAACCCAATGGCTGTAGAAGCATACGATGAGATGAAGGAGCGCTATGATACCATTACGCAACAGCGGGATGATATCAATAAAGCCAAGGACGATTTGATGGAAACCATCAAAGAAATAGAAGAAACTGCAACAGCGCAGTTTCTGGAGGCCTTTAATCAGGCCCGCCTGTACTTTATTGATGTGTTCCGCAGCCTGTTTACTGACGATGATACCTGCGACCTGATTCTGCTCGATCCGGAAAATCCGCTCGAATCAAATATTGAAATCGTAGCCCGGCCTAAAGGAAAACGTCCGCAAACAATCAGTCAGCTTTCCGGTGGGGAAAAAACCCTGACGGCTACGGCCCTGCTCTTTGCCCTGTACCTGCTCAAACCGGCACCCTTTTGTATCTTCGATGAAGTTGATGCGCCGCTGGATGATGCCAATATTGAAAAATTCAATCGCATCATTAAAAAATTCTCCAAAGACTCCCAGTTTATTATTGTGACACACAACAAACTGACGATGGCTGCAGTGGACACCATTTACGGGGTCTATATGCAGGAACAGGGTGTTTCCAATGTGAGCCAGGTAGATTTCCGCGATTTTGAGCATCGGGGCATTTTTGAAGCTGCCAATTAATCCCCTTTCGGGGAATCCGCATAGAGTAATGCACTTAACAAATAATTGACACGCCACATTTTTTGCTCCTATTGCTTCTCCCTATCTTTGATCTGTTAGATCATTCAAAATCATATAACCGATTAAAAATCAACCACCATATGAAAAAATTATTACTCCTTACTTTAATTAGCTTATGGACCCTGACCGGTTTGTTTGCACAGGACTACATAGTCACCGTAGCCAATTTTTCTTTTACAGACGCCGATTTAGTTATTAATGCAGGCGAAACTGTCATGTGGCAAAACACCACCGGAACGCATAACGTGAATGGTTCCCAAGCTACCTTTCCAGGAAATCCGGAAAGCTTTATCAATGGCGCCCCGGCAGCAGGAAGTTGGACTTTTTCCTTCACATTCAATACACCCGGTGTTTACGAATACCACTGTGATAATCACCCAACAACGATGATGGGTACCATCACGGTAATGGGCGGGCCACTCACTAACGATTTGATTCTGACCGGTGTTTATGACGGTCCCCTCACAGGCGGCCAGCCTAAAGGCATTGAGCTTTACGTCGTGAATGACATCCCGGATCTGAGTGTTTTTGGTGTTGGATCAGCCAATAATGGCCAGGGATCAGATGGCCAGGAATACACCTTTCCAAATATTTCAGCGACAGCTGGCGACTACCTCTTTTTGACACCGGATCCAGCCAGTTTTGAAAGCTTTTTTGGCTTTGCACCGGATTTTGAAGATGTGGACGGTGCGACCAATATTAATGGTGATGACGCTGTAGAACTCTTTGAAAATGGTACAGTCATTGACGTTTTCGGAGAAATTGATGCCGATGGCACTGGTACTGCCTGGGAACACCTGGACGGTTGGGCTTACCGGGTGGACGGTACTGGCCCTGATGGTTCTACCTTCGTACTAGCTAACTGGTTTTTTAGCGGAATTGACGGACTTGAAGGCGGAAGTACCAACGGTACCGTGGCGGTTCCTTTTCCAATCGAAACCTATGACCTTGTACCTTCACAGGATGTCAATGCAAATGACGACAGTTATACTGTTGCCCAAAATGGTTCACTTGATTTTAACACCCTGACAAACGATTTCCTGCCAAATGGTACAGGCATCGTTATCACGCAATCCCAACCAAGCAATGGCGATTTGTTTGACTTTGGCGAAGGTGTTTACACCTATGTGCCTTTCCCGGATTACTGTGGTCCGGATAGCTTCACTTATCAGGTTTGCGATAATAGCATTCCATCCTGTGATGAAGCAACCGTAAATATCACAGTTCAATGTCCGGTTAATTACCCTTCCTATGACATTGGTGCTGTCACCACTGTAGATGCCAACAGTGTTCCTGATTCTGTCGGGGTGGATTGCAGCCTGACAGGTATTGTTTATGGCGTTGACCTACAGGTTAATGATGACATCCAGTTTGTTATCATTGATGCAACTGGAGGAATCAGCCTGTATAGCCCGACCAGTTTAGGCTATACCGTGCAGGAAGGTGATGAGGTAACAGTGCAGGGAAAAATTGAAGCCTTTAACTGTCTGACCCAGATTAGTCCGATATCGATCACTGTAAACTCTACAGATAATCCGCTCATTACTCCACCTGTAGTAACAGAAATGACAGAGGCTGAAGAATCTGAATTAGTTCGAATTAACAATGTAACGCCTTTAGATCCATCGCAATGGGACAACTCAGGCTCTGGAATGAACATCGATGTAGAAGACGGCGATGGCAATCAATTTTTGGTACGTATCGATGATGCCGTTGATTTATACAGTATGCCGATTCCTAACTTCCCTTGGGATGTAATTGGTCTGGGTGGTCAATTTGACAATGACGGTGTTTGCAACGATGGATACCAATTACTACCCCGCTATATGTCTGATATCATTTCACTGGTTGCTACAAATGATACTGACCTGTCTGAATTCATTCGGGTTTTCCCGAATCCGGTAAACGAACAGGTTTTCTGGCAGACCCCGCTTGAATTGGAAAACGTTACCTTATACGACACCTTCGGTCGGGCCTTGAAATTGGAAAATGGAAACAGCCGCTCCATGGAAATTTCTGACCTGCCTGCAGGAATGTACTTCTTGCGATTTTTGACTACAGAAGGCCAATACAGCGAAACATTAGTTGTAGAGTAAGCGTTATAGGAAGGAAGAAAAGAGGATGCGGCATTTGTCGTATCCTCTTTTTTTTCCAATTACCAAAAATCAACATGTCTCCAACGGAAGAAAAACCATATAAAGTCGGACTGGCACTTTCGGGCGGCGGTGCCAGAGGCATTGCTCATATCGGTGTAATAAAAGCACTGCTGGAACACGAAATACAGGTAGATGTCATTGCGGGAACCAGTGCGGGTTCTATCATAGGCACCCTCTTTGCTGCCGGCAAGAGCCCGGAAGAGATGAAAACCTTTGTAGAATCGGCCAGCCTGATCCGATCGCTCTTTCCGGCCCGACCAAACAAGGGCCTGCTCAATTTACATTACCTGAACAAACAGCTCAGCAAGCATATAAAAGAAGATTCTTTTGATGCGCTAAAAATTCCGCTGCATGTAAATATGACCAAGCTAAGCACCGGAGAAACTGTTGTTCGACATTCCGGTATGCTGTTTGAAATCGTTTGTGCCTCCTGTGCAATCCCACTGGTTTTTCAACCGGTCATCATCGAGGAAGAAACCTATGTTGACGGTGGCTTATTGCTAAATCTGCCGACTTCAGTGATCCGGGACCAATGTGATGTTTTAATTGGGGTGAATTTGATTCCCTTCCGGGAAGTACCTGAAAAAAAGATCAAGTCGGTCAAATCTGTATTGGAACGTTGTTTTGATCTCACCATCATAAATCATTCCCAATTGGAAAGAGAAATTTGTGATGTGTTGATCGAACCGGAAGCCGTATCCGATTACCACATTTTTCAGTTCCAAAAAGTAGAGGAATTAATAGAATTGGGCTATCAATCTGGCTTGAAGGCGATTCCAACAATCAAAGAAAAACTGGAGCTGGTTAAACACTAAACCAAATAAACTGCCTCCTCCTCTACATTGCGAATTTGTACGTCAATGCTTTCCCGGAGTGTTGTAGCCAGCGAAAGGCCTACATAATCAACTTTCACCGGAAATGATTTGTGCTTGCGGTCAACCAACACCGCTACCTCAATTTTGGCAGGCAGGATAGCCATGAAGGGCTTAAACGCATAAAAAATGGTGCGCCCTGTATTTGCCACATCATCAATTATTACAATAGCTTTACCCCGAAGCGAATCAGGGGAAATATCCATTTCAACCGCCGCAGCCAAAGGATCTGCCGGATTTAAACGGATATTGGTCAATGTTAATGGAATAGACGTATGTGCTTCCAGACGCTCATATAGCATTCTGGCAAATCCCATTCCGTTATTATTGATCCCGGCCAAAATAATTTCATCCGATTCAAAATTATTTTCCAGAATTTGGATTGCCAGGCGCTCGATCATTTGTCGAATTTGCCGTTGATTCAAGATCTTCATGTCAGGAAATTTTACCTTGTAAAATTACAAAAAAGGCATGGCCTGTTCAGCTTCTCAATATTTTTAATCCAGATACAAGGCTGATTCCAAAATCACTTTGTATTTTCAGCGAAAATTCGCAAAACCATTACACTATGGTGCAGCAGCTAGCATTCATTCTGATCACAGGCGCAGCTTTCGCTTATGCCGCTACCCAATTCCTGAAAATTCGTCAGAATATCCTATTGGGAAACGACAAATTAATCACCGGAGACAGCGCTCAACGCTGGCAAAATGTGTTGCTGGTAGCATTCGGACAAAAAAAGATGTTTAAACGCTGGATTCCGGCTGTTTTCCACTTTTTTATCTACGCGGCCTTCCTGCTCACCCAGGTAGAATTGATAGAAATCATTATTGACGGGGTTTTCGGCAAGCACCGGTTTTTTGCTCCTTACCTGGGCGGCTTTTACACCTTTGTCCTCAACTTTGTCGAGATCCTCTCCCTGTTGGCTTTTGTTGCTACAATTATCTTCCTGGCCCGTCGCAACCTAATCCGCCTGCCCCGCTTTCACAAACCGGAAATGAAAGGCTGGCCAAAAATGGACGGCAACCTCATTTTGTTATTTGAAATTATTCTGCTGACAGGCATTTTCAGCATGAATGGTGCTGATGTGCTATTGCAAAAATTAGATCCCGGGCACTACCATGACACAGGTACACTTGCTGTGAGTAGCTGGCTGGGGCCCGCCCTTTTCGGCGGACTGGAACAGAGCAGTCTGGTGATCGTTGAGCGTTTTGGCTGGTGGCTGCACTTATCCATGGTACTGATTTTCCTGAATTATCTGCCCAAGTCAAAACACCTGCATATCTTCCTGGCCTTTCCGAATACCTATTTTGCTAATCTGACTCCGAAAGGACAGATGGAAAATATGCCGGAGATCATGAATGAGGTAAAAAGTATGATGGATCCGGAGGCCGCTTTCGCGGAAGCGCCTATGGATGAAGAACTGCCAACCTTTGGAGCCAATGATGTCATCAGCCTCGACTGGAAAAACCTGCTCGATGCCTATAGCTGTACGGAATGTGGCCGCTGTACCTCCGTTTGTCCGGCAAATATTACCGGAAAAAAACTCTCTCCCCGAAAAATAGTAATGGATATCAGAGATCGGGCAGAAGAAGTAGGTAACAAAATTCGAAGCGGGAATCCGGAATTTATTCGAGAGGATTTGCGCGGGGCCGATGTAAAACTGAACAAGTCCAACTTTGATGACGGCAAAAGCCTGTTTGATTATATCAGTCGGGAAGAAATTCATGCCTGTACCACCTGCAATGCTTGTGTGGAGGCTTGTCCGGTCTTGATTAATCCGCTTGATCCAATTCTGAAATTGCGGCGCTATGAAATCCTGACAGAATCTGCCGGTCCTTCCGACTGGCTGCCAATGTTCAATGCGATTGAGAACACAGGTGCTGTCTGGCAAATGCCGGTTGACCGGGACCAATGGGCGCAGGATGCCATGAAAGAATCATAAAAAAACAACCCATGTCAGATAAATTGAACATACCAATTATGGCCGAACTGGCCGCTGCAGGAAAGGAACCAGAGATTCTCTTTTGGGTGGGTTGTGCCGGCAGTTTTGATGCCCGGGCACAAAAAGTGACGATCGCCTTTTGCAAAATATTACAAGATGCAGGTGTCGATTATGCCATTCTGGGAAAGGATGAAAGCTGTACCGGTGATCCGGCCAGGCGGGCAGGAAATGAATTCGTATTTCAGATGACTGCCCTGCAGAATATTGAGACCCTCAAGCTCTACAATGTTAAAAAGATTGTTACCACCTGTCCGCACTGCTTCAATATTCTGAAAAATGAATACCCGGAATTAGGCGGAAATTATGAAGTAGTACACCACACACAGTTCATCCAAAAACTGATTAGCGACGGAAAACTAAAAATGAAGGAAGGAGGCGCTTTCGAAGGAAAACGCATTACCTATCATGACTCCTGCTACCTCGGACGAGCGAATGATATCTATGAAGCACCCAGGGCCGTACTTGAATCGCTGGACAACGATCTGGTGGAAATGGCCAGACATGGCAAACGGGGGCTCTGCTGCGGCGCAGGAGGCGCTCAAATGTTTAAAGAGGATGAAACGGGCGATAAACGCATTAATACCGAACGGGCAGCCGAAGCCCTTGGTACAGGCGCAGAAATTATCGCTTCCAACTGTCCGTTTTGCCTGACCATGTTAGGAGATGGCGTGGCTGCAGCAAACAAAGAGGAGCAGGTAATGGTTTATGATTTAGCAGAGTTGATCGTCAATAATAATAAGTTGTAAGGATCACACTCAAACTCAAACTTTCCTGGGGATCGAGAATACTGGATTTTCGGCATTAGCCCCTCGACCCCAGACTGGGCGGTAGCCCTTTGAAATTTACATAAGTAGCAAGAAAACAATGACAGACACATACGATCTATTGGCACCTGAAAGTCGGGTTTGGATTTACCAGATTAACCGGGAGTTGACCGAGTCAGAAGTTCAGGAAATGGATGCCCGACTGGAACAATTTGCCCAACAATGGACCAGCCACAATCAGGATTTATCCGCTATGGCGAAAGTCTGGCACAAGCGATTTGTGGTTTTAATGGTCGATGAATCGAAAGCTGGCGCAAGTGGTTGTTCGATTGATTCCTCTGTACGTTTTCTCCAGAAATTAGAAACGCAATTTGGAATTCACCTGTTCGACCGCACCACCTTCCTCTACCTCACAGCAGATGGAAAAATTTCTGCTGCTTCTATGGATGAATTTAAGGAAGCCTTTGCAGCCGGAGAAATCAGCGAGAACACCCTGGTTTTTGATAATCTGGTTAATACTAAAAAAGCATTCGAGCAGCATTGGCAAAAACCACTTTCAAAAAGCTGGCATCGTCGATTTGTCTAATCCCGTATAATATCTACCCCGGTTCATAGAATATTCGGAACTTCCGGGGCCGATTTTGTTTTATTTGTATAAACAAAA
>JAGQWR010000102.1 GCA_020437105.1 Saprospiraceae bacterium
CAGGTCATTCAGGGTATAGTCGGGGCCGTATTTTTCCAGGTATTCACGGGCATACTCCGGCACCCATGGTTCGTCCTGTGCCTCCGCAAGGGATCTGGCCAGTGTGGTCTTGCCAGACGACTCCGGACCGGTAATCAAAATGCGTTTTATCGCCGATTTATGGGGCATTTACAGACTGTTTTTGAACAAAGGATAAAACAAGATAGGGTATTGGTTTGTTTCAGGAAATCAAGTAGTTGAATGCGTAAAGTATTTATATTCACAGACTCTTATGCACGACATCGAACCACATTACCAATGGCGGGATGAATACATTTCCGCAGAAGATAAACGCTCTCCATTCTTTGGTAGAGACTACGATGAATTTCAGTATTCTCAGAAGATTTACAACTACGTCATTCATCCACAATGGGATTTTTTTGGTTCACCGACCCTGTACCTAAAGGTGCTGTATGCCGACTATGAAGAGGGCTTTACCATTATCGAAATGCTGGGCGAGTGGAACGACTGTGTGCAAAACGACATCATGTTTTTAAAACGGGATGTGATAGATCCGATGCTGAAGGAAGGCATCTCCCGCTTCATAATCATCGCCGAGAACGTGCTTAATTTTCACGGCGATTTTGACGAAGACTACTACGAGGAATGGCTGGAGGATGTCTTGGACCGTCGCGGGTGGATTTGCCTCCTCAACTTGTTTCCCCATGTTTCTTCCGAAATGCAGGAATCTCATTTGCACCATTATATGTACTTTGGAGGGCCGCTGGATGATATCAATTGGCGGAGCCTGAAGCCGCAGGGATTACATCTGCTACTGGATGGGCTTATTGATAATGTGCAGAAAGAAATTGAGTAGGACTTTTTAATTTTTAAGGCTTAATTTTTAAGTGCTTTAAACGAATAATACGTGTCAGACGAAACAATCCACCGCTCCGGTTTTGTAAATATTATTGGAAAGCCCAATGTCGGGAAATCTACCTTGATGAATGCGCTGGTGGGGGAGCGGATGTCTATCATCACCAACAAACCGCAAACGACCCGTCATCGGATTATTGGGTTACTGAGCGGAACGGATTTTCAAATCGTTTTTTCGGATACGCCGGGTATTATTGATAACCCTTCTTACGGCATGCAGCGGGCGATGAATCGTTTTGTGCATGACACCTTTGAGGATGGAGATATTATGTTGTTTGTGGTGGATGTGCATGAAAAATACGGCGATGATGATCCAATCTTCCGGCAATTAAAAAAGATAAAAGCACCGCTGTTTTTGTTGATCAACAAGATTGACTCTACAGATGCGGCCAAAATAAAAGAGGTTCGGGATGAAATGGAAGCACGTTTAGAATTTGCAGAAGTCCATGAAATCTCCGCCCTGCATAAAACGGGTACAGATGAGTTGCTAAAAGCAATACTCAATCGCCTGCCGGAGGGACCGGAATACTATCCGAAAGACCAACTTACAGACCGGCCGGAGCGCTTCTTTGTCAGCGAGATTATTCGCGAGAAGATACTGGAATTGTACCACCAGGAGATTCCCTATTCCAGTGAGGTCATTATTGAATCGTTTGAAGAAACACAAACCACTCGCGGAGAAAACCTGACCCGTATTGGTGCCATCATTTTTGTGTCTCGCAAAACCCAAAAGCCGATCATCATCGGAAAAGACGGGCGCAGTATCAAAAAGCTGGGCACGGAAGCCCGCAAATCCCTCGAAGAGTGGTTGGAATGCAAAGTTTTTCTGGAAATCCATGTCAAAGTAAAAGAAGACTGGCGGGATGATGAGCGGCAATTAAAATGGCTGGGATATAACTAATCTGCCCGCTTCATTTTATTAGTACTTTAAAAGCTTACCGCTTTTCAACTGTTTGCCTTCAGATATGATCTGATAAAAATAAACACCCGTAGCAAGTTGCGGAAGACTGATGACATGATCTATGTCAGACGAATGGACATCCTCTTCCCAAATCACCCGTCCAAGGGCATCGTATAGAAAAAAACGCCCTTCCTGAATGATACAATCATCGAACCGAATAAAAAGCTCCTGCTCAAAAGGATTGGGGTTTACCTGCATGTCATCAGTCGTGCAACCCGCAGTAGTGACAGGAGGTACAAACAGGGTGTCGCATGGACTACCTTCCATCCTGCCCAGTTTGAAGTTGGGGATGTTGGGCGGGTATGTATAATTACGGAGGGGTAATTCAAATTCATGCTGGACGAAGTTACAATCTACCCCCCGTTTATCAGGGTTATGGATCACATTCAGATAGAAATTGCTGTTGCCCGGAAAGACATATATCTTTCCGTCTGGGGCCAGCTTCATACGACTAAAGTAGCCGGGATGCGGGTCGCCATACCCATCAAACGCTCCCACTAGTTGCATACTATTTTGAAGGGAGGGGGCATTTAGGTCAAACTGATAAAGGAATTCCGGACCATTGACATATAATAGCTGACTGTTGGGGGAGAAGGCCAGACTTCTAATATTACCTAGGCTAGGCATAATTGTGGGTAATTTAATATAATGATGGTTTGACAATAAGCCACTACAACGATCAAAGTTTAGTACATGTAAATTATCAAATTTATCTACTCGAGCATAGAAATTTCCGTCTTCGGAAAAGGCTACCCAGCCACCACCATTATCCTCTCCAAGAACAGTAGCAACTCGCTGCTCCCAGGGGCCATGAAGTCCATTAGCATCTAACAAAAAACGAAACCATTTATTTGAGGCCATTTCAGGTATCAACAACCACCAATCCCGACCATTCGCATGGCGACAAGCGCTTATTAATGCATGTGCAAAAGTATCCGCATAAACTAGATGATTTTTCTCAATGATTCTGACATTTACACCATCACTAACATCAATCAGGCTATAAAAAAATTCAATACCTACCGCTCCATAAGGCGGAAAAAAATCCAGGTTCATATGTAGGAGGTATAAATGGTTTGGATTTCCAGGAGAAGGAATAAATAGACTCCCCTGAGTGGCGACATTTCCTCCGGAACATTGCAAATCTGTCTGAGCCCCAGGGTTTAGAGAGTCTCCATTCATGATCTCTGCATAATCCCAGCCTCGTACCGAACATCCGTTTGCATAAAACCACAAGGCTCCTTCAGAATCTGAAATGCAACTGTTATCCAAATGTGTATTAAAAATGGAATCCGTAAGGTGGAGATTCGGTTCTTCTTCATGAAACTCCACAATAAGTTGACCATTTGCCAGTATCCAATTTGCATCATAACTCTGACCAATAGAAGTTATCGAACACATTAAACCTACCTGAATCAAGCCTACCAGAAAAAGTAATCTAGGGAGGAAATTATTTCCTCTTTTTGACGTCAGGCTCTTCATTATTGTTTAGTGAACTTAATTACTCGCGGATCACCTATTAGTGGGATTACTCTAATCAGGTATACACCATTTGGCCGATTAGACAAATCGAAGCTGGCTTCCTAAAAACCAGTCTGGTCATTTCGTTTCGGGTATATATCTCCAACAATAGCATGGATGGCGTACTGTGCATACTTAACAGTTTGAAGATAGAAAAAACTAATTTGAACTGCTACTTATTGAATATACTCTATATTTGCTGCCTCAAAGGGGTGCCTACTGTCTCATAGAGCAGACACGGCTGAGATCATACCCATCGAACCTGCCCGAATAATCTCGGGAAGGGACACTTGGCAAACTTGCTTGGACAAGCTTGGCTGATCTCAGTTAGCTGGATGCACCCCGCATCTTTCACGTTCAAACAGGTACTCATGAAACTATTGATTTCCTTGCTTTTTGCCCTAATCTCCTGCTACCAGCTCGGTGCTCAGGCAATAATTACCGGACAAATTACCGACGAGTCTGGAGAAGCTTTACCCAATGCCAGCGTGTATGTGGAAGAAACAAAAAAGGGGGTCATTGCGGATAATGACGGTGTCTATAAACTTGAAGTTTCTGAGCCGGGAAAATACACCCTCCGTTATACCTTTGTCGGCTATGAAACGGTACGGCGACCTACCAGTCTTCCGGAAGGCATTCAAAAAATCATTCTCCACGTACAACTTACCGAACGGATTCTGAGTATTCGTCCGGCAGTTGTTTACTCCACACGGGCCTCCGCTAATGCCCCTTTTAGCTTCTCCAATCTGGATAAGGAGGCGATTTCTGCCGAAAACCTCGGACAAGACGTGCCCTATTTACTACAGCGCACCCCTTCTGCCGTTGTCACCTCCGATGCCGGAACAGGTATTGGCTATACAGGTATCCGCATTCGGGGCACCGACCCCACCCGAATTAATGTAACGATAAACGGCGTACCACTCAATGACCCGGAATCGCAATCAGTATATTGGGTCGATTTACCAGACTTTGCCAGTTCGGCAGAGGATATCCAAATACAACGGGGTGTGGGTACTTCCACGAATGGTGGTGCGGCGTTTGGTGCCAGTATAAACCTGAATACCTCCAAAGTAAACC
The DNA here is from genome assembly GCA_020437105.1 of Saprospiraceae bacterium. GTDB lineage: Bacteria > Bacteroidota > Bacteroidia > Chitinophagales > Saprospiraceae > JAAEZH01. The sequence continues at coordinate 4,475 of JAGQWR010000102.1, forward strand.
AGGATGCTTATGCGGTGCTGGATGCTTCGGGCGGTTCTTTTAATACCATCCGCGGCTCCGTGCGTTTTGGTTCCGGCGAGCTGGGTAATGGATTTAGCCTCGACGGCCGATTGTCGAGAACGCATTCCGATGGTTATGTAGATCGGGCTACAGCTGATTTGTCTTCCTGGTACCTTTCCGGTGCCTGGCTCGGCGAAAAACACTGGGTTCGATTATTGGCCTTCTCGGGGAAGGAAGTGACCTATCAGTCTTGGTATGGTATTGACGGCTCCTTGCTCGATGATTCCAAAACACGGACCTATAATCCGGCTGGCACAGAGCAGGCATCTGGTCCTTATGAAGATCAGGTGGATGATTATACCCAAACACATTATCAATTCCTATACGGCTGGACCATCAACCGAAACCTGGACTTTAGTGCTGTTTTGCACTACACCAAAGGATTGGGTTTCTACGAGGAGTACAAGGCAGAAGAAACATTAAGCGATTATGGCATCACGTCTCCCGCCGGAGCACTTTCAAGTGATCTGGTGCGCCGCCGCTGGCTGGATAATGATTTTTACGGGGCAATCTTTTCGTTTGAGTATATCAGCAATTCCAATCGATATCACGCTACCCTGGGTGGTGGGGCAAACGACTATTTGGGCAATCATTTTGGCGAGGTAATCTGGGCACAAAATGGGAGTAATCAGGATCCAAAATTCAGATACTACGATAATGATGGCCAAAAAAAGGATGCCAATATTTACCTGAAGCAAAGCAAAAAAGTAGGGCAGGTTGCAGAGCTTTTTCTTGACCTGCAATACAGAATGGTAAACTACGCCTTTTTGGGATTTGACCAGGATGGCAAGCAGGTGGATCAGGAAGTAAGTCACCAATTCTTCAATCCCAAAGCAGGTATAAGCCTAAACTTTGAATCTGGCGGACTGGCATTTGCCTCTCTGGCAGTAGCTGGCAGAGAACCTAATCGGGAAGATTATATCGATTCGACTCCGGAAAGTCGTCCGAATCCGGAGCGCTTATACGATTTGGAAATCGGGTACCGGAAGGACTGGGAGAAGGCACGTCTGGAAACGAATCTTTACTACATGCAGTACCAGGATCAACTGGTATTGACCGGCGAGCTGAATGATATCGGTGGGTTTACCCGGGTGAATATTCCGGAGAGTTTTCGGAGAGGCTTAGAGCTGATCGGAAGCGTGCGTCCGCTATCCTGGATCGGATTAGGCGGCAACCTGACTTTGAGTCAGAATAAGCTTCAAAATTACACCGAATACCTGGATGCCTACGATGGCGATTTTAATTATCTCGGTCAGGATTCTGTTTTTTACGAGTCTTCAGATCTGGCCTTTTCACCTGCTGTCATTGCAGCTATCGATCTGGTTTTTTACCCCCTTTCGGGGAAAGATCTGGAAATTGGCTTTCTGAATAAATACGTCGGTAAACAATTTGTCGATAACAGCGCTGATCCGAATAGCAGCCTGGATCCCTATTTTGTCACCGACCTGCGCCTGGCCTATTCCTGGAAACCTAAAAAAGGACCCAAAGAAATAGCACTAACCTTCATGGCGCGTAATCTGACCAACCAGCTATACGCTTCTAATGGCTGGAGTTACAGATACAATGTTGAAGGTGCAACAGATCAGTTGAGAGGGTATTATCCGCAAGCGGGGATTAATTTTCTGGCAGGAGTGAAAGTGAGCTTGTGATTTTGTGCCCCGATAGCTATCGGGAGTGATCCTGTGGTTCTGTTGTCCTGTGAGTTAGTGAGTTAGTTGGTTAGTTGGTTAGTTTTTCAGTTGGTTGGTACATCATTCAAAATTCAAAATTAAGACTTAAGAATTCGCTAGTGGTCCTGTGGTCCTGTTGTTCTGTGAGTTAGTTGGTTAGTTGGTTAGTGGGTTAGTGGGTTAGTTTTTCAGTGGGTTGGTACCTAATTAAAAATTAAGACTTATGAATTCGAAAGTACGCAGCGCATCCACCCCCTCATCCCCTTAAAAAATACTTCCGATAAATTTTTTTCCTGGGCCAAAAGCCCATGAAAATAGCCGGGTAGAGCAAGAACGAGAGGAATGCGTTTTTTGCCCGAAACTGAATGTTGTCCACAATCAGTGATCGATCTTCTGAAACTTTTTGGATCAGGTGCTGATGTTTCCAGAAAACAAGTGGCCAGGGTAATTGGGTGCCCTCATCCGTAAACCAGGCTTCTGTTTCGTGCATTTCGTCTGCTGTAATGATACTGATCCACTCCGCTTTTATGGGTTGAAGAAAACGGATATGCACCCGGTCTCCTTTTTGGGAACCGGTAAATTCCACAATCTCCATCTTTGCCAGAGGGGGCTTTAATGCTTCAAATAAGCGCTGGTCAAAGGCCGCAATCACTTCCCTGAAATTTCCATCTACTTCTGTTTCTAATCGAATATGCATAAGTTGATTTGAATCCAGAAAACAAAAGAACATCCTAATGGTTGTAGAAGGTGCCACTGTGTCGAAGTATGAAAGCGGAATACCCTCTGAATGAACAGCAGGTAAAACGCTACTTTTACTCCCACATTTACCCAAAACCACGAATACCTTACTTAAATATACGCTGCTTTTAATATGTCTAAGGCCTTAATAATTTTCATAAAGAATCCGGAACCAGGAAAGGTAAAAACCCGATTAGCAGCATCTGTCGGCAATGACCGGGCTCTGGAAATCTACCAGCTTTTGTTAGCACACACCCGCTCTGTTGCCACCGGAGTAGATGCACATCGACTGTTGTACTATTCTTCTTTTATAGATACACAAGACGACTGGCCTGCTACCAGTTTTCAGAAAGGTGTGCAAGCCGGAGGCGATCTCGGTGCCCGGATGTCGGATGCCTTTCGAGATGCTTTTGCAACCCATGAGAAAGTGGTCATCATCGGTTCAGATTGCCGGGAACTTAGCGCAGATTTTGTCAATCAGGCTTTCGCCGAATTAGAAAAGCACGATTTTGTAGTCGGTCCGGCGCTCGATGGAGGCTATTACCTGCTCGGCATGCGTGCCTTCCACCCCGAAGTTTTCGAACAGGTAGAGTGGAGCACCGAAAATACCCTGAACCAAACGCTCAAACAAATGATCCACCCCAAACGCTCTGTCTTCCTCCTCCCGGAACTCTCCGATGTAGATTATATTGAAGATTGGAATCGGGCAGTAGGGAGGGAGATGCCGTAGATTTTTGGTCTATGGCCTGTGGCCTTGGTCTACTGCCTTCGGCTTGGGTCTATGGTCTTCGACCCCGAATGGTTACATTACAAACCCACTGAATAATTCTTAAGGCTTAATTTTGAATTTTGAATGAGCGTTCGCTGCGCTCCTGTTTTAAGCGTTTAAACCGTTTAAACCGTAACACGGGCTACCGAATTTTTAAGTCTTAATTTTTAATGAATGGCCTTCTCTGAAATACGGTCTATTTTTAATGAACCGCGAAGCTTAGACCGCAATGCCGCAGGCGAGCTAGACCGCGAAGCCGGCAGGCCAGCTAGACTAGGCCAAAGGCCCTAGACTCTAATTTTTAAGTCTTAATTTTTAATGAAGTCCAACTAACCAACTAACCAACTAGCCAACTAACCCACTAACAGGACCACCGAACCACCCCCGATTGCAATCTGGACAAACCCAAACCCAAACTCCCCCGATAGCTATCGGGGCAAACTCAAACTACCTCCCCTCCTGCATCTCCTTCCCTTTTCTGCTGTCTTTCTTCTGGATGCATCCAAAAGAAAATAGATTATGGCCAGACTGCTCTTTACCATTCATTTTATTCTTTGCTTTTTGTTTTCGCTGCCTGCTCAGCAATTTCTGTTACAACCCGATCATGAAGTAAGTAAAACCCGTGCGGATAGCCGCTCTGTGAATCTGGTAGATGTGAATGGGGATGATTGGGAAGATATTTTTATCTCCAACGGCCCGGCAGAAGGGGCAGATAATGAATTGTACCTGAATCAGGGAGAAGGCCTGTTTAAACAGGTGACAGCCGACCCGATTGTGTCGGATGGAGCCAAGTCGGATGGAGCAACTTTTGCAGATATCGACAACGACGGAGATTTGGATGCCTACGTGGTTACCTGGTACGGAGATGAAAACGGATTTTATCTGAACCAGGGTGATGGCACTTTCGTGCAACAATCGGAAGCCGGAATCAATGCGCCCGGTTCTTTTGCCGAAACAGCAGCTTTTGGCGATTTTAACCGCGATGGTTTTGTCGATCTTTTCGTGACCATATCCGGTGGCCGCGACAAGACCAATATCCTGTTTCAAAATACGGGCCATGGGCCCTTTGTGAAGATAGTTGTCCCGGGAATGACCGATGAGCCGACGACCTCCCGCTCTGTAAACTGGGTGGATGTGGATAATGATTTTGATCTGGATTTATTTGTTGCCAACGAGGACCAGGAAGTGAATCAGCTGTTTCTGAATTCCGGGGATGCGTCCAATTTTTTTGTTCCCAAATTGCGCGATGTAGTGGTTTCTTTCGGGAAAAGCTCGATTAGCGGGAGCTGGGGCGATGTTGACAATGATGGTGATATGGACCTGTTTATCGCAAATTCCGGATTTTTCAAGGAATTAAACAATCAGCTTTTTCTGAATGACGGGAAGGGCAATTTTACCGAAAAATTAAATATTGATCCGGTGGTGGATGGTGGCTGTTCGTACGGCTCTGCTTTTGGGGATGTGGACAATGACGGCGATCTGGACCTATTGGTGTCAAATGGATTCAGCAATGCCAATTTAGCTGACCGGCTCTACGAAAATGATGGAAAGGGAAATTTTAGTCGTTGGGCAGATGCATTTTCGGAAATGCCGGATTACTGCTCTTTCGGTGCTGCTTTTGGCGATTTGGATAACGATGGTTTTCTGGATCTGGTCATTGCCCATTGCAATAATAATACCCATGTCGAACGCCCCAATTCCGTTTTCCGGAATAAGGGTAATGATAACCATTGGCTGAAAATCAGGCTGGAAGGAACGCAATCCAATCGTTCGGCCATTGGTGCCCGTGTACAGGTTACTGCAAAAATCAAGGGAAAGGTTGTCACCCAAACCCGCAGTATTGAAAGCCAAAGCGGGTATTGTGGACAAAATAGTCTGTTGGCTCATTTTGGTCTGTCAAAGACAAAGGAAATTATCGAGCTCCGTATCCTCTGGCCAAGTGGTCAGGTGACCATTGTAGAAGAATTAGCTGCAGACCAATTGTATCATTTCCGCGAAAGCGAAATGCCCGTGACTATTCCCCTGACGCATTATCTGGAGTTTTTTCCAGTCCGGGAGGCTGGAGCCTTATTGCTGGAAGCCCGTGGTGGAAAGGAAAAAGTCCGGGAGGCACCCCGGGTATTGCTTCAGGACGATTCCGGTTTGCAGGTGATCGATGATGTACTGACCAACGAGGCAACCGGAGAATGGACTTACCGCTTGAAGGAGGCGCTTGCTCCGGGATGTTATTTGCTGCGCATCGAATGTGGTAAAAAGACCTACCTACAGCGCTTGTATCTGTAAGGTCAATTCAAGGGGTGAGGGAACGGTCATGTAGCGTTTGTTCAAAATACCATTAATTGGCTACGAGTCAAACCACAAACTGTTCCATCCGACATCAACTATATACCCGTTACGAAATGG
>JAGQWR010000103.1 GCA_020437105.1 Saprospiraceae bacterium
TTGCATTTTCTTTTGCTTGCAACGGCTCGGCTAAAAAGCGTTGCTGTCACGTAGGGCAGCTATGATTTTTTAGCCATTGTTGCCACCAGTTTTTATTCATTTTCTTTTAAAAGTCCTTTAATCAATTGGATGTCTTGATCAGTCAAGTGTTCAAACATCTTTCTATGATAGTCAGTTCCCATTTTTTCATTTGGCGTTTGGGGAGTGTAAACGAACAAAGTATCAAAGAACCATTTGTCAAATCGGTCTTTCCGCATGGTAGTCATCCCCGGTCCAATTAATTGTATGTCTGAGATGTGATGGCAAGAAGCACAGTTCCTTTTAAAAATTTGTTCCGCTGAAGGAGGATATTTTGATGCCTTAAAGTTTTGAGCAAAATTTAATGAGTTTACTGTTGTGTTGCTGTCTTTGAACTTGACCGATTTGAAAATGTCGAAAACAGTAAGTTCATTTTGGATATCACTACCGACTAAATTAAAATAATTGCCTTTGTAAGCATTACTAATATACATCCTAATAGTCCCGTGTCCAGATATCCTTGGCTTTATTAGAGTGGCTGTTTTACCGTTAATTGTGTCAATTTTGATAAGATGAGCATCTGTATCTTCATAACCAAAGTCGTATGAATACCAGCCATAGTCAAAAGTCAATGTGTCCGTCCCATTGGTCAGTCCACCTACATAACTGTCTATTCCTTGAAACTCAATTTTGTTCCATCCTGCTGGAGCAGGAATTGTAAATGATCCAAAGTCAATGGTTTTTGGTCGGTCTTGTCCGGTACAGCTAATCAATAACTGCGAGACTATCAATATGATTAGAGTTCTTGTCATTCTTCAATTGGTGCCCAACATGATAGTGCACATACCGACGCTAGGAGGTATTGTATGTGCATAATGTTGTCGATCGTCTTCATAATTTCAACACCTTAAAAGTTGAAACAGATTCTTGGTGGTGTATTAATCCAAAATAAAGACCGCTTTCTTGGTTGCTCATGTTTAGCTGCTCTGCATTTCTTCCAAGTACCATTTGTTCTATGATCTTATGACCTGAAGAAGAAAACAAAACTATTTTCAAAATTGGTTCATCACTTTCGATTATTAAATATTCCTGGACTGGGTTTGGAAATAATGAGTAATTCGGCCTTTGAGGTGGGTTTCGAGAACTTACAATTAAATCGCATTCTTCATCATATCTGTATATAGGAATTCCATTTACTCCATTCGAGCCAGGAATCAAAATATCAGTCGAACTAGAAACTATAGTGCTATTGTAGGGGGACAAGCCAAAACCATGTGAGGTGGTACATTCAACCTCGCCCTCTTGGTTTAACAAATAAATTACAGAGGTGTAGTAGGGGTCTGAGTAATAATCCCAATATTCAAAACTTGCTGAAACACTGTATTTATTATTTATTCCTTTGTGAAAATAGGAAGGACTACCCAAGAATAACTCAACTTCGTTTTGGACAATTCTGTTTGAATCAATTTTTACAAATTTACTGATTATACCATGATCGGGAAGTTGCTTATCCTCAGCAATTGCAATTAGATATCCATTATCATCTGTGCCAATGATTGATCTTCCTTCATCAGCACCTATTCCATCCCCATAGGTGAATTCCCAAATTACATCTAAGTTGTTTGTTGTTTTTACTGCAAGAACTTGGTTGTCATAAAAAGTTAATGCCTCCTGTCCCACAAAGACTATAGAGCTATCTGTATCACTTATGGCTTGATTTACATGGAAGTTTATGGAATCCTGAACAACCAAATCACCCTCATTGGATACTATGTAAACTCTTGTTACAGGGTCATTTTGGCCATTTCCTAAAAACAGAAAATTTCCATTTGAAAGTTGAATGCTAGAAAATCCATCGGATGTAGGAGGCTCATTTAAATCTGGAACGGTGAATTCCCACTGGAATTCTAGCATACTATTCAGTTTTATTAAAAACGGATAATAGACTCCTTGTCTACCGCTAACAACAAAGCCACCATCGTTTGTGTGCTGAATTGACCCAAGCTCTTCGTAAATACCAATTTCACCAAAATAAAATTCATTGATTATTTCAGCAGTAGAGCTATCAATTTGGAAAACCCAAATTGCATAATCACCTTCATTTTCAGGATGGTCTCCTAGAGCTCCAATAATTAAATTCCCGTTCGGAGTTTCCAAAATGGTTTGGCCTCCATAAGAACCGATCTTGTTTATGAATAGAGAATGCTCGATCTGGCCAATCAAACATAATGGAAGGATTAAAAAGAGCATGCCACTTACTGAGATTTTCATTTGTTGGGTTTAGTTTAATGATCGACAACGATTCGTGCATATGCTGGCACGCAGCAAAGCGAAGTGCTTGACATATGCATTTTGTTCATGCCCATTAAGTTAAGCCAAAAAATGGATTATATAAAGCCATTTAGAATCATTAACTTAGTAGGCAAACCGCTCTTATGTCTAAAACACTACAACGTTACTTTTCTGGTTTACGGCGACAGTTCCAGCTATCATCCAAAACTCGCCAACAATACCTTTACGATCCTGTTAAGCATTTCAGCCGTAAGAGTAAGCTTTGCTTCGATCGTACAGCCTGTTTAGTCCTTGGACTTTTAAAAAAAGCCTGCCTGTAGAGCTCTTTGATTTCTTTGAATCTTTAGCAATCAATCCACCCACCAAGAGTGCTTTTGTTCAGGCCAGAGATAAAATCAGGCCTTTGTTCTTCCAGGACCTTTTCTTCGTATAAAGTCAATGGTGTTCAACAGGAACTTTGGGCAACTTTTGCCCTGTTCAATATCCTGACAGCTAGCCAACGTGCCCTGAAATCTAAAATAAAAACAATTTCCACCAAGCTCACTTATCCATACCGATTAAACCGAAATGTTGGATTGGGATATTTGAAAAGGCTTTTGCCCTACTTGATAGTCCATCCCCTCCAGTTCATAGGAAAACGGCTCGATCGACTTTTGGAATTAATCCTTTCCGCAACTGAGCCCGTCAGAAAGAAAAACCGGACTCGCTAAAGACGCATCATGCGTGGAACAGATTTTTTCAAACAACTTTCTATCTTCTTTGGAATTTTAATGCTTCTTTCTTTTATCTCTTAACTTAATGGGGTTGATACATTGTTGTGCATAGTTATTGTTTATCAAACCTGATAATTTCCAAATTCTCCGATTCAATCGGGACAAGAGTTAACTCATTATTACCAAGTAAATAGTGATTTAAAAAATCGTCCATGTAGCTTATTACTTTGTCTAAATTGGCTTTTTCAGATTGAGCGTTTGATGAATTTTCTGCTAGATAATAGTTAACATCCAAAAAACTATTGTGATTGAATCCTTTAATTAGCACTCGCCATGAGTCAGCTCGGTTAAGTTCGCAAAAATCACTTCTTCGCTTGTATTGAATGCCATACCCTTCGTGGTTCTTATAGTCCGTTAAATCTTCAATAAAAAGATAAGGAATATCAATTCCGTTATTTAAGGCAACCGATGGTGGAGTCCCATCCAAATTAATCACTACCTTAATTCGCTTGTCAAGGATAGAACAATAAACCGCTCCAGCTCCACCTACCGAATGCCCGAATATTCCGATTCTTGATGTATCAATTGCACTTCCGATACTTTTATTAGCAAGTAGTTGATTTAGAGAAAATTGTATGTCTTGCGCTAAAATCTTTTGTCTGGCACCCATTGATTCTCGGTATTGTTCTGCCGATATATCCTCAGGGATTTTAAGTAATTTAAGACTGTCTTGGAATGAATGATTTGCGGGGTAGACCCTATCATCGGCAACAATTGCTTCACTCTCATATAGATGGTTTATTCCCATTACTATGTACCCTTGCTTAGCGAAATACTCTGCATAATATGTGTAGTAGCTTAAATTTCCGCCAAGACTTGGGGAGAAAATAAGTAATGGGGCTTTCATTAGGTTGTCTTTTATTGGAATGCCAATGAGCGATGCAGTTTTCGCTTCTTGTACTGACTTATAATCTTTTTCTGACCAACCTTCCAACTGATTGTAGAGTTTTTCTCCAAATAGCAAATAGGGGGTTCTTAGACTGCTGGAAGTTGTCTTGTTTGCGGGGTGCCAAACTTGAACATTTACTTTTCTTGTTCCCCCGTAATATTCATCTAATCTGTCAGGATCTTCCCAGATGTATTGTTTAGAACCAATAAAAAAAGTTGCGTCAACTGCAATCTTTTGCTTATTACCAATTATGAGTCCGCAACTTGAAATTATAATCAGAATAATGATGAATTGATATTTCGCTTTCATTTTTATTTAATTATGCACAACGTATTGCTATACCCACATTTATCACCCATAACCCCACCTACCGGGCTGCTAAACACCGTAATAAATCGCTCCCCCTTTTCCAAATTAGCAAAGGCTTTTCCAAGCCTAACCCCAATTGCTTCTTCAGCAACACTTTTAATGAGGTAGGGTAAGAGGGAATTAAATACAAGATATGAACTATCCTGGAGCAGACTTGTAAAAAAAGAAAAACAAGGCTGGTGCCCAAGCTGCGAGGCAGCGCTTATGTTCTCATTTGTACGTTTTTAGATGTTCGTTGATAGAACTTATCTCTCTGTGCTAATAAGGTAGGAGAAAATTTTTAATTGGCAATTTTTGGAGAGGATTTAAAATAATGCCGCCCTGCCGGGCCCCTTTGCTTTGATGCAAATAAGCAATTTGCCTGCCCTGGTCGCCAATCCGAGCAGGCAGGAGATCATGGATGGCAATGCTCAATTCGGAGGCTTCGGAGTAGGTAAGTCCTGATTTTTTTAACGCACAACAACTAAAGCCGAGAGGATCATTGAGGACTGGGTGATCACTTTTTTTGACCTGTTATTGATTTGCTGTAGCGCTATTTTACATTCCAATTTTGAGAACCCCGATTCCCAAACAGGATTAAAAAGATCCCGATGGGCAGTAAAATGGAGACCGAGAATAATCCGATGTAATAAAATGGGAGAAAGCCCAGTCCAGCCCACAACATCAGCCCTTGCCCAAAAAGCAGGAACTCTGAAAATAAAAATCCGAAAAAGAAAAAGCCGGAACCTATTCTGGACAAGGAGTTATCTAATTTTAATAACCCCTGCCTTTCGGCGAAAGCCATTAATATAGCAGCCACAAAACCAAGAAGGATCAAATGCAAATAGCCAATGACAAAATTGCGGATCGTATAAGCAACGGTACCTAAAAAGGGCACAATTACGGCTGTCTGAATTACTATTTTAGCGATAAAACACAAAATGGCTAATTTGAAAAACCGACCTGACCAGCCACTACCCAGGATCTTAATAATTTCTTGCCGAAAAGGCCATAACAGCTTGATAAATAATAAGGCCGCAATAAATTGCAGTCCGGCACCAATACTATTAATTAAAAACAGAAAATCGCGCGGACTGGTCCAGGTTACTGCCAGTGCATAGGTGAGAAAACAGGAGATCAAAAGCAGCCGAAAAAACAATCGCAATTTTGAAATAGGTAATTGAATACCCTGCTTTTCCAAAAAATTAAACAACAAGCCAAGACAGGTAAATACAAACCAGCCATTAAACTGGAAATGTAAAAAGGCTTGCACCATCATGTAGTAAATGGGTTTATGGGACAAATCCATAATCATTATGGGCCCCATTGCCCAAAGTGCGATGGTGGACACAAAAAGGAAGAATAATCCCGTGCGAATAAAAGAGAAAGGCCCAAAAACTGGTTTAACATGCTTGCGAACGCATTTCAAATACCGCCAGATAAAAACATAAGACAGGAGCACATGCAGGCTGGAAAAAGCAATAGAAATTGGTCCGTAACCCTGAATTGGGAAGGCCAACAACATACCAAAGACACTAAACTGAGTCGCCCAAAACAAACCGATGAAACCTTTGTCAACCTGTATGGGCAATTGGGTAAGCAAGATGGTAAATAAACCTAAATACACCCAACCGAGCATAGCGACATGTGAATGCCCATAGAGGAAAGGACGGAATTGAAGCCCCGGAATTTCCTGGACAAAGGCAAAACGCAGTATTGCTCCAATACTGGCAGCCAACAGAAAATTGATCAGGGCGAGCCGAAACCAGTTTCTGAAAAGTAAAATGTCTTTCATGAAATCGAAATGAAATCCGGACAGTGAGATTCACTGTCCGGTATTTTTCTTTGATTAGTTTCCGGCAACCGGCTGGCCATCGTTTGCGTACATAAACTCTAGTACGTCACGTGCATCATCAAGCGTTAAATTTTGATTTGGCATACGGGTCAGACATTCTTTTAGCAAAGCCTGTGCAGCAGGATCTTCATCCAACATGACCTCTACATTAGTTACCATGTTCATAATCCATTCCGGCTTTCTTCTGGTAGTCACACCTGCCCAACCCGGGCCGACCACCCGTTGAGCGGTGAGTCTGTGGCATGCCGCACATTTCAATTCAGAAATTTCTTTTCCATGGGCCACCATTTCGGCGTTAAGTGGATTATTCAACTCGACGCTGGTAATCTCTCCAACACCTTTTCCGTCATCAACAACTACCCCGCGATTAGGTCGGGCTGGCTTATCACCAGATTCAGGTTTTTCCCCACCACAGGCGAGGGCAAAAAGAGTAAGTAAGAGAAAAAAAGAATACTTTTTCATAATTCAATATTTTTTAATTGGTTCGAATTTAAGCCGCGCCCCAAGCCATCTATCGTTTGATTTTCGAGTTGAAGTCTCAAACCTTCCCGATAGGAAAAAGCCTGAAAATGCAAGGGGCAGGGACTTTTAGAAGAGCAGCGCTCCAAGCCTAAAACGCAGGCATTTAAAACGTCTCTGCCATCTATTGCGTAAATAATTTCACTGACATGCTGTTGCCTGTTCTCCGGACTCAGGAAGAATCCTCCTCCCGGGCCTTTGACAGAAGAAACCAATCCATTTTTTGACAGTTGTTGTAAGATTTTTGCCAGAAAGTGCCGGGGTACCTCTAGGGTCTCGGCTATTGTCTCCGGACTAATCCGGCTATTTTCATCTCCGTTTACTACCAAAAATAATACGGCTCGGATGCCGTATTTACACGCTTTCGAAAACATATTCGCTTATTATAAATGCCAGGCACGCACAGTGAGTGAAAAGTAGCATCAAATATACAATTTCCAGATAAAAAGATAAAAGTATCTTTTATAAACAAACAAAATCGAAAGCGCTTTTCAAGCAAAAGCTAAACCTTCGACTGCACAGATCAAAAATCCAGTACTTTAGACCTCCAACCGATGATCAAAATCATAAAAATTATTGATATTTGTCTTGACCGCTTTTTTATTTCTTAATGACCTTTGAAAAAAGATAAAAACCTCTTTTAATTCATGTAAAACCAACAATAATGACAAGATTAAATTGCTTTCAATTACCAGGCATTCTATGGCTTGCTGGTTTTAGCCTTCTGGCTTTTACCAACTGCACGCCTTCGGGAGGTACGACTGGAGCCCTTAGCGGAGATGCTGCTTCGCAAGTCTATGTTGCTCCGGGAGAATACGACGAATTTTATGCTTTCATGTCGGGAGGTTTCAGTGGCCAGGTAACTGTACACGGTTTACCATCCGGCAGGTTACTTAAGACCATCCCGGTATTTTCCCTGGATGCAGAAAAAGCATACGGTTTTAATGAAGAAACCAAGCCGATGCTTCAAACCTCTAAAGGATTCATCCCCTGGGATGACTCTCACCACCCGGAGCTCTCTCAAACAAAGGGATCAACAGACGGACGGTGGCTTTTCATTAATGGAAACAATACGCCCCGCATAGCCCGGATTGATCTAACCGTATTTGAGACCATGGAGATCATTGAAATCCCCAATAGTGGTGGTAACCACAGCTCGCCTTTTATCACAGAAAACAGCGAATATGTGGTGGCCGGGACGCGCTTCAGTGTGCCGTATCCACAAGCGGATGTAGCGATCAGCAGTTATAAAGAAAACTTCAAAGGCATGCTGACCTATGTAAGTGTCGGCGAAGAAGGCGAAATGGATATTGCTTTCCAAATTCTACTTCCTGCATTCGATTACGACCTGGCACACTCCGGAAAAGGAAAGTCGCACGGTTGGACCTTCTTTACTACCTATAACACGGAGCAAAAAACAAGCCTTCTGGAGGTTGCAGCTTCCCAAAACGATAAGGATTATATCGCTGCTATCAACTGGAAAAAAGCAGAGGAGTATATCGCTCAGGGCAAATTCCGGGAAGTTCCGGCAAAATGGGCGCACAATGTGTATGACGAAAAGAAACATAGCGCGACCTCTACCATGAATGATAAGGTGAAAGTATTGATTCCGGAAGATTGTCCGGGTTTGGTATATTTCATTCCAACACCTAAATCACCGCATGGTGTGGATGTTGATCCAACGGGAGAATACATTGTTGGAAACGGTAAACTCTCCTCAGATTTGACGGTACACTCCTTCACAAAAATGTTGGCTGCGATTGAAAACAAGGCCTACGAAACCGAAATTTCCGGTATCCCGGTATTAAAGTTTGAAGAGGTAGTAGCCGGCGCTGTAAAAGACGCGGGACTTGGGCCACTCCATACCGAGTTTGATGGTAGAGGAAATGCCTACACTTCCTTTTTTATCTCTTCGGAGGTCGTAAAATGGAAAATAGGTACCTGGGAAGTTTTAGATCGTGCCCAGACCTTCTACTCTATTGGTCACTTGATGATACCTGGCGGCGATTCAGCTGATCCGGACGGAAAATACCTCATAGCACTCAACAAGATCACAAAGGATCGCTATCTGCCTACCGGCCCGGAACTTTGTCACTCTGCACAGATGTATGACATTTCGGGTGATAAGATGAAGCTATTGCTTGATTTCCCGACCATGGGAGAACCGCACTACGCACAGGGTATAGCCGCTTCTAAGATTGTCCCCAATGTGAAAAAATTCTATCCCATTGAGGAAAACGAGCACCCTTATCGCGCCTTAGGCGAAAAGGACACAAAAGTGGTTCGGGAAGGAACGGATGTCCATGTATATCTAACCACCATACGGAGCCACTTCTCTCCTGATAATATTGAAGGTGTCAAAGTGGGTGATAAAGTATATTTCCATGTAACCAACCTGGAACAGGATTGGGACGTACCGCACGGATTTGCCGTAATGGGCGCCAATAATTCAGAACTACTAATTATGGGTGGACAAACAGAGACCCTGTTGTGGTACCCAAAAGAAGTAGGTGTCATCCCATTCTACTGTACAGATTTCTGCTCCGCATTACACCAGGAAATGCAAGGATACATTCGTGTATCACCCGCTAATTCTTCTATTGCTCTAAGTTGGAGTTTAGGCGAAGAAGAACCGGTACAATAAATTATTGGACCATAGAAGAGATTCCTCCGGAAAATTCCGGAGGAATCATCTTTCCCAAACTTTCTAACAGTCACTTATTATGAAACAATTTCCCCGGCTGCTCATGTTTCTGGCAGTCATATCGCTTCTTTGTCTTTTTCTTTTTCCAATGTGGCGCATAACCTTGCTCGCTCCCCAATACCCGCAGGGAGTGACCATGTATATCCACATTAATAAAATTGCAGGAGATAGCCCGGGAACCCTGCAAAATGTCAACATTCTAAACCATTATGTAGGGATGAAATTCATCGAACCCGAATCCATTCCCGAGCTAAAGTATTTCCCGTATATCATCCTGGGTCTTTCATTTCTGGGGCTGATTGCAGCCGCCATTAATAAATCTGGTTTCTACTTTGCCTGGTGTGTTTTGCTCGTTGCCCTATCTGTCGCGGGCATTTATGATTTCTACTTATGGGAATACGATTATGGCCATGACCTGGCTGCAAATGCACCGATCAAAATTCCGGGAGCTTCGTTTCAGCCTCCAGTTTTTGGCGTGAAACAAATCATAAACTTTACGGCAATCTCTTATCCCGCTCTTGGCGGCATTTTCGCCGGACTGGCAATACCCTTTGCTTTTATGGCCGGATGGATCAAACAAAAATCTACGTAAAATGAAACTCCTGACCTTGCTTCCTTTCACCTTCTTTTTACTATTGACAGCATGCAGCACAGAGCCCCGCCCTATAGAATACGGAAACGAGGCCTGTTTCTCTTGCAAGATGACCATTGTAGATCCGCAGCATGCGGCAGAATTGGTATCCGACAAAGGGAAGGTTTTTGTTTTTGACGCCATTGAATGTATGGTTGAACACTATAAAAAAGTACCCGACCAATCCTTTGCACATATTCTGGTAAATGATTTCCATAACCCCGGCGCCTTTCTCAACGCCACACAAGCAAGTTATTTAATCAGCCCTCAACTTCCCAGTCCGATGGGTGCGAATTTACAAGCCTTTAGTAATTTAGATAGTGCGACGGAGATGCAATCCGCAAAAGGCGGACAAGTACTAAACTGGGCCAGTTTACTGGAAAAATAAGCGATTGATATACGTGCGATTAAAAAATGATCAGGTGACCAAAAAAAAGCTTCTCTTAATACTATGCGGCCTCAGCCTGCCTCTTCAGAGCATGTTTGCTGCCAGGCTGGAGGTGTGCCCCAGCTGTTCCTACCAGACCATCCACTCCGCTTTGGAGAATGCCTCCGATGGTGATCAAATAATCATTAAAAGCGGCTTGTATCGCGAAGGAAATATTCAGGTTACCAAGAGTGTCCATCTATTGGGCGAAGGCTGGCCGGTATTAGATGGAGAAGGACAAACAGAAATTCTGACCATCACAGCCCGCCATGTATTAATTGAAGGCCTGGAAATCCGAAATGTCGGCAACAGCTACATTGAAGATCGGGCCGGAATCCGATTGCGGAACACCCGGTTCTGTACGATTCGAAATAACCGCCTGGTGAATACCTTTTTTGGAATTTACCTGGAACATTCTGCAGATTGTGTTATTTCCGGAAACGAGGTATTGGGTGAAGCGCTGGAAGAAAACTCGTCCGGAAATGCGATCCACTGCTGGTATTGCCAGCGACTTACCATTCGGGATAACCAGGTATACAGACATCGGGATGGCATCTATTTTGAATTTGTGGATAACAGTCAAATCTTTGGAAACACGAGCAAGGATAACCTCCGCTATGGGCTACACTTTATGTTTTCGAATGATGATTATTATTATGAAAACCGCTTTATACAAAATGGTGCCGGGGTGGCCGTAATGTTTTCCAAATGCATCGATATGGATCACAATATCTTTGCATCCAACTGGGGAAGAGCTTCTTACGGACTCTTATTAAAAGAATTGACGGATACGGATATCCGGAACAATTCATTCCGGGAAAATACAATAGGCATCTATGTAGAAGGATGCAGCCGGATCGATTACCACCATAATGAATTTAAACAAAATGGCTGGGCACTGAAAATGAGTGGCGGCTGCCTCGACAATCATTTACAGGAAAACAACTTTATCGGCAATAGTTTCGACTTGTCGACCCTTGCTTCGGCAGGCACAGAAAACACATTCGACAATAATTACTGGAGTGAATATTCGGGTTATGATTTGGACCATAACGGCGAAGGTGACATCCCCTACCTGCCGATGAAGCTATTCAACCAAATTGTTCAGCAAACACCGGAAGCGCTAATCCTGCTGCGGAGTCTTTTTATTGATTTGCTCAATTTCTCCGAAAAGGTCAGTCCGGTTTTTACACCGGAAAACATCCGCGACCTGCACCCAAAAATGAATCCCTATACTCTTAATATCAGATCATGATCCAGATAAATCAGCTCTATAAATCTTTTGGTACCAATCAGGTACTTAAAGGCATTGATCTCAACCTGGACAAACCCGGTATCACCGCTATTCTGGGTCCAAACGGATCGGGAAAAACGACGCTCATCAAATCGATTCTTGGGATGGTTCTTCCGGATCAGGGACACATTTTATTTGATGGAAAACCCATCCACAAAAAATGGGCTTACCGGGAAACTATTGGATACTTGCCTCAGATTGTCCGTTTTCCGGAAAATCTGAAGCCCGCTGAAATGTTTGCCTTAATCAAAAATCTGAGAGGGCAGAATCCGGATCTCCAGCACCTGATTAATCGGTTTGAACTCGAACCGTTTTTGCAAAAACGCCTGGGAAATCTATCTGGAGGAACCCGTCAAAAAATCAACCTCGTTCAGGCCTTCGGATTTGATTCAAAAGTTTTAATCCTCGACGAACCCACAGCCGGACTGGATCCGGTATCCGTCATTGAATTAAAAAAACTTTTGGAGGAGGAACGAAAAAAAGGAAAAATCATCCTGCTGACCACACACATAATCAGCTTTGTCGAAGAAATGGCAGAACAAATGGTTTTCTTGCTCGATGGCCATATACATTTTAAAGGAGACCAGAAAACACTGAAAAGTACCTTCGGTGATGATCGACTTGAGCGGGCTATCGCCAATATCCTTCGAAAGGATGCCATTAACCAATCTGAACCTGAGAAAATAATTTGACATGCTAAAGATATTCCGCTTTTACTTTTTTGACCTTATTCGAAGCAGGTGGACTGTACTTTACGCCCTCTTCTATTTGTTGCTGACCAGCGCCTTGTTATTGCTAAGTCCCAATTTATCCAAGGTGATTATCAGTTTGATGAATATTGTTCTTTTTCTGGTTCCACTGATCGCCTCTATGCTGGGCATCATGTATTTCTATAGTTCCCGTGATTTTATAGAATTGTTGCTTGCCCAACCGCTTCGAAGAAGCACCATTTTTTTTGGCCAATATCTAAGTATAGTGGGTTCACTGGGACTAAGTTTACTGCTTGGAATAGGAATTCCTTTTCTACTTTACGGCATCCTGAGTTCTGCTGAAATATGGAATTACCTGGTTCTTTTAGGCACCGGATTAATGCTCACTTTTATTTTCTCCGGAATTGCTTTCTGGATCGCCCTGAAGCATGAAAATCGAATTAAAGGTTTTGGATTAATGATCCTGTGCTGGTTATTCTTTGCAGTCATTTACGACGGACTTTTCCTGTTGGGACTATCCTGGTTTAATGATTATCCTCTGGAAAAATTCGCACTGGGAGCATCTCTTTTTAATCCGATTGATTTGTCCAGAATATTAATTCTGCTCAAATTGGATATTGCGGCACTGATGGGATTTACCGGAGCTGTTTTTTCAAAATTCCTCGGAAGCGGATTAGGCATGCTTATCAGCATGGCTTCCCTCCTACTTTGGGTTGGATTTCCTATTTGGAGAATTCGGGCAATTAGTTTAAAAAAGGATTTTTAAAATCAGGCATCAGCGAGCTTCGTTTTCAGGTATTCATCCGCATAATCGATTTGTAATTCCAGCCACAAGGGCAGGTGATCCGACATTTGGAATGTGCGCCATTGGGAATAGGACCGGTACATAGAACCATCCCCCTTTTTTACCATGTAAGGCTTATAGGTTTCTTCATCATCATCCCGGAAAACGGTTTCGAAAAAATCAAATGTGCCGCCGCTAAGAACCTCGAAGCGGTCTTTTCGTTCCCGCAGCAAAATCTGATCGTATTGTTTTGTCCGGGCAACATTGGTATATACTTCCTTAAATTCTTCGGGACAACGGAAACCCGCTTTCTCCAATACCTGGTAGGTACTATCCTTTCGGCTAAAGATGTTGAAGTCACCTAGTAAGATGAGCTTCCGGGCCCAGGCAGTAGGATCTTCAGATCGTTTTTTAAGGAACTTGGCTATATGCTCAATTTCCCGAATGCGACCAGGTGCATCCGCACTGCTGTCGCCCCATTGAATATGCACATTGCAGAGCATAAAACGTGCCCAGCCAGCCTGAAAACCGCAAATGAGAGGCGTGCGCCATATCTGCCCGAGGTGTTCCAGTACAGTCGTCGTATTGCCCTGCTCGTCCTTTACTTTCCGCTCTAAAGGCGGAATGACCAGCTCGCCTGCCAGGCCTCCAAAACGTACTTTTTGAGAATCATAGACAAAGGCAATTCGTTCCTGATTGCCCTGCCGGCCTTCAGCTGCGTCGGAAAAAACATATTTCCAGTTATCGCCCAGAATTTCCATCAATTTATTGAGAGCCGCCAAATCCCGGTAAATTTCCTGCACTGCCACGATATCAAAGCAGGAGATGATTTCGGCTATATAGTACAAGGACTCATCCAGGCGGGCACCAAAACCCGGTTTGTCAAAATCGCGGATATTCCAGGAAGCCAGCAACAGCGTTTTTGACTGGCTGCGTGCCGGAATCTGGTTACGCAATTTTTCACGAAGAATTAGCAGACGTTCCAGCGTGCGTTTATCTGCCCGGCGTTTTGGATTCAGGTTCTTATAGAGTGGCATGTGCGGGTAATTGATTCGAAACAAGTTACAAAATGATCTGCATTCCAAATTTCAGAATGCCATTTTATGGAATACAAAGCATTTTTGCTCTTTAAAAGGTTGGAACCCACCCTGTATGCGGGACTAAATCAAAAGGAAACGGTTGTTTTTATCAATTTATCGGCGGCTATTGACGGAAGAAAGGAAAATGTGTATATTTGTCAGGTCTTATAAAGCAATGGCAAAATCAGTAAAATATGGTACCCGGAAGTTACCATATTTACTTCTCAACTGAGAACTCCTTTAACCGGTAGTAGCGATCCCATCTTTTTACAACCGATTACTTTGATGTAGTCCGGCGAACCGGATTTTATTGTTACGGAAGTTTGCTCATTTGCAAAAACGGAAATGGAAATGAAAAAGGCATTTATACTGATGGCAGCCATGCTGCTCAGTCAGTACGCTATCCCCCAGATTGGCCCCAGATTGGATTTTACCCCAAACATTCCCCAATCTATTTATCAAAACCCGGCAAATACGCCTTGGTGTACCACTTTTTTGGCGCTGCCCGGCCTCTCAGGTATTAATGCCTCTATGTCAACCAACGTTACCTCTCTCGAGGGACTTGGTTTGAATTTAAATGATTTAAAGCAGGATGGCTTCATAAACGAATCTGTATTTAATCAGTTGGCATTAACCGGACAGGACATCAACCAGATCAGAGCTGGCAGTCAGGTAGATATTTTTGGATTTGGCTTTCGGAAAGGAAAGCACTTCTTTGCCTTTTCTGTTCAGGAACATTTATACACTCAAATGAATATCCCTAAACAGATGCTCCGCTTTCCGGAAGATCAGACACAGGGATTTATAAATGCTCCCGATAGCTACGACCTCTCCGAATTTGATTTTTCGGCCATTCACTATCGGCCCTATACTTTCCACTACGCCTGGACAGCCCAACCCGGCCTGACCGTAGGCCTGCAAGCGAGTTATCTCAGCGGAAAATATAGTATCAAGAGCTTTAATAACAATCTGGAATTCACCCAGCCAAATACCAATGCCCTCGGTTTTAATGTAGATGGTATTATCACCTTTTTGAACGCCGGCTTCCGTCCGGATGACACCCTCACCACAACCCAACGCGACATCCTTTTCAAACCTCAAAATCATGGATTTTCGATGGGATTTGGGATGAAGTATGTCTTCCCTATTAGTCGGACAGAACTGATGCTGAGTGCTACAAATCTTGGGTTTATAGATTGGAAAAAACATATTGGCTATTCCTATTTCAACGATGAAATGGTGGATAAGGAGCAAAATTTTGAAGAAATTTGGGACCAGCTTTTCGATGTGCAACAAATGCCTGACACCTCCTACCGCCAGGCCATTCCACCTTATTTCAGCTTAGCAGTTAATCAATATGTGGCCCGACAAACAGCCATTGGCGTTTTTTATCAGGGCTCGCCCTATATGGACAGAGTACAGTCCACCATGGGTTTATCGGTAAATACACGAATAAAAAACTGGATGGGCGCCAACCTGGGATATGTCTATTCTGATGGCAATCATTCTATCTCCGGCGGACTCAGTTTCCGGGCCGGACCAGTACAATTATACCTGCAGACAGATAATTTACCTGCTGCCTTTAACCTGGGTACTGCGCGCCACATTAACAGCCAGGTGGGGATCAACCTGATTTTCGGCGACCGGAGTGTTCCCGGATTAGCCGAATGGGATGCCCGCTCCGAAGAAGTACCTGTTGACATTCCTGCACCAAAAACCGAATCTATTGCCGAGCTTCCCAAAAGTCCGGAGCAGGAAATTGCCCGACAAGAACCCGTTGTATCCAACGCCCCTGCTGTTACGGTATCCCCTGACGGTGAAAAATCACTTGTTGACCCATTCCATTTTGGTGACTGGCGCGGACCGGATGAATACATTTCAAAAGGCACCATTCTCCTTTTTCAAGGGCCAAATATTTCTACTACTGTCATAGATAAATTAAACCCGGGCGATACGATACGTATTCTGGAGCAGCGGGAAGATGATTGGTGGCTGGCTCAAACCAAAACCATGAGTGGCTGGCTCAAACCCCAAGGGCTGCTGACTCAGATTTTAAAGCCGGAACCCGAGGCACCTTTGGCAAATCTGCCAAAGGGAGAGATACCGGAAAAATTGCGCCCCAAACGCGATACTTTTTGGGTGATTACCGATGTACCGCTTTATGAGCAACCATATTTGAACGCACCTGTTTTGGAAACCCTGTTGCCAAATGACATGGTGATTCTATATGATAAAGAAAATTACAAGTGGTGGTTCGTAGCAAAAGGAAGCCGGGGCGGATGGGTCGAATCCCTCTACCTGGCCCCTTACGCCACTGACGCGGAAATTCCGGCTCCGCCACAGGAAGAAAAACCTAAAGTAGAATCCCCCATTCAGCCTGCACCTGAAAAAGCAGTCGCAGCCGAACAAACTGAAAGTGAAAACCCGGAAGAGCCTCTAAATTCATTAGGTACATATCGCTTGTCAGAATCAACAGGTATGCACAGCGGTCCGAACCAGGAATCTGAGAATATCACAAGACTTCGCACCGGCTTTGAAGTAGAATTGTTGGAGCGAACCAATAAATATTGGTGGAAAATTCGCTACAAAGGGAATGTGGGCTACGCAAAAGCAGCCAAACTGGTGGTTGACTAATCAGCACTCCAGCAAGCCTCCAGCCAGCGCAATAAATCCTGGCGGATGTGGCCTGCATCAAATGACCAGGAAGCCGGGTAAAAATGGTTTCCTTCCGGCCAGAGTATAAGTCTGGTTGTCTGCGGCGCATGCTTTAACCGAGCCTTAAAAAAAGAAATGGAAGTAGCCGGAGGTACCATTCCGTCTTTTAAGCCCTGGGTAATAAGCACAGGTCGTTTATCCGACTCTTTTAAATAACTAATCGGATTCGCAAACTGGAAAAGTGCTTTTTTCCGCCTTCCGGCGAAAAGCGTGACGGAAGGGCTTAGAGGCATTTTGGTTAAGTCCAGCGGAGCACCTTGAAAAAAGCCTGCTACTAATTTGTCGTTTGACGCATTTTTCAAAAAAAGCAAGGCGGCCAGGTTTCCGCCGGATGACATCCCGCCCACAATAATCTTTCGCTTCTCCCCTATTCGTTTACTTAAATCTGCCTGACAGGCCTGAAACCCCAGATCCAGATCTTCCAGCATGTGTTTTGCGTGATAACGAGGTACCTTACGATGACACATTAGATAGACCGGGTAACCGGCATCAGACAATACTTCGGCATGTGCCAGAAATAGAGCTGGTTTCCCAAATTGCCAGCCACCACCATGAATAAAAAGAATGGCAGGTTGCTGCTCCCTGGTCGGATTTCTGGCTGCTATGAAAAGATGGTACTGAGCCGGGTGCGGACCGTATTTTATTTTCTCCGGTTGTGCAAATCCAACATGGTGCCGATTTACCAAAAACCAGTAGCGCGGCAATCTGACCAAATCATAAAACGGATTGCCACTTGTAACAAACACGTATAACAGGAAAAAGAGGAGGAGGACAAAGACAAGCATAAAAGGAGCCGACAGGAATGACATTCGTCCAAAAAAAATTTACCGGTATTTGGGAACAAAAAAGATTCGCACCCTAATGGTTTGGCAGAATTACCTACAAGACGATTGTATATTTCTGCCGGCCCCGAATGAACTAAAACCTTTATACGGCTATAAACGGAAAAAAAAAGGTTTTGGTTCATGAGGAGGCAAATTTCTGACGAACAGTTTAGTACTGCAACAAATTAAATTAGTAATTAAAATATGTTTTGATTCCCAACCCAACTGCCGCGCCCTATCTAAAATAACGTATCTTTAAGAACGAAGTCGATTAAGAATACCTGCTGAGAATTCGGAAATTGAATTTTCATTCCAATTAAGGCTTTTTTGAGCCGCCTGGCAGCGCTACGTGGCGATAAAAAACGAAATGTGGGTAAAGAACCAGTGAGGTATTTTAAACAGCTTCAAAGCGTACAAATCAATCAGAAATGAACGAGCTTTTGTGCGCCTTACTTTACAGAATAAACCAATCCAATTAACTTGACATGCTGTTGGCTGTTAAACCTATAGTCAGCTGAGATTCTTTTACTACACCTTCCAACCTCAGTGAAAGAGAATGTTGGGGACTTCAAGTACCTGATTCCCTAAATACTCTAAAGCATTTCAAGCCTAACACACAATTATAATCCGTCTTTTAGAATTGACATCGAGTTAACTTCTATCAGATAAGCTCCGTCCGTTACCTAGCCCTAAAATTGCAAATTAAATGGTTCAGCTCTGGCTGAGCCCTTATTTTCTATTCACCAAATCAAAACATTAAATCGCCATGAGATTTACATTCGCTACTGTTTTTGGTGTGCTGATCGCATGCTCTACAGTGGGGTTGTCTCAAACATTTCCGGACTACCCCCCATTAATTTCTATTGAGTACGAGGACCTGGATCAGGCCGCACTCATTATTTTAAACCAATTGCCTGATCTAAATCAACCGGAAGCGCTGGAATTCTTCTGCCCGGATGACCCGGTTTATACTTACAAGCTCGAAGTAGCCAACCAGATTGGAAATAACGAAATCTGCCAGGGCGCCAGCCAGGAGGCAGATTGCGGCTTAGTTGAACTGCACCGGGATAATTGCCAATCTTCGAAAATTCAACTAGGTACCAATTATAATGCTGATTGGGTTTGGGTGAGTAGCATCATGTCCAGAGGTTGTATTGAGCACAATCCGGCCGACGATATGATACTCGAAATCACCCCAAATGGCAGTATTCAAACGGTGTCTGAAGTCATCATTACAGGGGTGCGCCCCCATTGGTTTGGCGGCACAAATTACCTATTGAATAAACTGGAATATTTTGAGTTTGAAATTATCGGACAGGATGGGGATGTTATTCCACAATCTGACCCATATATTCAAGCACCGCCAACACCAGGTCTCCCCGTGTTGGATTATACTTTTCACCTGGATAATCCCATCACTATAAATCCGTCCGGAGGACCGCTAACCATTCGGATAAAACAATGTGGAGGTTTGCCTGCAGCCAACACATTCGGGTATGCCAATTTATTTGGTTGGATAAACGTATCCGTGACCGGAAATTGCGGCTGTGGCGTTTGTGGCACCCCTTATTGGCAAGTGGGTTCAACCAATAATTTGGAATGTGATGTACCACACCCGATTCCGATGCAAATATTGGATGAATGTGGACAGGTCATCGTTAACTGCCCGGTAATGGCAGTTGTAGTCTCCTGCCCTGCTACCAATGAACCCTGCCTGACGTGTACCTGCCCGGAAAATGATGACCTCTTTATCATTGTAGGCACAGACACGTTGTATTCGCATGATACTCTTTATTTAAGTGGCTGCCTGGACCTAATCCCGAGTCCGGCAGATTTTTTGCAATTGCCCCCGGGCGTTGGACAAATGCTCTCCACCGATTATTACAATCAAAATGGCATTCGGGTTATTCGCTGGAAATGGTGGGGCGGTGGCTGTCCGGATCTGTATTTCCGCTTGTTTGTTATTTATGACGAAAACTGTAATGGTTATTGTCCGAGCCCCGGCGATCTGTATATTATCACCAGTATGGGAGATACCTTGTACAGCAAGGACACCCTGTATTTAAGCGGTTGCCTGGATCTGATCCCCAGCCCGGCAGATTTTCTGCAATTGCCTCCGGGAGTCGGACAAATGTTAAGCATAGACTCCTATATGGGTGGCATTCGGGTCATCCGGTGGAAATGGTGGGGCGGTGGCTGTCCGGACCTGTATTTTAAATTATATGTGGTATATGACGAGGATTGCAGTATGTTTTGTCCGGATCAGGATGATCTATTTATTATCGTTGCCGGAGACACCCTGTATCACCAGGACACCCTCTATTTGCCTTATTGCCTGGCTTTAATCCCAAGTCCGACAGATTTCCTGCAACATGGTCCGGGAGTAGGTCAAATCCTGTCAATAGACTCTATTGATATGAATGGCGTTCGAACCATTCGCTGGAAATGGTGGGGCGGCAATTGCCCGGATCTGTATTTCCGAATTTACATCATTTACGGTGATCCGGATTGTGAACAGGAACCTCCCGGAAACATGGCCCTTCAGGGTATCCATGGCCCAATGAATCCGGAAAATATACGTGCAGAAGCCCTTTTCAACTCCAATGAGTCAAACACATTCAGTTGGGATGTTAGTCCGAATCCAGCCAATGAATCGCTCCAGATCAGGATGCAGGGTCTGCCGGATATTCCGGTTTTGATCTCTGTTTTCGATCTGCAGGGACGCCGATTATTTGAAACCCAATTATCCGGAGCTGGAGAAATTTTGACCATCCCGATAAACGATTTCCCGGAAGGGCTCCTGCTTGTCAGGCTACAAACCGGTCAGGATTCCCAGACGAAGAAAATTCTGGTTAGGCATTAAATATAATTTGCGGAAGCACATGAAAAAAGCCGGGGTCAACAAATTGACCCCGGCAAATTTCACCTGTTTCCAGCTATAAAATTCTTATTACGCTCGCGTTTAATTATTGCTTCATGACTCTGCGTACAACTACCCCTTCAGGTGTTTTTAACCGAATCACATATATACCAGTTGGCAATGCAGACAGATCAATCTGGTGATTATTTATTGCCGTTCCGGTAAAGTAAGAACCACTTTGAGCATCGGTAATTTCCCACTGATCAATCACTAAACCTTCCGGGGTATTCAGGTAGATTTTTCCTGTACTTGGATTCGGATATAGATTTACCTGAGCAAGCCTGTCCTGGTAATTGGTGTTAGGACCCTGAATGGCAATGGTCTCCACGGGAAGCTGTACTGGTATCAAATCCTCATTACGTTTGATCATGTGTACCTGTACTATTTCTACCTCTACATCCGTCTTGCCGAGTACATCATCAATGATTCCTACAAACGAAGCAACCATTCCACCTCCTGTAACTTCCTCCTGATTATTTCGCACCAGCGCCACATCAATATATCCCTGATTAGCAAAGGTTTTGGATAATACAAGAAGGTTTAATCCGGGGGCTCCGGCCCAGCTTGGCATAAACTCAACCGATACACTATTAGGATCAATTATGGCCGGGTCAAACTGTATGGTAAAAGCAAGTCCGTAAAAATCTTCAGCAGGGATGGTCTCTGTACCAATCATAATTGGTGCGGAGAAAGGCTCACCCAAAACAACTTCAGACGGACTCGGAAGGTCAACATAAACAGGTGGATCATTGGCACCACCTACTTCATTTGGCTCGATTCCAACAGGGCCGTGGGTCTCATTGTAATTTTCAAGAATCGCCAGCACATCGGCACTGTTGATCATGCCATCCCCATTGGTATCAGCATGTTTGTAATCTGCGCCGCTGCCATCAAATTGCAGCATCCAGTCTGCAGACTCCATGCCTTCCCAGTTGATACTGGTATTTGTCCGTTCAGGTCCGGTGCTGCCATAGGCGATACCGATATTCAACAGGTCATTGTTATTCGCAATATTGTTGTCATTTGCATCACCCGGCCAAACCAGAGCCATCGGACATTCCGGAGTTTGGAATTCAACACTGGCACAACATTCAAATGAACCCGGAATACAAACTGTTACACCCTCTACCGGGTTAACCGGATCCGGGAAATTTTCAATAGTGATGGGTAACTCCGAAAGCGGGTATGTACCGACTACCTGACCCATGTGGATCACCTCAAAAATATCGGAGGTCGCTCCGCTATACCCAAAGTTTATAAATAAGGCATAACCTCCATTCGGACTACAAGCTCCCGGGTCAACTACCAGATCAAAAACATCGCAGTTTTCGTCACAGTTAATCGGATCGGTTACCAATACGGCTTTACATCCCGGGATCTGGCTATCACGCACTCCAAAAGTCCAGTTATTTCCATTATTCTGGATAGGACCATAATTAAACGGCACCTGATTATAGTTATACAATCCGATATATTGTCCCTGGAAATAAAATTTAAATCCGTTGGTACTGACATTACCATAATCAAAATCCAGTTGGACAAAAATTTCGCCCTCAGCGTTGCATTCGTAATTCGTGATGGCCAGGTTGGTAATTTCACAGGGTGGCGCATCACAATCAGGTACTTCAAAGCTCACGTCCTGACAGCAGTTTGGCATATCATTGATGCAAACAACCAGGCTTTGGATGTTGGCACCCGGTACCCCTTCATAATTTTCAATGGTAAGCGGCAAATCAGCCAGCAAAAAGGATCCCAGGGATTGTCCATCCACAAATACGGTGAAGAAGTTGTTGCCCGGATTAACGTAATCAAAGTTGATCGTCACGTCGTAGCTGTCATCATTCGGGTCGCAGGATGTAGTCGCCGTCAGGTTAAAAATGGCACACTCATCAGTACAAAGGATAGGCTCAACTTCCAGTTTTTCTTTACACTGCCCTGTTTCATTATCCCGAACGATCAGGTCATTTTGAGAACCATCTCCCGGGTATGGGCCGATCAGGATCGGAAGGTCAGCATACTGGAATGTACCCAGATTCACACCGGCGTAGCTCATATTAAATCCTAAGGATCCAACATTTACATAGTTGAAATTCACCAAAAGGAAATAATCCCCGTCTGCATTACAATCGGGTGTGGCTGAAAGATCCCATATATCACATTCGGGTACACAATCATTCAATTCTAATTCGATGGACGCACAACAATCGAGGTTATCATTGTCACATACTGTCAGAACTCCAGGTGTGCCCAGGTTGCACGGGATAAAGAGCTCTAAAGGCAGCTCATTGTAGGAGTAGAACCCTAAGGACTCATTATTGTAGAATACATCAAAACCGAGATTCGAGGTACCGGAGTGATTAAAATCTAAGAGGAAGTAAGAGCCATCTGCATTATCGCTTATTAAATCCAGGACCAGGTCGCCGATTTGGCAACCAACTTCGCAATTGGGTGCCTCAATAGTAAGGTGTTGTCCGCAATCCGGGTGATTGGCATCTTGAATTTCAAAGGTATATACAGATCCATCTCCGGCGAAAGGACCGATGACGATAAACAAATCTGAATAGGCATACTCCCCGTAAAATTCATTATTAACAAATACCTTGAAGAAGTCGCTGGTATTGGCATAGTTGAAATTTATATCAACCATAAATTGCCCCTCATTATTACAATCATACACTTCTAAAACCACGTCCCATATTTCACAAGGATTGGCACAATCGAGCAATTCCAGGTCGATGGACGCACAACAATCAAGGTTGTCGTTATCGCACACAGTCAATACGCCCGGTGTGCCCAGGTTGCACGGGATAAAGAGCTCTAAAGGAAGCTCATTGTAGGAGTAGAATCCTAAGGACTCATTATTGTAAAATACATCAAAGCCGAGATTCGAGGTACCGGAGTGATTAAAATCCACCAGGAAGAAGGAACCGTCGGCGTTGTCACTGATCAGGTCTGCTGACAGATCCGTGATATGGCAGTTGGTACTGCAATTCGGCGCAAGCAGGGTAAAAATTGCATGACAATCCGGATGGTTTCCATCTTCGACTTCAAAGACATAGGCAGAACCATCACCCGGGAAGGGGCCAATCGTAATAAACAGGTCATTGTAATTGTACTCGCCGTAAAATTCGTTGTTGACAAATACTTTAAAGAAGTCGCTGGTATTGGCATAATTGAAATCCAGGTCAACCATAAACAACCCGTCATTATTACACTCATAAGCCTCCACTATCAGGTCCCAAATTTCGCAGGTGTTGGCACAATCGAGCAATTCCAGGTCGATGGACGCACAACAATCGAGGTTGTCGTTATCGCACACAGTCAATACGCCCGGTGTACCCAGATTGCACGGAATAAAGAGCTCTAAAGGAAGCTCATTGTAGGAGTAGAATCCTAAGGACTCGTTATTGTAAAATACATCAAAGCCGAGATTCGAGGTACCTGAGTGATTAAAATCCACCAGGAAGAGGGAACCGTCGGCGTTGTCACTGATCAGGTCTGCTGACAGATCCGTGATATGGCAGTTGGTACTGCAATTCGGCGCAAGCAGGGTAAAAATTGCATGACAATCCGGATGATTTCCATCTTCGACCTCAAAGACATAGGCAGAACCATCACCCGGAAACGGGCCAATCGTAATAAACAGGTCATTGTAATTGTACTCGCCGTAAAATTCGTTGTTGACAAATACCTTGAAGAAATCGCTGGTATTGGCATAATTGAAATCCAGGTCAACCATAAACAACCCGTCATTATTACACTCATAAGCCTCCACGATCAGGTCCCAAATTTCGCAGGTGTTGGCACAATCGAGCAATTCCAGGTCGATGGACGCACAACAATCAAGGTTGTCGTTATCGCACACAGTCAATACGCCCGGTGTGCCCAGGTTGCACGGGATAAAGAGCTCTAAAGGCAACTCATTGTAGGAGTAGAATCCTAAGGACTCATTATTGTAAAATACATCAAAGCCGAGATTTGAGGTACCTGAGTGATTAAAATCCACCAGGAAGAAGGAACCGTCGGCGTTGTCACTGATCAGATCTGCTGACAAATCCGTGATATGGCAGTTGGTATTGCAATTCGGCGCAAGCAGGGTAAAAATTGCATGGCAATCCGGATGGTTTCCATCTTCGACCTCAAAGACATAGGCAGAACCATCACCCGGAAACGGACCAATCGTAATAAACAGGTCATTGTAATTATACTCGCCGTAAAATTCGTTGTTGACAAATACTTTAAAGAAGTCGCTGGTATTGGCATAATTGAAATCCAGGTCAACCATAAATAACCCGTCATTATTACAATCATAAGCCTCCACGATGAGATCTGTGATGCTACAGTTTCCAACCGGACAATTTACGGGGCCAATGACGCCAAAATCCTGACAACCGGGATTTTCATTGTCGATCGCAACAAACTCATAGATTGTAGTACCATCCCCCACAAAGGGGCCAAGCGTAATGGGCAGGTTTGCATATTCAAAGTCGCCATAATTATTTCCATTGCCGAGCACGCTGAATCCCATGCTGCCCACATTGTCATAATTAAAGTCAATTACAACACTAAATACACCATTCGGTGTACAAGGCAATTGCTCGACTACCAGATCCCATATATTGCAGGTATTGGAGCAATCTGCCACCTCAACCAAAAATTCAACACAGCAGTCGGTATCATTGTCGCAGGCGGTGAGTACCCCATTGGCGCCAGATGAACACGGAATAAATATTTCGGCGGGCAATTGGGAGAATGGGAAAAAACCAATTCCGACACCATTATAACTCACATCAACCCCAGATGTATTTGGAGGCGGGGCGTTCGGATCGTATCCTATTTCAAACAGGGTACCATCTCCCGTAACGTTTAATAATTCTACCGTCAAATTATCGGCATCGCAGGCCGTTACACAAGAAACCTCGCCTACGTTTACAAAATCGGAGCAATTCGGGTTATCGTTGTCAATGACGACAAACTCCCACATCTGGCCGGTGCCGCCCATAAAAGGACCGAGAACAATTGGCAGACTGGCATATTCAAAATCTCCATAGTCAGTCCCGTTGCCAACAATAGAAAAACCAGAACTTCCCTGGTCTGCGTATCCAAAATTAATCTCTACCGTAAATACTCCATTTGGATTACAATCGGATGGAATGGCCGTCATATCGAAGATCTCACATACAAGGAGTTCCTCTGAATTTGGAGTATTTGCAAACGAAAAAGTGCCGGACCCAATGGATAGAATGGTCAGCATCAAGTAGAAAAACAAAGAAATCGGTTTGTTCATGGTCAAGTGAATTTTAGATAAACCTGGACTGGTTGGGTCAGCCTGTTCTGACACCGTTACAAAAATGCACATAAGGATAGGGTGAAAAAAATACAATTTTCAGCTTTTTTTGGATTTTTTTATCTTCATCAGGCAGCATAAACCCTGTTTTAAGGGGTCTTTGACAAAAATATTTTTTGATTTTTTTTATGCAAAACTCTCGACTAATTCAATTACTAAATCCGCTATCGAGGAGAGAAATGACCCGTTTCCGGGAATTTTCAGAATCTCCTTATCACAACAAGCACCTGGATGTCCGGCAACTTATAGAATATCTCAGTTTAGTCTATCCCCAATTTGATGAAAATCGGTGCCACAGAACGGTACTTTTTGAACAGCTTTTCCCTGGAGAAGTATTTGATTTCCACCGTTTATCCGTTGTTTTTAGTTATGCTGTTCGATTGCTCGAAAGCTTTTACAAAATGGAGTCTTTTTCGGAAGAATATGCTGCTCAATCCAGATTATTACTTCAGCGGCTTCGGAAAGATGACCAATCTGTCTTATACCAAAAACGGCTACAAGAATTTCAAACTCAAACAGAAAAGGAACCTGTCAGAAACAGTAATTATCACCTGGAAGCCTTTTACGCCTTCCGGGAAGCCGATATCGACTACCGACGTAAAGGTAAGCATGAATGGGATCCAAATCTTCAAAAAAAGCAGGACCAGCTGGATTGTTTTTTTATTTCGGAGAAGCTCCGGGATCACTGTGAATTAGTCATACGAAAGCAGATCTTAAAGGGAAATTATGAAAAACATCTGCTTGCTGAGATACTGGATCATGTGGGGCAGCGCCTGGATTACTTCAATCAAATTCCAGCCGTTATCATTTATTACCAACTTTATTTTTTACTAATTGGAAACCCTGACCAAACGCTCGAAAAAACCCTGACAAGCCTTCAAAAACTGGAAGCCTATTTTCCGCGTTCCGAGCGAGAGGACTTGTATAATATGCTACTCAACTATTGTATTGATCGGATAAATCAGGGAATGAATGAGTATCATGCCCGTGCCCTGCTTATCATAAAATGGCAGTTAGAGCAGGAACTTATATTCCAGAAAGGCCGCCTTCCGGAATGGCATTATAAAAACATCGTAACCATTGCCCTTCGAGCGGGTGAACTGGAATGGGTGCGGCAGTTTATAGAACAATATAAAAGCAGCCTCCACCCCGACTCGGCAGAACGTGCCTATAAATTTAATCTGGCGTCCTATTATTACACCGTAGGCCAACCCGAACGAACGCTCGAATTATTGGCACATCTGGAGTACAATGATCCGCGCTACTATCTGGCTACCAAGGCCCTTCTCCTGCGTACATACTACGACTTACAGGAATATGAAGCACTACGGGCATTATCGGAAGCTTTCCAACAAAATATGAAGCGCAATAAACGAATGACAGATGACCGCATCCAGGGACTCAATAATTTGTTTAGATATACTAAAAAAGCCATGGCGATCAAAAATAAAATGGATTACCAGCCAAACAACCGATCTAAGCAGGAATTGGAGAAACTGGCTGACCAAATCACGGGGACGCAAGCCATTATAAACCGCCCCTGGTTGCAGGATAAAGTAGGTGAATTGCAAAAAATGCTGCCTTAATTGCAACAATGTTGCATTTTTATTAGTTTTGCAATTGAAACTCAGTTAATCTATGCCTCGCTTTACCAGTTGGAATCTTGATTTCTTAGGATTTTTTGCCTCAGCCCTATGTGCAATTCATTGCCTGGCGCTGCCATTTATTCTTACCCTGGGCATGCTGGGAGGTTTGGAGTGGATGGCACACGGACTCATTGAATTCGTTTTTATTGTCCTGAGTATGCTGATAGCCAGTTGGTCATTGGGACGCAGTATTCCGCGACACGGTTCTTGGCGACCTGTTTATGTAGCTGTCTTCGGTTTCGGATTTTTGGCCTTGAGCCGAATTATTCCGGGACATGCAGAACACCTGCTGACTGCGATTGGCGGTATTATCATTGCTTACTCGCACTATGTAAACTGGCGCCTGCTCAATCACCACTGTGCCCTTCCTGCGCATATGGAAAAACGGGAAGCAAGTCCGACAGCCATTCGGGCATAAAAATCCCGGCTAAACGCCACATTCTTTATTAGATATCCTGCTTTATATCATTAGAACGGATTGCTAAATTTTATATCATTCGTTATATCCTCATCGGTTAAGGTATGGAGAAAATTAACTAAATCTGTCTTTTCCTGCTCCGTCAAATTTAATTGAATGGGTTGTTCGTTATCATCCCTTAATGCAGCACCTAAATTGGGATGATCCTGTATCCCACTGTTATAATGCTCTATTACTTCTTCTAAAGTAGAAAATCGCCCATCGTGCATATATGGAGCAGTTAACGCCACACTCTTTAATGAAGGCACTTTGAAGGTTCCTAAAAATGCCGGATTGTTTATAGCTTCATAAACGCCCAAATCAGTTGTAGATTCTGCGTCTAACCCGTTATTGGTTGGACCGTTATCCGGATTGATAAATGCTTCGGTAGAATGACATCCAATACAACCTCCCCCTCCCAGATTAACAGGTAGAAAAAACAGTCGTTTCCCATTATTTTCGCTTTCGCTAAAATTTGGAAAGTCGTTTGTTGGTAAATTTACCTGTTGTCTGCCCTCATCATATTTACTGTTCGTGCTAACAATGCTCCTGACAAATTGAGCTAATGCACTTGCAATGCGCTCGGAGTTTATTTCTGCTGTTCCAAAGGCATCCTCAAAAAGTGGCGGATAATAAGATTGTGCGCCAACAGAATACACCACTTCCTCTAAGGTCATCCCCATTTCAACGGGGTCTTGAAGTGGCATTAATACCTGATCTTCTAATGTCGCTGCTCGTTCATCCCAAAAAAATCGACCCCGCCCATACCATTTGGCATTAATCAAAGACATGGAATGTCTTCTTGTTTTACCCCCTTCAAATCCGAAACTGAATACCTCATTATCTGAAAACCCATGCTCCTGCTTATGGCATGACGCACAAGATATGGTACCATTTGCACTTAGCTTTTTATCATAAAAGAGTACTCTGCCAAGTGTTGCCCCTTCATTTGTTGTCGGATTTGTAGTCGGCGTATTGTCATTGTCAACTGCTGCTTTTTGGCCCGGTCCTAAGAGCACGTTGGTTACAAGATGGTCTGGCAGATTGAGGGTAATATAATCATAAGGGTCTTCCGGAAGGTTCAACTCAAATTCAGGTGGGGTCTGTGGAGGTATTTCATCTTTTTGGCAGGAAGTACATGTGATTAAAAGCAATAAAGCCCCAATAAAACCAAATCTTTCATTTTGCATTTAGGTGATTTTCAATTTCAAAATATGCCTTTGACTGTCCAAATTTTGAAAGGTTAAATTTGTTTCTTAATAATCTACACCAAAGACCTGCCAAACATCCAACATTACAAATAAAAAAGAGGCTGTCCCGAATTTTAGAGCGATCTGAAATT